>JBFZCW010000361.1:0-4458 GCA_041307765.1 Chromatiaceae bacterium
ATGGCGTCGCTCCCCGGTGCGCGCTTGAGCGTGGCCGGGACCGTGACTCGTCCACGATAGATCTTTACCTCACCGAAGAATTCGTCTTGCTTGACCTTCGCCTCCGGCAGCTCCAGGGCGCCAATCTCGATCCCCTCCGTCAGGCTGCGCAGGCGGATCTTGGGCGCGTACATGTAGTAGCCGTCGGCGATGTCCCAGGACACCGCGATAGCCTCGGGACCCGTCGTCGCCCCAGAGATGCGGTAGGCCTGGTCCGGCTGTAGGAAGTCCTCTTCCGCCCGTAGTGTTGACGAGGCCGTCAGGGCGGCGAGGGTCGCGAGCAGCAGGATCAGGCGTCTGGTGAGGTGCATGTGATGACCCATTGAAGATAGTCGGGGAGGCCGCCGCTGACGGGTACCGCGATGACCTCGGGCAGCTCGTAAGGGTGAAGCTGGCGCACGCGGTCCGTCAACTCGGGGAGACGTATCTGCGTGGTCTTTACCATCAGCAGGACCTCCGAGTCGCGTTGGGCCTCACCCTTCCACAGGTAGACGGAGGTGATTCCAGGCAGCAAATTGACGCAGGCCGCCAGCCCCTCGCTCACCAGGGCGTTGGCGATGCGTTCGCCGACGATTGAGTCCGGGCAGGTGCAGAGGGCGATCAGGACTTCCGCGCTCATGTCGTGCGACTCGACACCGTTCGTCTGGCAGGGTGCATAGCGTACTTGATGCCGGCCGGGATTGAAAAAGCCCGCTCAGACCTCGACTTTCCCAGGGGACAGGGCCCGGTGCCATTGCTACCGAGGGTAAGCTTTCGGCATCAACGTTGGGACCTTACGCCTCGCGCCTGGGTTCCGCGTCCAGACAAGGAGACCCCGCGAGTGCTGCTATTTCTTCTGCTCTTCGTCGGCGTCCCCCTGCTGGAGCTATATTTGCTTATCCAGGTCGGCTCCGTGATCGGGGCCCTACCGACCATTGGCCTCTCCATCCTGACCGCCGTCATCGGTACCTTTCTGGTACGGGTGCAGGGGTTCTCCGTCCTGCTGCGAGTGCGCGAGATGGTCGATCAAGGCGAGGTGCCGGCAATCGAGGTCCTAGACGGAGCTCTGCTCCTGATTGCTGGGGTCATGCTGTTGCTCCCCGGGTTTCTCACCGACGCACTCGGCTTTCTGCTCCTGGTTCCGCCGCTGCGGCGCTTGCTGATTCTGCGCTTCGTCCGGGTGATCCCGGTGCATCCCAAACCTCAGACCGGGCCCGGG
The DNA here is from genome assembly GCA_041307765.1 of Chromatiaceae bacterium. Lineage (GTDB taxonomy): Bacteria > Pseudomonadota > Gammaproteobacteria > Chromatiales > Chromatiaceae > DYRB01. The sequence goes on from JBFZCW010000361.1 coordinate 1,238, forward strand.
CCTCGTGTGATCGAAGGGAAGTTCCGGCGGGAGCGGGACCGGTAGCCGCGTCCAGAAGAATTCTGCCTCCGGGCAAGCGGCTGACCGCCACGCAGGTTGACAGCCTGGTCTTTGCCCCTATCATTGGCACTCCCCTGGCCTGAGTGCTAACAGACTCCCTCTTCCCTGCGGTCTTGACCATATCGGTCAGGTTCGCGGCACCCCATCCTTAATGCAAGCTCAAGGAGACCCTGCATGAATATCCGCCCTCTGCATGACCGCGTCGTCGTCCGCCGGATCGAGGAGGTACGCACCTCCCCCGGTGGGATCGTGATCCCTGATTCCGCCGCCGAGAAGCCCGTCGAAGGTGAGGTCCTGGCCGTCGGCAACGGCAAGATCCTCGAAAACGGTGATCGGCGCGTCTTGGACGTGAAGGTCGGCGACCGGGTCCTGTTCGGCAAGTATTCGGGGACCGAGGTCAAGATTGCGGGCGAGCAGTACCTCGTCATGCGCGAAGAAGACATCATGGGCGTCATCGAGTCCTGAACGGCCTGGGACTGACACCTTATCGCGTCGTCGGGGGCAGGGCACAACGGTTGGGCGACAACCCTGGGACCGCATGCCCTCCGAGCCCACGACCGTCACCACAGACTGCCCTTACCCACTGATTGTTTGGAAAATTCTATGACCGCAAAAGACGTACGATTCGGAGACGACGCCCGCATCCGCATGATGAACGGCATCAATATCTTGGCCAATGCCGTCAAGGTGACGCTCGGCCCCAAGGGCCGTAATGTGGTGCTGGAGAAGTCCTTTGGTGCCCCCACCGTGACCAAGGACGGCGTGTCCGTGGCCAAGGAGATCGAACTCAAGGACAAGTTCGAGAACATGGGCGCTCAGATGGTCAAGGAGGTCGCCTCCCACACCAGCGACGTCGCCGGCGATGGCACCACCACTGCCACCGTCCTGGCCCAGGCCATGGTCCGCGAGGGCCTCAAGGCCGTGGCCGCCGGCATGAACCCCATGGACCTCAAGCGCGGTATCGACAAGGCCGTGATTGCGGTCACCGAAGAACTCAAGGCGATGTCCAAGCCCTGCGCCGAGAGCAAGGCCATCGCCCAAGTCGGCACCATATCCGCCAACTCCGACGAGTCCATCGGCGAGATCATCGCCGAGGCCATGGGCAAGGTCGGCAAGGAGGGGGTTATCACCGTTGAGGAGGGCACCGCCCTGCACAACGAGCTGGATATCGTTGAGGGCATGCAGTTCGACCGCGGCTATCTCTCCCCCTACTTCATCAACAACCAGCAGAGCCAGAACGTCGAGCTGGAAGACCCCTACATCCTGATCCACGACAAGAAGATCTCCAACATCCGCGACCTGCTGCCGGTGCTGGAGGCCGTCGCCAAGTCTGGGCGGCCGCTTCTCATCGTCGCCGAGGATGTCGAGGGCGAGGCCCTGGCTACCCTGGTGGTCAACACGCTGCGCGGCATCATCAAGGTCTGTGCGGTCAAGGCCCCGGGCTTCGGCGACCGGCGTAAGGCCATGCTGCAGGACATCGCCATCCTCACCGGGGCGACCGTGATTGCCGAGGAGGTCGGCCTATCCCTGGAGAAGGCGACCCTCAACGAGCTGGGCAACGCCAAGAAAGTCCAAGTCACCAAGGACGAGACCACCCTGATCGATGGCGCCGGCTCCGAGGTCGACATCAAGAGCCGCTGCGAGCAGATCCGCCAGCAGGTCGAAGAGACCACCTCCGACTACGACCGCGAGAAGCTCCAGGAGCGCCTGGCCAAGCTCGCCGGCGGTGTGGCCGTCATCAAGGTCGGTGCCAGCACCGAGATCGAGATGAAGGAGAAGAAGGCGCGCGTCGAAGACGCCCTGCACGCCACCCGCGCGGCGGTCGAGGAAGGCATAGTCCCCGGCGGCGGCGTGGCCCTGGTGCGCGCGCTGACCAAGATCAAGGGGCTGACCGGCGCCAACCACGACCAGGACGTCGGCATCACCATCGCCCGCCGCGCCATGGAGGAGCCCCTGCGGCAGATCGTCGCCAATGCCGGGGAGGAGCCCTCTGTTGTCCTGCGCAATGTGGTCGAGGGCGAGGGCAACTACGGCTACAACGCCGCCAACGGCGAGTATGGGGACCTGGTCGCCATGGGCATCCTCGACCCTACCAAAGTCACCCGTTTTGCCCTGCAGAATGCGGCCTCCGTGGCTGGCCTGATGATCACCACCGAGTGCATGGTGGCCGAGGAGGCCAAGAAGGACGCCGGCCCGGACATGAGCGGCATGGGTGGCATGGGTGGCATGGGTGGCATGGGCGGGATGATGTAAAGGCCGGCCGGTCGCTGCGATCGGATAGCCCGGTAATCCGAGCCAAGACGAAAAAAGCCCCGCCCCGGCGGGGCTTTTTTTTGGCCAAGTCTTCGTTGGGTGTTGTAAGCGCCCGTCGAGCTGCCTGCGATCCGATGCCGATTGGGCCTTACTTCCGTCCCAACGAGGCTCCCCAGACACCGTGTGCGCCGATCCGGAATCACCCGCTAGCCCTGGGTTGAAGGTGGGTCTGCCATGGGCCACAGTTGTGGCAGCGAGCACGGGACGGCATTCGGATGGCAACCATGACGACCTTGAGCTTCACTCCCAATCTGCGCCGCCATGTGGAGACCCCGGATGCATCGGTCGAGGGGGATACGGTGCGACTGGTACTAGAGCGCTATTTCGATGCCAACCCAGTTGTGCGCGGCTATGTCCTCGACGACCAGGGCGCCCTGCGCAAGCATGTGGCGATCTTCCTCAATCACGAGTTAATCCGTGACAGGGTCGGCCTGACCGACCCTGTCCAGGAAGGCGACAACATCTTCGTGGTTCAGGCCCTTTCCGGAGGCTGATATGGCAGAGCGGTTGTTGGTGGCTACGGGCAAGGGGCTGTTTCGCTGCGAGCTGGAGGGGGATGGGCGTTGGCGCATCACCCGCTCCTGGCTCCTCGGCGACCCGGTGAACCTGGTCCTGCCGGAGCCCGGCGGTCGGCGCATCCATGCGGCCCTGGACCTAGGCCACTTCGGGGTCAAGCTCAGGCGCTCCGAGGACGGCGGCGAGACCTGGGCCGAGGCCCCGGTCCCAACGTACCCGCCCAAGCCAGAGGGGTTCGAGGACAAGGACCCCATACGCGGCCTGGAACTGCGCTGGAGCACCCGGCTCATCTGGGCCCTGGAGCCCGGCGCCCCCGGGGAGTTGTGGTGCGG
>JBFZCW010000362.1:0-5332 GCA_041307765.1 Chromatiaceae bacterium
CTGGTCATTGGGCAGTTTCTCCACCCGGATGGCGCCGCTGGCGATCTCCGCGGCCAACGCCTTCTCGAAGTCCTTGCGCTGGTTCTCCATGTAAGCGCCCACCATGCCGCCGGCCAGGGCACCGCCGATGGCGCCGATCAGGGCGCCGCGGCCGGCGTTGCCGCCGAAGGAGCCGATGGCCGCCCCCAGGGCCGCGCCGCCGAGGGTGCCGATGGTGGCCCCCTTGCCGGTCTCGGTCATGGTGCCGTCAGTGGCACAGCCTGTGAACAGGATACTGGCGGTCGCGGCGATGGCGATCCCCTTAGCGAAGCGACGATTCATAGAGACTCCTGGAAGGTGATGGTTGCTCTGGGGGTGAGGCCCAGCCGGCGGCCACCCGATCGTGACCCCGGGGCTCGGGCCGCGATCATACCAAAGGAGTCCGCCGGGAACCCTCCCGTAGCCGCCGGAAAGGACGCGACACGACCCGCAGCCTGTCGCAGACAACAGTCCCCGCCGGCCCGAGCGGCCGCGGTTTGCGTCACTCCCCCGCCAGCAGGTCTGCTCTCACCACGCGCTGCCAGAACCCCAAGTGCACGGCGCGGCTGGCCTCGGCGTCGATTACGACCTCGATCAGGCCTGTCCCCGGCGCAGCCAGGGCAGCCGTAAGGGCCTGGCGGAACCCGTCGGCATCCTGTACCCGCCGATGAGCGAGCCGGAAAGTACGGGCCAGTGCACCCAGGTCGAGGTCGAGAGGAGTACGCCAGAGTCGCTCGAAACCGGGCAGCCCGTGCTGGGGCAGGTAGTCGAAGATACGGCCGCCGCCGTTGTTCAGAACGACCAGAGGGCGGCGGAGTCGGTTGGCCAGGAACAGCCCACTCAGATCGTGGGCCAAACTCAGGTCCCCCACCAGCCCAAGCGTCGGGACACCGGCGGCGTTGATCCCGGCCAGGGTCGACGCCTGGCCATCGATTCCGCTCGCCCCGCGATTGCCAAAGACGGCCAGCGGCGCGGACCGAGCCCCAGACCAGGCGTCGAGCTGCCGGATGGGCAGCGAGTTGGCGCAAAAGAGCCCCTCTCCCGCCGGCAAGGTAGCAACGAGATCGCGGATCAGGTGGGCCTCGCACCACGGGGACCCGGCCAGGTGGTCCGCAGCGAGGGCTGCAACCTGGCCCTCGCCCGCCTCCCAGGCGGCGAGCCAATCCAAGTCCGATTCGACCACCCCGGCCCCTGCGAGCCACCGACAGAAGGCCCCGGGGTCGGCCTCCACTCGCGCAACCGCGTCGTGGGTTGGGTCAGCCCAGCGTCCCGTCTGGTCCACCAGCAGGGCCGGAACCCCAGCGAGCCACTCCCCAAGCGTCTTCGACACCGGGGCCGCGCCCAGGCGCAGGACCCAGTCCGGGCGGAGGGCCGCAGCCGCCGTCGCGTTTCGCAGCAGGGAGTCATATCGGGCGATGCGCCCGGGGCCTTCGCCGCCGAAGCGCAGTCCGGAGAGTGGATCGGTCAGCACCGGCAGGTGCAGCGCCCGGGCACACCGCCACAGATCAGGGGCGCAGGCGGCCAGCTCCCCTGGGCCGCAGCAGATGAGCCCCCGCCCCTGCAGCAACGGGGCCAGGGCCTCGGGGACAAGGTCCGGGATCTGCCTGAGCCTTGCCGCAGGCCCGGATGTCCTACGTCCAGGCAGGTACTCGGGGACGTCGGCGCATCGTTCGCCCGGAACCAGGGGCTCCGGGAAGGGGAGATTGAGGTGGACGGGTCCGGGGCGCGGACCCACGGCGACCGCAGCCGCCCGGCGCCCTAACGCGCGCATGGCCTTGAGTGCGACCGCACCCGCCTGGGGCAGGCCGGGATCGTGGAACTCCCGGGCAAATGGACCAAAGAGGCGGATCTGGTCGATGGTCTGGTTGGCCCCCCAGCCACGCAGTTGGGGCGAGCGGTCAGCGGTCAGCAAAACCAGTGGATCGCCCCACTCGCTGGCCTCGATGACTGCCGGGAGCCAGTGCCCGGCGGCGCTCCCGGAGGTGCACAGGAGCGCCACCGGGCAACGCGAGGCACGCGCCAGGCCGAGAGCGAAGAAGGCGGCGCTGCGCTCATCCAGGATCGGAGTGAGGTCCAGGCCGGGTAGGTGCTGTGCCGCGAGGACTAACGGGGTGGAGCGCGATCCGGGGGACAGGACCAATTGTCTCAGCCCGCCATCCACGAGCCCCGCGAGCAGGGCCAGGGACCACCGCAGGCTGCGGCAGGCGATGTCTTCGTGTGGGTTCTCGGGCACTGTCAGCATCAGGCGAACTGCAGGGCGGTAAGCATGGCGGCGAGCTTGTGCTCCGTCTCCCCCCACTCGCTTTCGGGGTCAGAGCCGGCGACGATGCCGGCCCCGGCGTGCAGCAGCGCGGTATCCCCGTCGATTTCGGCGCAGCGCAGCAAGACCCAGAGCTCGCCGCTGAGGTCTGGGTCGAGACAGCCCGCAGCCCCGGTGTACCAGCCGCGCCCCTGGGGCTCGGCCCGGCGCAGCCAGGCCTGCGCCGCGGCGCTCGGCTGACCGTTGGTGGCCGGCGTCGGATGCAGCAGATCGGCCAGGGCCAGGGCGTCCAGGCCGGGGTCCAGCTCAGCCCGAATCGGGGTCCAAAGGTGTTGGGCGTTGTTCAAGCGCAGCAGCCGGGGCCGGGGCGGGACATCCAGGCGGCGGCTGTAGGGCGCCAGGGCGGCACAAAGGGACTCCGTCACCAGTGCGTGCTCATGCAATTCTTTCGGCGAACTGCGCAGGGCCTCGCCGAGGGCCGCGTCCGGGGCACTCCCGGCGGCACGGGCGGCTGTCCCAGCGATGGCATCCACCTCAACCATGTTGCCCCGTTGAGCCAGCAGGCGCTCCGGCGTAGCGGCAACCAGGCACTGGCCGTCGCGGTGAACCTTGACCACCTGACAGGCTGGGAACAGATAGGCCAGGGCCGCCACCAGCCGCTCCAGGTCGAAAGGGCGGCGGCCCCGGACACACAGCCGGCGCGCCAACACGACCTTGTCCAGCCGTCCGCTGGCGATAGCCTCCAGGGCCGCAGCCACGCCAAGACCCCAACCCTCCCGATCCGGCTGAGCCCAGCGGCGCTCCAGTGAGGCCGGTGTGAGCGGGCCAGGGGCACCCGAGCAAAGCCTGGGTACCAAGCGGTCGAGCCAGGCCGACCAGCGATCCAAAACCTCAGAGACATCCGCAGGCAGCGCCGTAGTCAGCACCAGGCCTGCCTGACCGCAGCGGCGGCGAATGGCCACCTCAGGGAGCCAGAGCAGGGCATCCGGGAGTCCTCTGGGTGCAGCCCCCCCGGGGTCTGGCGCCGGCGCCCCCGGGGCCGCTGCGAAGCCGAGCAAACAGAACCCCTCCAAGCCCGTCTCATCCGGGTCATACTGGTGCCAATGCCTCTTTAGCAACAGGGCCTGGGCGCGCAGACGCCGCAGGCGGTCCGGTCCCGCCGCCCGCCACTCCGCCGCAATGCCGTACCCGGCCCGCAACTCCTCGCGGTGGGCATGGGAGAACAGAAAGTGCGGTACAGGCAGGCCCGGGGCCGCCCCGGGCAGATGCGGCAGCTCCAGCGTCAGGGAGGCGAACCCTCCCAGAAGGGACAGGGGCATCTGGTTAACGGTCTCTTGCAGGCGCGTCATCAGCTGCGCCTTGATGAGGTCTGCGGTGTCGATGGGAGCGAGCATAGGGGGCCTGCGCGGTACCGGGTGACGCCTATCGGATCGCCGGCGCCCGGGGCCAACATCATAACGGGCAAGGACGCCCGGTCCACTTGATCGGCCGCCTGGCCTGGCGGCGCCCGAGCGGACAGCCAGCGCCCCCGTTCGGTGACCACCCAGCCCAGCTGGAGGCATGGCCGCCTGCCCCAGGGCAAAAATGCTCCTTTCCTCCGGCCACGGGGTTTCGCTATGATTCCACAGTGTCCACACAGGAACCCAACGCCCGCGTCGTCGCCTTCAGCAGGTCCGCCCTGGGCACCCTGGAGATCATCGGGCTCGTCGTCATCTCTCTGGCAACCCTGGTCGCAGCGGGTCAGGAAGTGCTGAAGATGGTCGTCGCCCGAGAGGTCACTCTCGCGGACCTTCTCCTGTTGTTCATCTACCTTGAGGTCCTGGCCATGGTCGGGGTCTACCTGGAATCGGGCGCTCTGCCGATCCGCATGCCGCTCTACATTGCCATGGTGGCACTGGCCCGGCACCTGATTCTTGACCTGAAGCACCTCGGACCCTGGGACATCATCGCTACTTCGACCGGGGTACTGATCATCGCCATCGCGGTCCTGGCGATCCGTTTCGGCCACATCCGCTACCCCTATGCATTGTCAAAAGGGGACGAGCAGTCCGAGCACAAGGTCCAATAGAACCTGACAGGTCACGACGATATCCGTCGTTGGTCTTGAGCTTCCAAGGTGCCCCAGCCAGGACTGCCGGGGCAGATCAGGCGGATGCGGCCAGTCCCAGATAGGTGCGGTGCAGGGCCTCGACGGCGGGCGCCAGGGCCTCGCACGGTCCGGCATTGTCGATCACGTCATCGGCCCCGCTGAGACGTAAGTCCCGCGGCACCTGGGCATCCAGGATGCGCCGAATCTCGGCGTCCGGGAGGCCACTGCGCAGGCGGACCCGCCGGATCTGTTCCGCCTCGGGCAGGTCCACCACCAGGATACGGTCCGCCAGATCGGCCTGGCCGGTCTCGAACAGGAGCGGGATCACCAACAGGGCGTAGGGACCCTGGGCAGCCGCCAGGTCCGCCATCATCCGGTCGCGGATGCGCGGGTGGAGCAACGCTTCCAAGCGCCGGCGCTGCGTCGCGTCGGCAAAGACGATACGCCGCAGGGCCGCCCGGTCCAAGGCACCGGCGTCGTCCACCAGGCCGGGCCCGAAGGCGCGCCCGATCTCCCTGACCGTCGGTTGTCCCGGCGCAGTCAGGGCATGCGCGACGGCGTCGGCGTCGATGACCTGGACCCCCAAGGCGGCAAACAGGCTTGCCACCGTGGACTTGCCACTACCGATTCCGCCGGTGAGGGCAACGCGAAACACCTTACCCGCACCATCGCCTCAGCCAAGACCCGCCCAACCGACATAGGCTCGATTGATCGCCTCCCCCCAAATCAAAGCGATCCAGCCCGCCGCCGCCAGATAGGGACCAAAGGGGATGGGGATGTCGCGCCCTTGGCGCCCGCTCGCTATCAGGGCCAAGCCGACCATGGCGCCGACCACGGCCGAGCCCAACACAATCTGCGGCAAGTACTGCCACCCGAGCCAGGCACCGAACAGTGCAAGCAGCTTGAAGTCTCCGTAGCCCATACCTTCCTTGCCGGTTGCCAGGCGGAACAGGTGAAAGACGGCC
>JBFZCW010000363.1:0-10373 GCA_041307765.1 Chromatiaceae bacterium
CCAACCAGGCCGCCTTGAGGGCGACGACACCGGTCACGGCGATGCGGTCCGTCGCGGTCAGGGGCCCGCCGACTACGGCGGTGCGCTCCTCCTGGCTCAACAGTTCCACAGGAACGGCCACGAAACCGCCTGCGCGCTCGGCGAAGACGTAGGTGCCACCCGCGTGGCGGACCACCGCCGCGGCCGGGACGCGCCAGCCAGGCGCCTGGCCGGCCGCGGCCGCCGCCCTATTGGCTGTAGATCCGAGCTGGACCTCGACGAACTGCCCCGGACGGAGCTGATCCGCTCCATCGGTCACCTCGGCTCGTACCAGCACCCCCTGGTCCTCCCCGTGGACCTGGCGCCCGACGGCCAGGATGCGCCCGCGGATATCCTCACGCGGGAGGACGATCTGGGCACCGGCCTGTACGCCCGCCAAGGCGTCTAGAGGGACATGGACCTCCAGCCACAGGGTCGAGAGGCGGGCGATCCGGAACAGGGGCGTGGCGGCAGCGACCGCCTGGCCGGTGCCGACCATCTGCTCCAGCACCACGCCGGCGATGGGCGCTCGGACCTCGAGGGTCCCGGAGAGGCGCCGGTCCCGTTTGAGAGCCTCGATGGCCTGGTCCGGCATGCCCGACAGGGCCAGACGCTGGCTCCATTGGTCAACCGTGGTGGCCAACTCATTGAACTGGGCCTGGGTGGCCTCCAGGCGGCGCTTGGGGGCCAGGCCCTCCGCAAACAGGGCACGGTCGCGCTCCAGCTCGCTGCGTGCCAGGTTGAGCTTGGACAGGGCCTCGAGCAGGGCCCCCTGGGTCTCCAGGAGCCCGGGGCTCTGCATCCTGGCCAGGGGCTGACCGGCCTCGACGGTCTCGCCCTCGGCCGCCAGGAGTCCGGTGAGGGTCCCGTCCAGGGGAGCGCTGACCACATGCAACTGGCGCGCGGGGACCGTCACCTGGCCCGGATAACGCCGGCTCAGGACCTGACCGGCGGGCTGCGGCTCGGCCACCTCGATACCGAAGGCCGCCCGCTGGTCGGGGGTCATGGCCACTGGGTCTTCAAGCCCGGCGAGTCCCGGACCATTGGCAAGCATCAGCAAGGCCGCGAGGGCGACGGCACGGGCTGCGGGGGTCTGGGTCCTGTTCATTCGGGCTCCGTCGGCTGTTGTCCGGTTGGCGGCTCTCTGTCTTTTCGCGCGCCCCTGGCGGCGGGGAGGTTGGATCCCGTTTGCGGCCCGGCTCACAGCGGCACCACTCCGGCGGCCTGGTTGAGGCGGGCGGCAGCGCGTCCCAGCTCCAGACGTCTGGTCTCCAGGGCCAGCTCCGCCTCGCGGGCGCGGGTGCGTTCGCGCACCAGGGTGGCCAGGTCGATTTCGCCCAGCTCGAAGCCGCGCTGCATCAGACCCAGGGCCTCCGCGGCCAGGGCCCTCTGGCGCCGCGCCGCGGCGAGGGCTGTCTGGGCTGCGGCGTGGCTGGTTTTCGCGAGGGCCAGCTCGGTTTCGAGCTCCCGATGCAGCCGCTGGCGCTCGGTCGTGCTGTCGGTGTAGCCGCGCTCAGCCTCGGCCAGCCGCGGGGCCGACTGGCTGCCCAGACCGAAGGGGACGCTGACCTCCAGGGCCAGTGCGGTATAGGGGTCGCTATCGCGGTTGTCGCGGGTCCGCTTGCCGCCGAGACTGAGGGTCGGATTGGACCGGCGCTCGGTGGCCGCTCGCCCCCGCTCGGCGCGGGCCTGGGTCAGATTGGCCTCGGCGGCGGCAAGCCCTGGGTGATCGGCGGGGAGCTCTGGGCTCGCCGCGACCGCTTCCTCCAGCGGGACAGGCGTTCGGTGCGTGCCGGTCAGCAGGGCGAAGCGCTGGGTAGCGAGGTCCAGGTCGGAGCGGGCGGTCTGAAGCTCGACCTCTCGGGACAGGGCCTCCTGTTGCGCCAGCAGCAGGTCCACACGCGCCAGCTCGCCGGCACTGACCCGCCGGGTCACCTGGGTCGCCAGGGTCTTGGCATCGCTCAAGGCTTGCTCGGCAAGCCGAGTGTGCCCCTCGGCCAAGGCCACGGCCCAGGCCGCCTCGCGCACGCGACCGGCCAGCTCCCAGCGCAGATAGCGCTCCAGGGCACCGGCCTGGATGCCCAGGGCATCGGCCAGCGCACGGCGGGCTGAGCGCTGGCCTGGCAGCCAGAGCGGGAGGTCGACCATGGCCTCCCACTCGTAGTATCCGGTGTCGTCGTTGAGGCGGTCGGAGAGGTGCTTGACCCGCAGGGCGGGATCCTGGGCTACCAGACTGTCGGCCTGGGCGCGTACCGCAAGGCCCTGTTGGCGCAGGGCCTGGGCGCGCGGACCCTGATCGGCGCGAGTGACGGCCGCGGCGATGGCCTCCGCCAAGGTGCCTCCGGCCGCCCCGGGCGGGACGGACAGCAGGGCGGCGATGAGGGCGGCGGTCAGGGCAAGACGCGGCATAGCGGCGGCATCCGGTCTGGGTGATCGTGAATGCGCGCCAGCATATCAGCGAATGCTGAAGTGAAGCTGAAATACGAGGGTCACCCGGCGCCGCTGTCAGCGATGGCTCGCCGATCCTTAGGGCCTCAACGTAACACTCGGCATGGGCCGGGAGGTCGCGGTCCGTGGTGAGCCCTGTCAGGACAATCCGTAGCGCTTGAGTTTGCGGTACACCGTCCGCTCGCTGACCTTGAGGGCCACCGCCACGGCACGCCGGTTGCCGCCGTGGGCCGCAAGGAGGTCGCGAACATGCCGGGACTCCAGGTCCCGAAGGGGGGAAGGTGAGGGGGCAAGCGAAAGCTGTGTCGTGACACCGGCGGGCGGGATCGGCGCAGCCTCTTGGGCGGCGGGGTCGACGTGGAGGGCCGAGGCGATCTGTTGGGCGTCGATCCGCCCATCGCCGCTGTGCATGGCAGCGACCCACAGCAGGTTCCGCAGCTCGCGGATATTGCCATGGAAGGGCTGCGCCTGGAGCAGGGTCAGGGCATCCGGGCTCACGTCAAAGGCTCGATTCGCCGACGCGCCGATGCGCACCAACAACTCCCGGGCGAGGGCGGGGATGTCCTCGGTCCGCTCCGCCAGCGCGGGCATGCGTACCCGCACGCACGCGATGCGGAAATAGAGGTCCTGCCGGAATCCGGGGTGATCGCGCAGGTTCCTGTTGGTGGCGCAGACGATGCGCACATCCGCGCGGCGTGTCTGGTCGCTGCCCACGCGGCGGAACTCACCGCTCTCCAACGCCCGCAGCAGCTTGGCCTGGAGGGCCGGGGGCATCTCGCCGATCTCGTCGAGGAAGAGGGTGCCGCCGTGGGCCCGTTCGAACAGTCCCTGGCGTTCGCTGACGCTTCCAGTGAAGGCCCCGCGCTCGTGGCCGAAGACCTCGCTTTCGAACAGGTCCTCACCCAGGGTTGTGCAGTCCAGGGTGACGAACGGTCCCTGGGCACGCGGCGAATGGCGATGGATGTAGTCGGCCGCCAGCTCCTTGCCGGTCCCCGTGGCTCCCTCCAGCAGGATGGGGGCCGCAGACCTGGCGGCCAGGCGGAGCCTTCCCAGGATCTGACGGAAGAGCCCAGAGTCCCCGACCATCCGCGGCCCGGCATCGGCCTCGTCCACCTCGGCACCCGCCGGCTCGTCTTCCTGGATCAGCTCGCCGAGCAGGATCTCCCCCGACTCGGTCTGCACGGGGTGACCCTGGATTCGCACCAGCCGCTCGTCCCCAAGCTCGCCCTCGTAGGTGTGAACAGACACTTGGTCCTTGGCCCCGGTAAAGACTGCCTGGAACGGGCAGTGCGCGCCGTCTGGTCCGCAGGGGCAGGGGCGTGGTCCTCCGGCATGAAGCAACTGATAGCAGGGCTGCCCGACCGCGTCCTCCCGGTCGACGCCATAGGCATCCTCGAACGCTCGATTGACCAGGCGCACCCGCAGGTCCGCGTCGATTAGGACGAACGGCTGGGTATGGACGTCCGCCAACGATTGCATCGCGACAGGGGAGTTCAAGGTGGTAACTCCTTAAGCTAGTTATGTTTTATGGTCCATCCTCGGACCGGGATCAGGGTGAGCGAGACGCTCCGACAGGCAGCGAGTGTAAGCCAGCGAACCTGATTTCTAGCTGAACGCGGGGGCGTGAGGGCCAGTGAACCTGCCAGTGTTGACAGGCGACTGACAGCCCTGGCTGTGCCGAGGCTGCCAAGGCTGGCAGTGGCCCGCGTCTCCGTCTCCGCGCCGCCGCATCCGAAAACAATTGTATTACAGTATGTTAGAGTCATTTTGGATTGCCTGGCCAACTTTGGCCCACGTCGTGCTTGGTCCTAACCCGGGTCCTCTGAGGGAGCGAACCGCCCCAACGCCGGTGGCGCGGAGCGGCTGGGCCCTGAGACAACAAGCGACGCGTCATGAGACGCCAAATACGGAGTGGAGCAAGATCACCATGAACAAGCGAAGCACACGCATCCCTGCGGGGATACTGCTGCTGGTCGGGCTGGCCCTGACCTGGCCGAGCCTTGGCTCGGCGGCAACCTGTACCATTGCGCCTCAAACCCCGACCGTCGACCGGGGCGGCAGCGTCACCTGGTCGGCGACCGTCACCGGTTTTAGTCGGACCCCGAACTACAGCTGGACCTTCAACGGCGGCACCCCCTCGTCGAGCACACGGCCAACCAGGACCGTCTCCTATGCGAATGCCGGGACCTTCGCCACGACCCTGACGGTGTCCCGTGGCAGAACCTCGGCCACCTGCAGCACCAGCGTGACGGTTGGCGCGCAGCCCCCCGCAGTGCCAGACGTTTCCATCAATTCCACCAGCCAGAACTCGCTGGATGTGGGTGTCGACCCGTTCGCCGAGGGCCCGGTAGTCGAGGCCCCGAGGCCGAGCAACGCGAACTCCCTGAGCCCCGCCGCCGGCACCGGCACCACCGGCTATCAGGTGCTCGCCATCAACGACCTCGGGATGCACTGCGGCGATCTGGACACCCGGGTGTCGAGCATCCTGCCGCCCTTCCAGGTCCTGCTCTCTCAGGTCATCCGCAAGGGGTCTGAGCCCGCGATCCTGGGGCCGACCGAGGCCCAGGTGGTCTACTCCGCCGCGTCCAACCCCAATGACCCGATACTCAGCCAGTCGGTCGATCCGCAGACCGGCTACCCGTTCACCGGCCTGACCGCCAACGATGATGTGTTCAAGACCAACTTCTGGGATGTCGCCTATCAGGCCTACGATCCCTTCTATCCGCCGGGCGTTCTGGCCGCCTTCTACGACGCCAACACCGCGGCCAACAACGTGGACATCGGCTTGCCGGTGCCCAACGTCGAGCACCTCTATATCGGCACCGATGGCCTGGTCGGTAACGGCGACGAGGGCCTCTCCGCCGTGATGCACGCCATGCCCGGCATCGCCAATCCCTATGTCGCCAACGACCGCCAGCGGGCCGAGGAGCACTACGGGGACAAGCCCTTCTTCATCAATTTCCCGTTTGGCTATGTCGCCAACGACGTGAATTGGTTCGAGGGCGCCGGGGTGCCGTTTGCGGCCTTCGATGACTTCGGCCGCGAGAACCCCTATCCGCTGGTGCGGGTGCAGGCCCGCACGGGAGCGACTGACACCAATCCGGGGACGGTAGTGGCCACGGTGGACACCGTGCTGCCCATCTCCGGGGAGGCGAGCTGCAAGAACTGCCATGGTGCTCCTGTGGACGTCCCCGACGCCCTTCACCCGGGTGCCGCCAATCAGGCATTGACCGCGGCCGGCCTGCCGGTGGAAGACAGCACGGTCGACGACCTTCTGGGGGCCGGTACCGTGCCGGCCGCGGTGAGCGTGGAGTACGCCACCGACATCAACGTCCTGCGCCTGCACGACCTCAAGCACGGGGCCGCATACCGCGATAGCGCTGGCAAGGCCGCCGCCTGCGACGGCATCAGCGCGACCACACCCAACGGCAATGCCAATTGCCTTGCCAACAAGGCCCTCGACCAGGGTAAGTCGGTCGTCTGCCAGGTCTGCCACTACACCCCGGCGCTCGATCTGGCCCAGTTCGGCCCGCTGGGCGGCGACGCAGCCAACCCCGACGCCGCCGCCAACGGGCGGGTGCAGCGCATCCACAAGAGCAACTCCCGCGTCCTGCATGCGGCACACGCCAAGCAGACCGAGCTCTTCCCGGCCATGCCCGCGCCCACCGCCGACGACACCCTCACCGGGCTGCCCGGCAACCAGGCCGCCCGCGAGGCAGTGCTCGAGCAGACCTGCTACCAGTGTCACCCCGGCACCAACACAAAGTGCATGCGCGGGGCCATGGCCGACGGCGGCATGGTCTGCCAGGACTGTCACGGCGATCTGGCCCAGGTCGGCAACGACTTCACCGCCAACGTCAGCGCGGCTACGCCGTTCCCGGCTGGGGCTGACCTCACCAAGCGCGTGCCCTGGGCCAACGAGCCAGGGTGCGGGTCCTGCCACACCGGCGACGCGGTCAGCAACATGGCGAGTGCGACCGGTGCCACCAAGAACGGCTACGACACCAACGGCAACGCTGACGGCATCCGGCTGATCCGCGCTTACCTGGACACTGACGCCAACGCCAAGCCCATCGTCCCGGCCAACAAGCGCTTCGCCGAGAACACGGTGCCGGCGAGCTTCAATGGCTTCGCCAATCCCGGGGCGGGCAACCAGAAGCTCTATCGGGTCAGCACCGGTCACGGCGGGGTCATGTGCGAGGGGTGCCATGGGGCCACCCATGCGGAGTGGGACGCGGACGGTTCGCCATTGCAGAACGACAATGTCACCGCCAATCAGCTCCAGGGTCACTCCGGCACTGTCATGGAGTGCAGCACCTGCCACGTCATCAGCGCCATGGACAGCGACACACAAGACGGGCCGCACGGGATGCATTTGGTCAACGACAGCCGGTTCTGGAAGGAGGCCCACAAGGGCATGGCCAAGGCTGAGAACGCCAAGCCGAACGGCGGAACCTGCGCGGCCTGCCACGGCGCCGACCATAAGGGTACTGTGCTGGCGCGTACGCCCGTGGACCGTAGCTTCAGCGTTGAGGGCGCCAACCGCACCGTGCTGGCGGGCGACCCAGTGGGCTGTAACCTCTGCCACAGCCTGGACAAGAGCTTCGCTCGGTAAGCCGACACCTTTCTCTAGGGAGGCATCAGGGGCCTGATCGGCACCCTGTGCTTGGGCCTCGCCCGGCTCGCCGGGCGGGGCCCTGTTTTTTTTCCGTCCTGGCACGGGACGCTTCCGCGACAGGGCCTCGCTTCGTCAGCGGACTGTCAGGGTGGGATGGCCTAGAATTGAGGATCCATGCACACGCGCCTGCCCTTTCTGCTGCTCGGACTGACGCTCGCCCTGGCGACGGGGCAGGTCATGGCCCATGAGGTTGCCGATTCCGACGATGACGGGTTTGGGCACGACGCATGGGAAGACAATGACCACAGCCACGACCGCGCCCGTCGCGCCATGGAGAAGGGGGAGATCCTGGCCATTGCGGAGATTTTGCGGCGCATCCGGCCCCAGGCACCGGGCCGGATCCTGGACACGGAGCTGGAGTACGAGCACGACCAATGGATTTACGAGATCAAGTTCCTGGACCCGGAGGGCCGACTCTACGAGTTGGAGATCGCCGCCCGCAACGGCGAGGTTCTGCACCGTTGGGAGGGCCGGTGATGCGCATCCTGGTGGTGGAGGACGATCCGCGCACCGTGGAGGTCCTGACCCGTGCCCTGACCCAGGCCGGTTACCTGGTCGACTCCACCGGCGAGGGCGAGGACGCCTGGTTTCGCGGCGACACCGAGTCCTACGCGGCCGTCATCCTGGATCTGGGGCTCGCCGGCATGGGCGGGCTCGCGGTGCTCAAGCGCTGGCGCGCCGCCGGCCGGGACCTGCCGGTGCTGATCCTCACTGCCCGCGGGGAATGGGACGAGCGTGTGGAGGGCATCGACGCAGGGGCCGACGACTACCTGCCCAAGCCGTTCCGGGTGGAGGAGCTCCTGGCGCGGTTGCGGGCAATCCTGCGGCGTGTCTCGGGCCAGGCATCGCTGGTCCTGCGGGTGGGGGGGGTGGCGTTCGACCCGCGCCAGATGCACGTGACCCTCGATGGGGTCCCGGTCCATCTCTCGCCGCAGGAGTACCGGCTGCTGAGCGTCCTGCTCCACCACAAGGGGAGCGTGGTCTCCCAGGCCGAGCTTGCCGAGCACATCTACGGCGGCGATGGCATGGATCGCGACACCAATGCGCTGGAGGTCCTGGTCGGCCGGCTGCGCCGCAAGCTGGGCCCTGAGCTGATCCGGACCCGCCGCGGCTTTGGTTACATCATCCGCGATCCGGAAGAGCCGGATTCCGAGTTCTCATCGTCCCTGTGACCCGCCGATCCCTGCGATCTCGCCTCCTGGTTGCCGCCGCAGGAGCCATTGCCCTGGCGCTGCTGGTCGCCGGCTTTGGCCTCACCGTCCTGTTCGAGCGCCATGTGGAGCGGCGAATGGAGGCGCATCTCGACGACATCGTGTGCCAGATCCTGGGTCACCTCAAGGCGGCCCCTGACGGGCGCATCCAGTTCGAGCTGGTTCTGGCGGACCCGCGCTTCGAGCTCCCCCTGAGCGGGCTGTACTGGCAGATCCAGGACGAGGATCGGCCGACCCTGCTGCGCTCGCGCTCCCTGTGGGACGCGGTGCTCGATCTCCCCCGAGACGTCCTCCCGGCCGGCGTCGTGCACCGACATCAGTTGCAGGGTCCGGGGGACGAGACACTCCTGGTGGTGGAACGGCGGGTGGTGTTTCTCCCTGACACCGAGGGCCGCCACGTGCGTGTCGCCGTGGCCCTGGATCGCCGCGAGCTGGCGGAGGCGGGCCGCTCCTTTGCGACAGACATGCTCCCCTACCTGTTGCTGCTTGGGGTTGCATTGCTCATCGCCGCCTGGGTCCAGGTGCGCATCGGGCTGGCCCCCCTGGAGAGGGTGCGCCGGGGCCTGCGGTCCATCCGCTCTGGGGAGGTCCGGCGCCTGCCGGCCGAGTTACCCGACGAGGTGAACCCGCTGGTGGAGGAGGTCAACGCCCTGCTCGATGCGCAGGAGGGCGCGATCGAACGGGCCCGTGCCTGGACCACCGACCTGGCCCACGGGCTCAAGACCCCTCTCGTGGTGCTGGCCGCGGACGCGGAGCGCCTGCGCGCCGCTGGCCAATCGGAGCTGGCCGACGATCTGGACGGTCTGGCCCAGACCATGCGCCAGCGGGTGGATCGGGAGCTCATCCGCGCCCGCATGCGGGCGCGGGCCCCTGCCCGCACGGATGCCCAGGGGGCCGGGAGAGGCCCAGGGCACGGGGCACTGAACCGGTGTGTGGACCTCCCGGCCGCCCTCAACCGCGTGGTACGCACCCTCCAGCGCAGCCCCAGCGGCGGCCGCCTGGATTGGCACCTGGACGGCCCCGATGCATCCCCGGTGCTGATGCTGTCGGAGGATCTCACGGAGCTTCTCGGCAATGTCCTGGAGAATGCCGCGAATTGGGCCAAGAGCCGGGTCTCGGTCCGGGTCTCGGTGGGGGACCCGGTGGTGGTGCGGGTCGAGGACGACGGTCCCGGGGTCCCGGAAGAGGCCCTGCAGGCCCTGGCCCAGCGCGGCCTCAGGCTGGATGAACGCACCCAGGGGTTTGGGCTTGGCCTGGCGATTGCCCAAGACATCTGCGACGCCTACGGCGCCGAGCTGACCTTCGGGACCGCAGACCCCGGCGATGTCCGTGTCCAGGCCAGCGTCGCTGGCGGCCGGGAGCAAGAGCCGAGCGGGGGGCTGGGTGGGCTGGTGGTGACTCTGCGCATCCCAAGCGGCGCCGCGATTCGCTGAGAGTGGGCTGGTGTTGCGGAATCCACGGCACCCTGTCCAACTCGGGCCGTGGGACCTCTGACGTGGGCTGACACGTCCGATTCTCGGGGCGATCCGGGTCCCAATACATGGTCCACGGTCCCGATGGCTCTAGGGAGTTCTTTTCGCACCCGGCGGCGGGCACAATGAGGCCCTTTGCCGGCGCGCCGCCATGACCGCACCCGCCCCAGTCAAGCTCCTCACCATCGACCTCGATGACACCCTGTGGCCATGCGAGCCACCCATCCGTATGGCCGAGGCGCAATTGCTGGCCTGGCTCGCG
The DNA here is from genome assembly GCA_041307765.1 of Chromatiaceae bacterium. Lineage (GTDB taxonomy): Bacteria > Pseudomonadota > Gammaproteobacteria > Chromatiales > Chromatiaceae > DYRB01. The sequence continues at coordinate 10,090 of JBFZCW010000363.1, forward strand.
GCGGTGGCCCCAAGGCTTGCGGAGGTCCATGACCAGTCCAGCCTGCGCGCGCACCGGCTCGCCTTGATGCGCGAGCGCGCGGACTTGGCCCACGACGTCACCGCCCTGCGCCACGAGTCCCTGCGTCTGCTCCTGGGTGAGTTCGGCTATCGGCAAGGCCTGGCCGATGACGGGGTGGCGGTCTTCATGGAGGCCCGCAACAGGGTCGACCCCTACCCGGAGGTGGCCTCGGCCCTGGGTGCGCTCGCCAGGCGCTATTGCCTGGTGTCGGTGACCAATGGCAA
>JBFZCW010000364.1:0-3757 GCA_041307765.1 Chromatiaceae bacterium
CGCCCGCAGATTCCTGGACTCAGGAAGACCTTGCCCTCCCGCGTCGCGCGCAGCGCTTTGAGCAGGTCGTCCCGGGTATCGTCCTTCAGCACATACCCGTCGGCCCCCGCCTCCAGCGTGGCGCGGACGTGCTCTTCGGTACAGTGGCCGGTCACGACGATGATCTTGGTGCCGGGTGCCCGCTTCTTGATGGCCGCGATCGATTCCATGCCGTTCTGGTTCGGCATGCACAGGTCCATTAACAGGAGATCCGGGTGGAGCTGGAGCACCATCGAGATTGCCTCGAGGCCGTCGTTCGCCTCCCCGACGACGAGATAGTCGCCGTCATTCGACTCGATCAGGGAGCGAAGGCCGTGCCGGAAGAGTGCATGGTCGTCCGCGAGTAAGACGCGCTGAGTAGGCATGTGACGGTTACGGGCAGGGTTTGAAGAACGGATTGGTCATGGCTTCGCGGCATTGGTCCCCGGCACCAGTCAGGGCCGCCGGATCGCCCCCGGCGGACCGCTCCTCGGACTCCAGGCCGAGCAATTGGCGGGCCGGATCGCACGCGGGGGCTGTGGCACAGCGCCCGTCGGCCCCGCAGACGCGCTCCACCAGCCTGGCGCAGTCGCTGACCGCGGCCCCGCGGGCAACCTGGGTGCAGACCGGAAATGCGGGGTCGGACAGGGCCTTGGCGCAGGCCGCCTCGGACGCCCCGGCGGCCGCATCTGGTGCCGAGTCGGCGGGGGTGGAGACGGCTTCCTGCAACAGCTTGCGGGCCGCGAGGCAGGGCCCGGATTGCCCGCAGGCATCCTGGGGACCGCAGACTCGTTGAACCAAGCGGTCGCACTCCGGCGTCGCCTGAGCGGTCCGCGGGGCTGGGCCCGCGTCCCAGGTCTCCAGCATCTGCCGGGTTGGCACCGCAGTCCCATCGCGGATAATGACCATGGAACCGTCTTCAAGATAGTGGACACCGTCCCACATGGGCCTTTGAGAACCGCCCTGATCGCGCAGAGCGCGTCGGGTCTCGGGGTCGACGCGCAACTGGGTGCCGTCCCGAAGGGTTCCAGACCATCCCTCGGCCCAAAGGGCGGGAGACGGCCCGACGAGGGCCGCAACAGACAGGACGGTAACGACAAGCCTGACGGCGCGGCAGACAGGTGGTCGATGGGTGGACAGGACCATGGGTGGCAGTGACCTGAATGGCAGGGGAACATTAGGCCCATAACCGAGTGCGGGGCCGTGGGCCGGTGGAAAAAAGTCTACTCCATTTGGTGGATCGAGGCCGCGGTATGACGGCCCGAGTCGTCTGCCGGCCCCGGGCAGCCCCGGGCGGCCCCGGGTTGAGATCGCTGCCCCGGCCCCAATCCTGCATCCGCTCGGCAATCGCGCCAGCCGGTAGAATAGCCTGCGGGCCGACCAGCCCCCGCCCGCACAGTACCAGGACAGACCCCATGACCGAACAGCCCAGCACCCCCCCCGGCCCCAAACCAACCCAGGCGCCAAACCAGGAACCAACCCAAGATCCAACCGGGCAGCCGAGCCAACCATCGAACCAGCGCCACCCCACAGAGATCAATCTCCACGCCAAGTCCAGGATCCTCAGCATCGCCTTCGACGACGGGGCCCGCTTCGAGCTGCCCTGCGAATACCTGCGGGTGTTCTCCCGCGCCGCCGAGGTCCGGCTCCTGGACCAGCCGGTGACCGGCAAGGAAGGTGTCAACATCGAGCGCATCGATCCTCAGGGACAGTACGCCATCCGAATCGTCTTCGACGACGGTCACGACACCGGGATCTACTCCTGGGACAGCCTCTACACCCTGGGCGTCAACCAGGAGGCCAACTGGGCCTCCTATCTGGAGCGATTGGAGCGCATGGGTTACCGCCGCAACGAGCCGGACCAGGGGGAGAAGGCCGTCAAGCTCCTGTACTTCTCCTGGCTGGCCAAGAAAATGCGCAAGGAGGCAGAGCAGGTCACCGTACCCGCGGCGGTGACGGACGTGGACGGCCTGCTCGGCTGGCTCGCCGGCCGCCGCCGGGGCGCCGGCCCCCTGTTCGAGCCCGGACGCCTGCGGGTCACGGTCAACAAGCAGTTCACCGAGGGCTTCACCAAGCTTCACGACGGCGACGAGGTGGGCCTGGTCCCCACCACGCCCACCCCACCCCCAACGCCCGATCTCATCTAACGCCCGATCTCCTTTGGGGGCGGAACCCGCGCCAAGGTTCGCGTCGTCCGGTTCCGGTCGCCCAGCCTGAGCCAACAGTCACGGCGGCCAACCCCAGAGCTCTTCGGGTAGGATATCATTCTGGTTTCCGCCCCTGGCCGATCTGCTCGGGATTGGCCTGCATCGGAGGTGTACAGCAATGGAGATCGGTCCCCGCGAGATCCTGACCCCATTCCGCCCCATCCCCCTGGAGGTCCCGGAGGGGATGAAGCCCAACGAGTTCTTCAACAGCACGGAGAACCTGAACGATCTGGTCCACAACAACGGCCTCCTGCTCAACCGGGAGGACCTGCTGCTCTACCGCAAGGCCCTGGGGCACTCCAACGCCTTCGACTGCTCCATCATCTACAACACCTCCAAGACCATCCTAAACCCCCTGGGGCGTCCGGTGCGCCGCACCCAGGTCCCGGAGCCTGTCCGGCGGGTATGGAATCGGATGAACCAGATCATCATCGACTGGATGGTGGAACGGTACCCGGACCCCGCGGAAACACTGATCCTCGCCGGCGAGGCAAGCCTGGATGCGACCTGGCCACTGACCTCCCCCGGGGTACCGAGCATCCGCATGCTCCACAACCACTTCATGGCCTTCCCCATGGCGCACCTGCGCTCGGCGGCTCTGGCCGACCGGAACAACGCGAACCTGACGGACGGCGGCCAGCACAGCCTGTTCCAGGCGTACATGCGCGACGTCTACCGCGAGTTCTTCGCCGAGGCCCTGGACCTCAGGATCCTGCGCACGATCCACACGGAGGAGTCGCGTCTGAGCCTCACCGGCTACCCGGAGGGACTGCCGTGTTGGGAGATCCAGGGTGGGGTGGAGGCGCTCAAGGAGGTCGCCTTCTGGCGCGAGTACGACGCCATCCTCCAGGGCTTCCTGGACTTTTACCGAACCTTCTTCTCCCAGGTCTCGACTCGCAATGCTCCGCCCCTGCCCGACCTGTATTTCCCGGAACAGGTCGATGCAGTGCTGCTATTCGACAACGATTTCCTCAAGACGGCGAAGGTGGTGCGCGACCGCTGCATCAGAGATCCGGCCTACGCCAACTCCATCCGCTGGGAGCCCGCCTTCAAGCAGCTCATCTACCGCAACGACGACGGCAACCTGCTGGTGACCATCAGCCAGAACTCCATCGGCAACGCCATCACCGAGCTCCTGGGCGTGGTGGTCAAGCGCGTGCCGGACGCCGCCGCCTATGAGGCGGCCGAGCCGGCCCTGATCGAGCGCTTGCTGGAAATCCGGGCACGCCTGATCGATGCAGATCTGGGAGAGGGGATCGCGACCTCCCACTGGGGGGCTGGATGAGCCCGTTCGACGGGCCGCGCATCCAGCCATGAATGCATCGCCTTTCGTCGGATTAACAGCCCATTGAGATGCCTTCCTACATCCATTTATGATAATTTGAGTACGGTGGCAGTCTGCTGCCAGACCACCGCCGGACAACCCGGTCGCCGACCGTTCCCGAGATTCCACGCCATCATGAACAGACCCATCCGTCGGGTTCGCTGGCTGGCAGCCTGCGCCCTGGTGCTCGGCTTGGTTGCCCTAGGCG
>JBFZCW010000365.1:0-2883 GCA_041307765.1 Chromatiaceae bacterium
GGAGAGGGGGCAGGGGGTGAGGGGGGGGTGGACGCCTGTAGCTGCCAATCCTCCGCCCCACCGACACGAGGTCGGTGGGGGCGGGCGGGCGGGCGGAAGACGGGAATCGGGGCGGCCGCACGCGCTCATTGCGTGGCGACCATGAAGAACGCGCAGGCGCCCGCCGGCACCGAGATGCTCGCCTCGTCGTGCGGCGAGCGGGTCTTGCGGCCCTCGGCGTCGCGCTGGCCCTTCCACAGGCCGAGCAGCTTGCCGCGGTTCATGCCGGTGGTCTTGAGCAGCACCTTGTCGGTCCCGACGTCGGAGATGATGATGCACTCGCCGTTGCAGGCGGGCATCAGGCCGAGCTTCTCGAGATCGAGTTCCAGCTTGCCGGCCGCGGCCTTCGCTCCCTGGTTGGTCACCGCCACGATCAGCCGCTTCTGGGAGGGTATCAGCCACGCGGCGAGAGGGCAGGCATCGGCGCCCGCGAGCGTCACGCTACGGTCGGCGGCGGGGACCGGCCTGGCGTCGGCGGCGTTGATGCCCAGGGTGAGCAGCTTCGCCGCTAGAGTCGCGTCGGCCCGGAGCGTTGGCCCTGCCGGGTTGGCCGCCGCAACCATGAACAGGCGGAAGTCAAGGGGCAGCACGTCGAAGTCGAACGCATCCGCGGCTTTGCCGCGGGCGATGACCCTGTCGGTCTCCAGGTCGCTGGTGATCACCTCGTCGCCGGATCAACGGCCAGCTCGGGCAGGGCGGTCCCGTGGATGGCCCACTCGGCCGCTTCGCCGGGCTTGAGGGCGAACTCCTTGCTCTGCGTGGCCAGCGGCCCCTCCCGCTCGGTCCAGTCCTTGTCCCGGCCATGGTAGCCACTGTTGTCGTAGACGCTCGCGAGAACCGTGAGGGTCTGGGGCTTGGCCGTGGTGTTGGCGAAGCGGGCCTTCAACCCAAAGCGGCCCTTCCAGAGGTCCGAGATGTCGAGCAACTGCGCCACCGGCGCCGAATCGTCCAGCACGAGCGGGAACTGGTTCTCCTGGGAGATGAACCCGCCGTTCCCCGTGAGCGAGGAATAGATGTTCCACTGGGGCCGGCCCGCGTCGTCCACCAGGCCCTTCCAGTCGCGCGTGGCCAGGAAGAGCCAGCAATCCCCGGAGCGGTTCGGGCTCTTCATTCGCATTGACCTGAGGGGAATCCTCACCTCCAGGTCCCAGTGGTCCATTCCGGGCCTATAGTCGCTCTTGAACTCCCACGTGGCCGCGTCCCAGTACTTTGCCGTCACCCCGACCGTCTGCATGGCGTCCCAGCGGAAGCCGAGGGCGTTGTACATGATCTGGAAGATCGCCGGCTCCGGCTGGTCGCGCCCCAGCGGGTTGAAGACGATCTCCACCACGTCGTCGCGGCTCGCCTCGTTATCCATGTCCCGCCCCTTCCGGCGCAGGACGTAGCCCGGCTTGACCTCCGTGCGCATGCCGAGGTAGAAGCTCGCCTCATCCCATGTGATGAAGGCCAGGGACTTGAGCGGCAGGAGCCTGCCGCCGGCGGGCGCGAGCATGCCCGCAATGGCCGGCGCGTCGGCCCACTCGCCCTGCTCCAGACTCAGCGTGCCGTCAATCGTGGGCAACTTGCCCGCCTTTGGGGCCGAGACCCAGACCATCTTGTTCTGGCCGGGCGCGTTGCGCAGCGCCTCGGCGGTCGTGGCGCCGCCGTGCTTCTCGGCTAGATTGCCTGCCGGCTTGCCCTCCTGAGCCAGTGCGGCCGGAATGAACAGCGCCCCGGCGATGGCCGCGGTGACAAGGAAGCACTCGTTACTGGTGACGCGGCGCAGCACGTTGGTCCTCCTCGACAGCCCCAACCAGGAAGAAAGGAGCCGGCAAGGGGCACTGTAGCAGGTCGCTGACGCTGGGGCAAGGAACGGCTGGCCTTGCACGTTCCTCGCGGCCTTCACGCCGTGTCTTGCTGCCGCCGTGCGTCCCATGCTCGCCGCCTCTGCCGTCCTGGGCCGCCATCCCGCACCGCAACATATTGCGTACCCCCTTCGCCGCAGGCCCAACATATGCCAGCGTCCCCAGTGTCCCCAGCTTCCCACCTCATGCGCGCCCTGGGGTCAGGTCTTCACTTTTTCCTATTCCGGACCCCGCCCCCGCATGTTCTGGTTGCTCCCGGGCACACCGCAACTGTCTGTAAGTGGTTCAAGTGGTTCAACTCGGCACGTCTACGGGGGGAGGCGGCGCGGCCCCCATGTTGGCACCCTGCCGCCTGGCCATGGGAGACTACCCGCACCCGCAGGCGCTTTGGAGCTTGACTACTGGCCCTCCCGGCCACTACAGTGAGGATGTTGAGAAGCGGTGCGGGAACAACTTGGAAGGACGCCTATGCAGGACAAGACACAGGCAGCCTGCCCTACCCCGGCTCCTGGTAATGCCTTCCCTAGCGCGCTCCAGCCTGCCGCTGTGTTGAAAGGAACCGATATGAAGGCCGAGGCGTTTGAGGCCACGAACGGCCTCTTCAGCGTGCGCCTGGCCGGCGAGAAGCGCAATTCGCCCAACGGCATCCTCGCCGTCGAACTGCCGGAGGGGCGCTGCGAGTTCACCATCGAGAAGCCGTGAGCGACACCACAGGAGGCGATTGAATGGCGTCGAGGCAGTTGGTGGCCGCGCTGTTCGGCGCGCCGGCGCTGGCAGCAGGGGCCGCACGGGGCGGCGAGGTCACGGTCGGCCTGGTCGCCCAGCAAGGCGGCAAGCTCGCCTCACTGGAGGGGGCTCACGAGATTCGGCGGTCGCCCTACGGCGGCTGGGTGGTGGCCACCTGGCCGTTGAGCATGAGGGCGGATAGCTCGCCGATCCTGGACTAGCGGGATGGCCTGCTGGATGGGCTGGCGAGCACTGGACTGCAAGGCGGGGCCGC
>JBFZCW010000366.1:0-4183 GCA_041307765.1 Chromatiaceae bacterium
CCCAGGACTACCTCGAGCTCGACTACGCCTTCGAGTGCTACGGCGACCCCCGCGCCGCGGCTGCGGCTCTATGCAGCGAGCAGTCCACAGGCCAGTGGCAGCGGGTCGGGGTCGACGAGGACCTGCGTCCCCGCTTCGCGGCCAAGGTGCTGGGCCTGAGCGTCGAGGGCCGGCTTCCCGCCCCAAGCTGCCCTACCACCGAGCGGGCTGTGGGAGAGGTCTCAGTCTGCCGCGTCACCATCGCTCATCCCCACGGCAACTTCGGGCCGCGCATCCCCAATCTGCTCTCGGCGGTGATGGGGGAGGGGGTCTATTTCGCCCCGGGCATCCCGCTGATCAAGCTCCTCGACCTTCGCCTGCCCACCACTTATCTAGCCGGCTTCGAGGGGCCCAAGTTCGGGGTGGACGGCATCCGAGACCTGCTCAAGGTCTACGGCCGCCCTATCGTCTTTGGGGTCGTCAAGCCCAACATCGGGCTATCACCTGAGCCCTTAGCTGAGCTCGGCTACCAGGGCTGGCTGGGTGGGCTCGACGTCGTCAAGGACGATGAGATGCTCGGCGATACCGACTGGTGTCCCCTCGGGCGTCGCTCCGCCCTGCTGGGGGAGGCGCGCCGGCGGGCGGAGGCCGAGACTGGAGTCCCCAAGGGCTACTTGGCCAATGTCACTGACGAGGTGGATCGCCTCTGTTCGCTGCACGACCTGGCAGTGGGAAACGGGGCGAACATGCTGCTGGTCAATGCCATGACCGTGGGTTTAAGCGCCGTTCGCCTGTTGCGCCGCCATACGCGGGTGCCGCTGATCGGGCATTTCGCCTTCATAGCGGCGGCCAGCCGCCTGCCCTGCTACGGGGTCCACACCCGGGTCATGAACAAGCTGCAGCGCCTGGTTGGCCTGGACGGTGTCATCATGCCGGGCTTCGGGGCGCGCATGGGCATGGACCAGGGGGAGGTCCTGGACGGTGTGGCAGCCTGCCTGGACCCCATGGGCCCTATCGTCCGCAGCCTGCCGATTCCAGGCGGGAGCGAGTGGGCTGGGACCCTGGAGGGGGTCTACCGCCGCGTTGGGGGTGTCGACTTCGGCTTTATTCCAGGGCGCGGTGTCTTTGGCCACCCTATGGGCCCGGCGGCTGGGGCGACCAGTGTCCGTCGGGCCTGGGATGCGATCTGCGCCGGGGTGAGCCTGGAGGTGCAGGCGCGCTCCTGCCCCGAGCTGCGCTTGGCGATCGATACGTTCGGGGGCGGTAGCTGACAGGGGCATCGTCTCCGTCCGCAGGACCTGTCGCCTTGATTTGGCCGCCGGTGCCGACATGTCTCGCCCTGGGGTTGGGTCCATCATGCGGAGCTTTGCACCATGAAGAGAGAACGATTGGACGCGGTGGCGATCGAGCAGGCCCTTCAAGAGCTGAACGCCGGCGCGGCGGCGCGCTGGCAAGTCTGCCAGGGGAAGCTGAACAAGGAATTCCGTTTCAAGGACTTCGTCGAGGCCTTCGGGTTCATGACCAAGGTCGCGATGGTCGCCGAGGCCATGAATCACCACCCGGAGTGGTCCAACGTCTATGCGACGGTGCGGGTGGATCTCGCCACGCACGACGCGGGCGGGATTACAGAACTGGACTTCGCTCTGGCTGGGCGGATCGAGACCCTGGCCCGGTGAGCTCCGAGCGAACCGAAGCCGGGCAGGCCGCTGAGACGTCGCGGGAGCTGGGGGCGGCACTACCGGTTCAGGGGTGGGGCATGGAGTCGCCGTAAGGATGTTTGGACTCGAGGTGAGCGAATGAAAAATTTTCTGGAGTTGATCAAGAACTGCCTGACGGATGTGCAGGAAATCATGCCATGGGACTTGGAGGTCCGCCTGCAGGAGAATCCAGACCTGCTGATCGTGGACGTGCGCGAGCCTTATGAGTTCGAGGCCATGCACATCCCCGGCTCCATCGGTGTCCCGCGCGGTATCCTGGAATCGGCCTGCGAGTGGGAGTACGAGGAGACCATCCCGGCCCTGGTCCAGGCCCGAGATCGCGAGGTCGTGGTGGTGTGCCGTTCGGGCTATCGCAGCGTGTTGGCGGCGCATTCGCTGCAGGTGCTCGGGTACCGGAACGTCGTCTCTCTAAAGACCGGGCTTCGCGGCTGGAAGGACTATGAGCAGCCGCTGGTCGATCGAGCCGGTGACGCCGTCGATCTGGATGAGGCCGATGTGTACTTCTCGCCGAGAATACGCGAGGACCAGATGCGGCCACACGCCTGAGGGGCGCCAGCTCAGTGATGAACGCGCGCATTGACTCCGGGGTTATCGCGGCCGGCGATGACCGACGGCCCTTATAGTCGAGTCGGTTGACCGACGCTGCCACCCGTTCAGCCGGGCGACCCCCTGTCCTGGCCGACGCACCGTGGCGGGTCAGTCTTTGGGGAGCTGGATGGGGGTCTTGCGGTCAGGGTTCGGGCGGTAGAACGCGGCCATGTTGCCGATGCGATCGATGAGGTCGCTCCCAGTGCGCGCAGTGATCTCCTCGACCAGGGCATCGCGCAGGTCGCGGTCGCCGGCATTGACCTTCACCTTGATGAGCTCGTGGTGGGCCAAGGCGCCGTCGATCTCCGCGACGACGCGGTCCGTGAGCCCAGCTTGGCCGAGCAGGACCACTGGCTTGAGGTGATGGACCTGGCGCTTGAGCCAGCGGCGCTGCTTCTCAGTGATAGTCATGGACTTGGGCTAGCGGGACCCGGGCCCGCTTACGGTGGAATTAGAGGCGACGGGCACTCGTGGAACCGGCACTGCGCTCAGGCCCGCCGCGGCTTACGCGGTGGGCGCGGGGCGCGGTCGCTGCCAGGGGGAGCGGCCTCCAGCTGGGTCAGATTGAGCGGACGGCCGCAGACGCGGACCTTGCGCAGGTGCTGCTGAAGCTCCCGTGGCATGCCGTCAGGGAGGTCCAGGGTGCAGTGGTCGTCCTGGATATCGATGCGTCCGATGTGGCGGCCGTCGAGCCCCCCCTCGTTTGCGATGGCCCCGACGATCTCGCGTGGGGTGACGCCGTCCCGTCGCCCGACCTCGATCCGGTACTGGGCCATGGGGACAGCGTCGCGGCCTGGGCGCGGGCCGCGGCTGGGTGGGCCCTCCTCCTGCCTGGGGCGGAAGGGTCGGTCTGGGCCGCTACCCTGGAAGGGTGGCCGCGGCGGCCTCTCGTCCCGGCGATTCCCGTCGCGGTCCGGGCCGTGCTGCCAGCTTGGAGCCTGGCCTGGGCCGGCATCCGGGCGCGGGCCGCGGTACCCCCCCTCGGGCCGCGGCTGGCGCTCTGGGCTGAGGTCGCGATTGCCGTCGCGCTCGCGTTGGGGGTATTCGCGCTGGTCGGGGCGGAAGGCGGGCCTGTCGTCATGTTTGGAGCGGGACTGGTTCCGATCCTGGCTGCGATCCGGGCTCCGATCCTGGCCGAGCTCGGGACGCTGCCCCTTATACCGGGGGCGCTCGCCCCGCGTATCTGAGCGCGTGTCTGGTCGTTCGGGCCGCCGCTCCGGGTGCCATTCGGGGCGCCGGTCCTCGTTGGCGGCGGCCGGGCGTTTCGGCTCCCGGACATCTAGGGGGCGCTCGCGCTGGATCAGGTAGGTGAGGGTCGCGGCGATGTCGAGCAGGCTCATCTCCTGCTCTTGCTCGACGCGGGCGACCAGGCTGTAGAAGAAGTCCAGGTCCTGCTCGGCCTTGGTGGAGCGCAGGGTTGCGATGAGCCGGTCGATCCGGTGCTCGGAGACCTGCTCGGCCGAGGGCGGCGCCATGGGCGGGATGCGTTGGCGGATGGTGCGCTCGATGGCGAACAGCAGGTTGCGCTCGCGCGGCTGGACGAAGAGCAGGGCCTTGCCCTGGCGCCCGGCCCGCCCAGTGCGCCCGACCCGGTGGACATAAGCCTCGGGGTCGGTGGGGATGTCATAGTTGACCACGTGGCTGATGCGCTCCACGTCCAGGCCCCGTGCGGCCACGTCGGTCGCCACCAGGATGTCCAGGCGCCCGGCCTTGAGCCGAGTGATGGTGCGCTCGCGCGCCTCCTGGGTCATGTCACCGTTGAGGGCCTCGGCGGAAAAACCGTGGGCGGTGAGCTTCTCGGCGACCTCCAGGGTGGCGTTCTTGGTGCGCACGAAGACCAGCATGGCGTCGAAGGGCTCGACCTCCAGGACGCGGGTCAGGACGTCGATCTTGTGGTA
>JBFZCW010000367.1:0-9206 GCA_041307765.1 Chromatiaceae bacterium
CCGGTAGCCAAGTTGGTGGACCAGGTGATCGGCGTCCCGGGCCAGGGTCGAAGGGTAGCAGGAGACATAGACCAGCCTGCGGACCCCGGCGCCCGGGAGCAGGTCCAGCACCTCCCAGGCCCCGCTGCGGGGGGGGTCCAGCAGGGCCTTGTCGAAGACCCCGGTGCCCCAGGGCACCTGGAGCGACCCCGGCTCAGGCTCCCTGTAAAGGTCAGCCATCAGAAATTCGGCGTTGGGGACGCCGTTGCGGCGGGCGTTGGCCCGCGCCCGCTCCACCAGCCCCGCGTCGCCCTCGACCCCGACCACCTGCCCGGCGCGGCGGGCCAGGGGCAGGGTGAAGTTGCCCAGGCCGCAGAATAGGTCGAGCACCCGGTCCTCCTGTTGCGGATCGAGCAGATCCAGGGCCTGGTCCACCATGAGCCGGTTCAACTCCAGGTTGACCTGGGTGAAGTCCGTCGGCTCGAAGTCGAGGTGCACCCCGTGGCTCGGCAGGTCGAAGCCCAGCCCGACACCTTGGCCCGGAAGTGGCCGTATGGTCTCGGGGCCACCCTCCTGGAGATAGACGTGCATCCTTTCGGCCGCCGCGAAGGCCTGGAACAGTCCCAGGTCCGCGGCTGAGGGCGGCGACAGTACGCGGAAGATCAGCACGCAGGGGCCGTCGCCCATGGCGACCTCCACCTGGGGTATCCGATCGCGGATGCTCAAGCCCTGGATCAGGTCGGAGACGGCAGAGAGGCGCTCCCCCACCACGGGGTGCAAGGTCTCGCAGCGAGTCAGATCCGTGATGAAGGCCGACGCGCGCTCCCGAAAGCCTACCAGGACACGCCCCTTCTTCTGCACCCACTTGGCCCCCAAGCGCGCCTTGCGCCGATAGCCCCAGTGCCCGGCGGCCAGGGGCGACAACCAGGTCTCGGGCACCACCTTGCCCATGCGCGCCAGGACGTCCTGCAGGATCTCCTGCTTCATCCCGATCTGGGCCGCCGCCTCCATGTGCTGCAGGCTGCACCCGCCGCAGACCCCGAAGTGGCGACAACGCGGGGTAACGCGCTGTGGCGATGACACTAGGACGTCCGTCACCGTCCCCTCGTCGTAGCGCTTCTGTAGCCTGGTATACCGGAATCGCACCCGTTCCCCGGGCAAGGCTCCGTGGACGAAGACGGCCTTGCCCTCGACATGGGTCAGACCGCGCCCGTCGTGGGTGAGGGACTCGATCTCGGCCTCGATGGGCGTCTCTGGGAGAGGCTTCTTTTTGGACAAGGGCTGCTCGTGGATCTGGGGGGCTCTGGTCTGCCCCGGCCTAGGGCGCAGGCGGGGACAAACGGTCAGGATTAACAGGATTGCGCAACGCCTGCGGCACCCTCAGGCCGGAAATACGCCGGTCGAGAGGTACCGGTCGCCCCGATCGCAGACGATGGCCACGATCACCGCCCCGCTGACCTCCCGGGACAGGGTCAAGGCCGCCGCCACCGCCCCGCCGGAGGAGACGCCGCCGAAGATGCCCTCGCGGGCCGCCAGCTCGCGCATGGTCTGCTCGGCCTCTGCCTGGGACACGTCGATGATGCGGTCCACCGCCGCGGGGTCGTAGATCCTGGGGAGATAGGCCGCTGGCCAGCGCCGGATGCCGGGGATGCTGGACCCCTCGGTGGGCTGCACCCCGACGATGTGTACCGCCGCATTCTGTTGCTTGAGGTATCGCCCGGTGCCCATGATGGTCCCCGTGGTCCCCATGGAACTGACGAAGTGGGTGACCGTGCCCTTGGTGTCCCGCCAGATCTCGGGGCCTGTGGTCTCGAAGTGGGCCTGGGGATTGTCGGGGTTGGAGAACTGGTCCAACCGCCGCCCCTCTCCCGCCGCCTCCAGTGCATTGGCCAGATCGATGGCCGCCTCCATGCTGCCTTCCCGCGGCGTCAGGCGGATCTCAGCACCGAAGGCACGCATCACGGCGCGACGCTCGACGCTCATGTGTTCCGGCATGACGAGGATCATCCGGTAGCCGCGGATGGCCGCCGCCATGGCCAACGCAATCCCGGTATTGCCGCTGGTGGCCTCGATCAGGGTGTCGCCGGGGCGTATCTCGCCACGCGCCTCCGCACGACGGATCATGGAAAGCGCAGGTCGATCCTTGACCGAGCCCGCCGGGTTGTTACCTTCCAGCTTCGCCAGGATGGTGTTATCGCTCTGGCCGGGCAGGCGTTGAAGGCGAACCAACGGCGTGTTGCCGACGAAGTCCTCGATCGTAGGGTGAGTCATGCGGCGCACTCGCAGGGTGGGAACGGCCAGGATTGTGCACCAGCGCCGGCTCCCGACAAAGGGCTGAACCGGTCCAGGGGCTGTCCAGGCTGATCCACGTACCTCCTGCCGCAACGCCATCAACATCCGTAGTTGTCAGACCCAGCGGTGTCGCCTTGGCCGTGCACGCCTTGGCCACATTCGCTAATCTTAACCTGCCAAGTCGTTTGGCCTATCCCCACTGCGCAGCTTCGCCTGCCCGGAGGTCGGGGGTTAGATACGCCCACGACCCACACGAGAGCGGGTGCCCATCGTGTCCGATGTACGACACGGGAGGATCGAACATGCATCCATCGAGGCCGCTTGGCCCCGAACCGACTCTGCCCCGACTTCCCGCCTGGGACGAGGCTGCGGCCGTCGCGGCCGTGGACGGCGACGGGCGGCTCGCCCGCGAGATCGTCGCGGCGCTGATCGCCGGTCTGCCGGCCGACATGGCGGAGTTAAAGGCCTTCGCCGGCCGCAACGACGCAGCCGCACTTGCCGAAGCCGCTCACCACCTGCGGGGCGCCACGCGTTACTGCGGCGTGCTGGCCCTGGACGCCGCCTTGGATGATCTGGAGCGGGCCGCCGCCACGGCCGGCGATGCGGGGCGCGCAGCGACGGAGCTGGCCCGAGTTGAGACCGAGGCCTCCCGCCTGATCGCAGCCTTCGCTTGAGGACCGGCTCGCATCTCCGCTGAAGTCCTCTCTCGAAGCCATCGCTCACAGAGGCGGCGCCGAAAATGAAGGTCCAGCTCAGACCTGACCCGCCGATGGTTGCGGCGCCTCTACCTTAGACCTGACCAAGGAATCTGAGCACCTCCCTCACCGCCTGGTCCAGATTCTCCTCCCAGGTCCGTCCGGAGGCCTTCCTCGGCGCCAGGCTGTGGTCGCCGTCCGCGATCCAGGCCAGGCGAATCGCCGGGCTCAGGCGGTAGCCCGCAACTTCGTCCGGCCGACCGAAGGGGTCGCGGGTCCCCTGGCAGATCAGGGTGGGCGTGCGCAGCCCGGCCAGGTGCCCGGTGCGCGGGTGCTCCGGCCTGCCGGGCGGATGGAAGGGGTAACCGAGGCAGACCAGCCCGGCGGCTCCCACCTCGTCGGCGATGAGGCTCGCCATACGCCCGCAGAGGGACTTGCCGCCGATTGCCAATCCGCCCGACCCCGCACCGCCGCCCAGCACATCGGCGATGACCTCGCGCCAGACGGCTAGCAGCACGGGTGTTGGGTCGGGCGGTCGGCGGGGTCCGCCCCTGGCCATCTCCGCCATGTAGGGGAAGGCGAAGCGGATGACGTAGACCCCGGAGCTGGCCAATCCTTGGGTGATGTGGGTCAGAAACGGCGACTCGGGCCCATCTCCCGCCCCGTGGGCCAGGATCAAACGGCGAGTGGCGTCGGCGGGGCCATCATTCAGGTAATGCATGCAGTTCCCAGGGTTGCAAACGGTACCCCTCCGGGGCCATCTTTGACGGCCTAGGGGCGGCACCCAGGCCCGGCCACACCGCCAGGGGCTGCAATCGGAGGACAACGATGCGCGCAATCGAGATCCGAGAAATCGGCGGCCCCGCGGTGCTGCAGCCGGTCGAGCGACCGGTGCCCGCAGTGATTGGGCCCACAGATGTGCTGGTACGCTTGATGGCCGCCGGGGTCAACCCGGTGGACACCAAGCTGCGCAGCCGCGGACCATTGATCGTGGACGGCCTGCCAATGGTCCCCGGCTGCGACGGTGCCGGCGTGGTGGAGGCGGTGGGACCGGAGGTGACGGGCCTCGCCCCAGGCATGCCGGTCTGGCTCTGCCATGGCGGGCTGGGCGGGTCGGTGGGCAACTATGCCGAATACATCGTCGCCGATTCCGCCGGGGTCCGCCCCAAGCCACGCGCCTTGAGCTTCGTCGAGGCCGCCGCCGCGCCCCTGGTCCTGATCACGGCCTGGGAGGCCCTGTTCGACCGCGCCGGACTCAAGGCCGGCCAGACGGTGCTGATCCACGCCGGCGCCGGCGGGGTAGGGCACGTCGCCATCCAGCTCGCACGCATCGCCGGGGCCCGGGTAGCGGCCACCGTGAGCAGCCCGGAGAAGGCCAGCTTTGCCCACGAGATGGGGGCCGAGTACACCATCAACTACCGCGACGAGGACCTGGTCGAGGCCGTCATGGAGTGGACCGCTGGGCGAGGGGTGGATATCGGCTTCGACACCGTGGGTCCGGAGGTCTTTCGGCGGACCATCCCGGCCATGGCTCACTATGGCAGCCTCATCACGATCCTCGACCCGGGACCCGATCAGGACTTCAAGGAGGCGCGCAACCGCAACCTGCGCATCGGCTTCGAGTTGATGCTCACCCCCATCCTGCGCGACCTGCCCGAGGCACGTGCACACCAGGGGGAGATCCTCGACCGCTGCGCCGAATACATCGATCGCGGAGACCTGTGCATCGAGGTCGCGGAGACCTTCCCTCTCGCGCAGGCCGCCGCCGCCCACCGGCGAATCGAGGAAGGGCACACCCGCGGCAAGCTGGTCCTAACCATGGGGTAAGGCCGAGCCGCTGTCGCCGCGTTCGGTGAACGGCGCCTCCCCCTGCCCTCCACGGAGGCCGGCGGACATGATCCGGGTAGCAATCCTCGCCGACACCCACGGCCAGGTCGATGACCGGGTTGTCGAGGTCGTTGCCGGCTGCGACCTCGCCGTACACGGGGGCGATTTGGGCGGCGCCTGGATCCTGCGTTCGCTTCAGCCCCGCGGCGGGCGGGTCATCGCGGTGGCAGGCAACAACGATGTTCCGCGCAAGTGGCCTAAAGCGGAGCGCGACCTCCTGGCCCACTTGCCTGAGGTCGCGGAGTTGGCCCTGCCCGGCGGAACCCTGACCCTGATCCACGGCCATCAGACCCCGGCACGAGGGCGCCACGCCCGCCTGCGGGCCCGCTACCCCGGCGCGCGTATCGTCGTTTACGGCCACAGCCATCGCCTGGTCGCGGATCTGGACGCCGAGCCGTGGGTCATCAACCCGGGCGCCGCTGGCCGCGAGCGGACCTTCGGCGGCCCCTCCTGCATCGTCCTGACAGCGGCCGAGTCGGCCTGGACCCTGGAGCTGTGCCGTTTCGAACCAGTCCCACGCCGCTTGCCGGCACGGCCTTGGCCTCTGGCCAACAAAGCAGCAACTTAGATCATCAGATCGCTGGCCATCGGTCTGGCAACCGGGATCGCTCCGCCTGCGACGAAGAGCAACTTCATTGCTCTTGGATGGTGCCCGGGGCGGGAATCGAACCCGCATGGCCGAAGCCGAGGGATTTTAAGTCCCTTGCGTATACCAGTTTCGCCACCCGGGCGGCGTTCGGGGCCTGGTGTTGGGTTCGGGACTGCTTGCCGCTGCACCCGCGCGGCGTGGAAGGCGAGGACCGGATTGCAGGGCAGATGGGAGGTGGAGGCTGAGCCCGGAATCGAACCGAGGTACACGGCTTTGCAGGCCGCTGCATGACCACTCTGCCACTCAGCCAGAAGCGTCGGGAGTATATCGGTGCGTGTCGGTCTTGTCATCAGCAGCAGCCCGGCACGGGCGGTCCAGAGGGGCGTTCACCTCATCTGGTGGAGCTTCCCCCAGCCGCGCCCTTTGACCGGAGTCAATGCCGGGACAGAATCTCTGTGCGAGTTTGAATTTTTTGCGCCGGGTCCAACCCCGCGCGCCCTCAGGGGGGCCACATGGCCCTGTCGGATCTGGTCAACACCTTTGGCACGGACCTCAAGCGCCGTTACGGCGAGCGGGTGCACAAGGTCGCCATCAATGCTGGGCTTTCCTGCCCCAACCGCGACGGATCGAAGGGGCGCGGCGGCTGCACCTTTTGCAACAACGCCTCTTTTAACCCGAGCGCGCGGCAGCCGCCGTCTGTGGCCGAGCAACTGGAGGCTGGGCGACGGGTCATCTTGCGCCGCACCGGGGCGAGGCGCTACCTGGCCTATTTCCAGGCCTACACCAACACCTATGGCGATCTGGATGTGCTGGCTGGCCTCTACCGCCAAGCCCTCGCGGAGCCGGACGTGCTCGGACTCTCGGTGGGGACACGCCCGGACTGCTGCCCGCCGGCGGTTCTCGACCTCCTGGCGGCCCTGCGCGACGAGGGCCATGAGGTTTGGCTGGAGCTGGGACTGCAATCGGCCTTCGACGCCACCCTGGCGCGGGTCAATCGGGGGCACGGCTTCGCGGACTATCGGCTCGCCCTGGGTAAGGCCCGTACCCGCGGGCTGCCGGTCTGTACCCACCTGATCGTGGGCCTCCCCGGGGAGGGGCGCCGGAAGGCGGTCGCAAGCCTGGGGAGGGTCCTCGACCTGGGCATCGATGGACTCAAGATCCACCCCCTGCATGTCGTCAAGGGTACCCAGCTGGCCAACGAGTGGCGCCGCGGTGCCTATGCGCCCCTCTCCATGACCGGATACATCGCCACCGTCGCCGACCTGATCGAACGGACTCCGCCTGGAGTCGTCTTCCACCGCCTAACAGGGACGGCGTCAGCGGCCATCCTGTTGGCCCCGACCTGGTGCTCCAGAAAGTGGGTGGTCCTGAACGGAATCGAGGCGGAGCTGCGGCGACGCGGCAGTGCCCAGGGTCGGCTGGCCTCAGTCGCGCGGCAAGGGGTGCCGGACCCGGACGTCCAGGCGGCGGTGGCTTGAACCGGGTTCCCTTCTGCGCGGCCCCGTGGCAGGCCGGGGATGGGCCTGCGATCCTGGCCGGCAACGCGCACTGGGGTTACGCCCAGCTCCAGGAGGCCGCGACAGGGCGCGCCGCGCTGCTGCGTGCACAGGGGCTCAGCCCAGGACAACTGGTCCTGGTGGCGACCAACCCCCCGCTGGAACTGGTCCTGATGCAGCACACCCTCGCCCGTTGCGACGCGGCCCTGCTCCCGGTCCCGGCGGACTTGGGGGACGGGCGCCGTGCGGGGCTGATCGCGCTGACTGGGGCCGAGTGGGTTTGGTCTCCCGGGACGCCGGGCCGCCTGGTCCAACTGCCCGCGGGGGCACACAGCCAAGGCCCAGTCCCCTGGGCCACCGACCCGCTGGCCCTGGTCATCGAGACTAGCGGGAGCGGCGGGGCCCCTAAGGCGGTGATGCTGACCCAGGGAAACGTCTTGGCCTCCTGCACGGAGGTCAACGCGCGCCTGGGCCTGCACCCCGGAGACCTGTGGCTGTGCTGTCTGCCCCGCCACCACGTCGGCGGCCTAGTCATTGCGTACCGCTGCGCCCTGGCCGGGGCAACGGTCCTGCTGCACGCGGGCTTCGACGCCACGGCGGTGGCCTCGGATCTGGTGCGGCGGCCAGCCACCCATATCTCCCTGGTCCCTCCCATGCTGGCCCGGCTGCTGGATCTGGGAATCCCGCCGCCGCCGTCGCTGCGGGTGGCCCTCATCGGCGGGCAGGCCCTGAGTCGTACCCTGGCCCGCCGGGCCCTGGACGCCGGTTGGCCGCTTCGCCTCACCTATGGCATGACCGAAACCTGCTCCCAGGTCGCGACCTCCGGGGCTCTGGGGCAGCTGCCCGACGCCGGTGTCGTCGGACCACCGCTGCCAGGCGTGGCCCTAGACTGTCCCTGGTGCGACGGGCCCCCTCGCACACTGCGCGGCCGCGGTGAGCTGGTGATGGCTGGCTATGCCAACCCGAGCCGGACGCCTGGCCTGGGTCTGAACCGGGGCTGGCTGACCACGGCGGACCTGGCCTGCCGGACCGCCACGGGGGAATTGCGGGTCTTTGGACGGGCCGACGAGGCCCTGGTGATCGGTGGGGAGCAGGTGTTCCCAGCCCTGGTAGCGGATCGGCTGACAGAGGCGCCGGGGGTCGACGCCGCGGTAGTCGTCGGGGTGCCGGACCCCATCTGGGGGCACCGGCTGATCGGGGTCTATGTCGGGGCCGTCAATTCAGCGGACTTGGCCGCCTGGTGCCGGGTGCATTTGGCCGGCTCAGAGCGCCCGCAGGCATTGCGCCGGTTGGATGCGCTGCCGCTGCTGCCCTCCGGGAAGTACGACCTGCGGCGCATCCGTGGGCTGGCGAGGCCAAGCTGACGTCTTGGGTGGGGGGCTTGGTCCACGGAGCAGATAAGGCTTGGGCTGCGGACAAGGCCTGTCGCAGTGAGCAACCCAGCCCCATCGAGGGGCGCGGGCGGCCGAGGATCGGCGCGGCAAGGGCTGACGCCGACCCGCGATGCGATCAGCCTCGCCGCAACCGCGCGTAGATCTCGTCCTTCAGACCGGCGCGCCGAAACTTCATAGCCTCGATGTTCTCGTCGGCGATGGGCAGGCCGCGCTCCTCCAGCTCGCGGATCTCATCATCGAGCCGGTCGTGGCGGGCGACCAGGTCGGCAAAGCTCGCATCCGTCGCGACCAGGGCCTCGAGCCGCTGGTGGTATTCCGGGAACTCGTGGTCGATGTCGTGGTGCTCTGAAAGCATGGATCCCCTCTCTTGGTACTTAATGGGCGTCGGCTGGCACCTCGCCCGAGTCTGAAAGTGGTGCCGCCAGGTCGGGGCGGCGGTTCGCGCCTGGGTCCGGTGGGCATCGCGACGTCAAGCCGGCGTCCACGATGCCGCGCTTGTAACCCGTCCCTGGGGCATCTCCCAGCCCGTTCGCACGGCTGCGTTCTGCCACCGGCAGAAGGGTTCGTGCTCACCCCTGCCGGTCGTTCGCTCGGCTGCGGCTGCGGGAGGGCCGCCCTCGGCCCGATGCAGCGTCTTCCAGAGACCTTCCTGGAAGACGCCCCGTCGCGGCGGGGGCACCGATCCCACAGTCACGACGGTCCTCGGAAGGACTTCCCTGGGACCCGTCCCTGGGGCGACGCCCAGTCTCGCATCCCTGCTCGCCGTTCGCTCGGCCCGGCGGGACCTTGAGGCACGCCGGCCCGCGAAAGGACCTCCCTGTAACCCGTCCCTGGGGCGACGCCCAGTCTCGCGTCCATGCTCGCCGTTCGCTCG
>JBFZCW010000368.1:0-4884 GCA_041307765.1 Chromatiaceae bacterium
AGACCCGTGTTGATCAGGTGCAGGCTGGTGCGGGTGGCATCCAGGGCCGACAGGAAACCCTCCAGCAGGTGCTCGTGGCGGGCGGGCGAGGATTGGGTAACCACCGCCTGGCGGTGGGCGATGCCCAGATAGCCGAGCTCGATGCGGTAGCGGTCGAAGGGGTTCTCCTCGGGACGGATGCCTGGATTGTTGCTAGGTTGCACCCGGATCAGGATTTGCACCGGTCGCCCGGAACTCAGCAGCCGGGAGAAGGCGTGCAGACCATCGCCAGCCAGCCAGTCCGCGGACCCCACCGCGATCACCAGGGGCACCAGCAGCAGCTCGTCCTGGGAGAAGCCCTCCCAGTTGAACTTGGCGAACCAGGGGTCGTGAATGGCGGGATCGTAAATGCCGTTGATTTCCAGTTGGGCGATGCGCACGGCGGAAAACACCTCCGCCAGCCGCTCGGCCTGCTCGTCGAACAGCCGGGTGGCGCGCTCGCAGGGATCGACGTCCGCGAGGTCGACCAGGGAGGGGTCCCCCTTCACCCATTCGGAGGCAAGACTGCCGTCATGGACGAAGCGCACCAGCACCGGGTCGTCCCCCCAGCACTCCAGCACCGCCAGGGCCTGCTGGATGCGCGCCCGGCGCTCGGAGGGCATCTGATGGGTGCCGCGCGCGTGGTCCATGACCTCGGACAGGGCCGCCACGTCGAACAAGGTCGCGCTGGGTCCCACGCTGTCCCGCGCCCGGGCGGGCTCGATGGACTCGTCCGATTTGGTCCACTCCACCTCGAGCAGCTCCTTGAGGCCGCGAATACAATTGCCGATCAGGGCGTGGAAGCGCGCCCGGCGCGGGATCACCCGGCTGTGGATGGAATGTACCAGCAGGTGCAATGCGGGGTAGCGCCCGTAGGCCAGGAGCATGGACCCTGCCGGGGCCTGCGTGATCAGCCTTTGCAGATCTCCGGCCAGGCGTTCGCGCGCGGCCTGGTCGAGGTTCAGGTGCCCTTGCAGGGCCTCGCCGGCCTCGGCCAGTCTGGCGGCGGCCGCCACCGGTCCCTCGGTTGGGGCCAGGGCATGCCGTAAGTAGTGCTCCAACCAGGGCAGGTGGTCCTTCAGAATCCGCGCCTTGTCATCCCCAGGCGCGGCGGCGGCCACCGCCTGTTGGAGCCACTCGGACAGGGGTCCGGCCAGGTGGGTTGCCTTCCGGTGGCTGTCCTGCCTATCTGGCGGATACAGGAAGAGGGGATATTCGTAGCGCAGCCGGGATGTGTCGCGGAAGGGGTCGAGCAGGGCCGGCAGGAAGTCGTCGCCCGCCGGTTCCAGCGCTGCCTTGGCCCCGGGATCTCCCAGGTGGAAATGGCGCAGCGTGAACACCAGCTTGCGGGTGGTCTTGACGTCCTTCACCGCGCCGGGAAGGACCGGAAGCGCCGGCGCGGCGCCGCCCGATCGCTGCTGGGTCCTGCGGCCGCCGCCGGCTTGCTGTGCAGTCGTCATGCTCTCAAAGCCCCCTTTGGTCGATAGATCGTTGGCTCAAATGGTGAAGTCATCCAGTGCCGAATCGAGACCGGCCAGCTTCCGCGCCGGGGTCATATCCCCGCCACGGCTGGACAGGTCTTCGTAGCAGGGGGCGTCGGGGTTGTGATAGAGCAGCCCCACCGGGATACGCGACTGGTCCTGGGCGATGTCGCGGGCGCCGGTGAGGTCCGCGGGATCATGTTCGCGATGGTTGGGAAATTGGCGCGCCACGCTCTTGTCAATCGGGATGCCGTGCTCGTGGTTGAGCAGGAGGACGCGCGTGGGGTCCGCCAGCATCTCCTTGCCGTGGGCATCCGCGAATACCGGGCAGCGCTGGACGATGCGCACGAAGCCGAGTCCACGGTGGCGATGGGCGGCCTTGAGCGTTTCGTAGACCAGTGGCGGGCTCCAGTCGACGACCTGGGCAACGAAGGAGACGTTGGTGATGCCGAGGGTGATGGTCAAGGGGTTCAAGGGGCCGAGGATGGCCCCGAAGGGATGGGTATTGGTCTTCATCCCCATTGGGCTGGTGGGCGAGGACTGGGCCTTGGTCAGGCCGTAGATGGAGTTGTCGAACACCATCACCGTCATGTCCATGTTGTAACGGATGGCATGGATCCAGTGGGCGGTACCGATGGAGAAGCAGTCGCCGTCGCCGGTGGCGACCCACACATCCAGCTCCGGGCGGCGGGATTTGATGCCGCAGGCTACCGGCAGTGCGCGTCCATGAAGGCTGTGGAAGCCGAAGGTGCCCATGTAGTGGGGCAGCCGGCTGGAGCAGCCGATACCGGACACCGCCACCGTCAGCTCCGGGACCACCTGTTCGTCGCGCAGGAGCTTGTGCACCGCGGCGAGGATGCCGTGGTCGCCGCAGCCGGGACACCAGCGCGCCTCCCCGCCCGCGTAATCACCGATGGTGAAATAGCGCTCGAAGACCTCGTGCGACCAATCCGCCTTGAGTCCAAACATCAGTTGTTCCCCTCCAATGCCGCGAGGTGCTTCAGCAGAACCCGGTAAATCATTCCGGGCTGCAGCGGGTGCCCGTAGACCGCCGACCAGCAGTCCACGTCGATCAGGGTTTGGGCGCGCAGCAGCCAGGCGAGTTGAGCGTAGCGCCGCGTTTCCCGGGTGATGAGCGGCGCCTGCGGGTCATCGCTGTAATTGATCTCCACCGTCATGACCTTGCGGAAGCGGAGGAAGATCTCTTTCAGCCCCGGCTCCATCGGGGAGAGAAAACGCAAATGCAAGGAGGAGACCTTATGGCCATCCGCCCGCGCCCGGTCTATCGCCTCCTCGATGGCACCCAAGGTTGAGCCCCAGCCAACCACCAACAGATCGCCCTCGGCGTCGCCGTGGACGATCGGCGGCTTCAGGGTGCCGGCCAGGGCCGCCAGCTTGCGGCTGCGCATCTCGCAGCCGCGCTGGTTGGAGTCCGAGTCGTAGGCGACCTTGCTCTGCATGGTGTGGGCGAGACCGGTCAGCACGTACTCGCCACCCCGCATGCCGGGGATCGGACGCGAGGAGAGCCCAGTCACATCGTCCCAGGCATAGGGCGGGACGCTCTCGTCCCACTCGGATTGATCGATCGGAGGTGCCAGCCATTCGACACAGGGCTCGGGCCGCGGATAGGGTTGCACGCCGGTGGCAAGGTTGGCGTCGGTCAGCAGCACCACCGGGGTACGGAAGGTCTCCGCCAGTCGCCGCGCCATGATCACGAAGTGCAGGCATTCCGCGATGGTGGCGGCGGCTATCACCACCTTGGGCGCATCCCCTGGTTCGCCATACAGGGCGGCCAGGAGATCGCCCTGCTCGACCTTGGTGGGCAGACCGGTCGAGGGACCGCCGCGTTGCACCACCACCAGCACGAGTGGGATCTCGGCCATCACCGCCAGGGCCAGGTACTCGGTCTTGAGCGCCAGCCCGGGACCGGAGGTGATGGTGCAGGCGGTCTTGCCGGCGTAGGAGGCGCCCAGGGCAAAGCCGATGGCGGCGATCTCGTCCTCCGCCTGGTGCACAAAGCCCCCCACCTTGTGGTACACCTCCGCCAGGTAATGGGAGGCGGAGGTGGCCGGGGTAATGGGATACATGGAAACCAGCTCCATGCCCGCGGCCATGACACCCAGGCCGATGGCCTGGTTGCCGTTGGTGACGATGTACTTCCCGCCGTGCCCCTGTTGGGGTGGAATCGCGTGGCAGATGTCGATCCGTTCCTGGGCAAATGCCGAGCCGGCGTCGAACAATCGTTGGTTGAGGCCGATAACCTTGTCGCCCTTACGGCGGAAGGTATTGGCGATCTCGGTCCGAGCCATATCCAGGTCGCGGCTGAAGATGTGGCACAGCATGCCCAGGACGAACATGTTCTTGCCGCGTTGCGGATTGGACGTGACTTCCAAACAGGCTCGCTCAATGGGCAGCTCATGGACGACCAGGCCGTTGGCGCGGAACTCCGCCACCGCCTTGGCATACTGAGCCCGGATCCCCTCCACCGGGTCCTCCCGCCACTTGTCCTCAAGCAGCACGACCGCGCCCTGCTTGTAGGCGCCACTGGCGATGCGCGAGTAGAGCACCTGCTCGTTGAAGGCAACTACCAAGTCGGCCTCGTCGCCCATGTTGGTGACGTATTGCGAGGCCAGACGGATGCGGATACCGCTCGCGCCGGCCGGTGAGCGGGCGGGCGGTTGGATCTCCGCCGGGATGATCTCCACGGTCCAGACCCCATTGCCCATGCGGGCGCTGATGATACCGAAGGTCTGGCCAGCCTTCTGTGCCCCCTCGCCCGAGTCGCTGACGATCTCGACGATAGACTCGTTGATGGTCCGCGCCGGTGGGTAGCCTTTCGCTTCCTTCATTTTGTCGCCCATAATCTGCCCTCACTATGAACCGACGAGTGCGGTTACTCTGTGCATGGAACATGGCCTCGTCTGTCAGTAAACCCGCTAGCCAAGGCCGCCCCCTGTACCTTGGTCCCATCATCCAGGTCTACGTCGAACTGCATGGCCCTGCCGTCGCCATCGTGCCGCGACGACCCTTCGCCAGGGCCCGCCGAGCAGGCCGTAAATCATTTGCGCAGGTTGCCAAGCACCTCGTCCAGCATTTTCTTTGCATCGCCGAAGAGCATCCGGTTGTTTTCCTTATAGAAAAGTGGGTTGTCCACACCGGCATAACCCGATGCCATGGAGCGTTTCATGACGATGGAGGTCTTGGCCTTCCATACCTCAAGTACAGGCATCCCGGCAATTGGACTGTTGGGGTCCTCCTGGGCGGACGGATTGACGATGTCGTTGGCGCCGATCACGATAGAGAAGTCCGTTTGCGGGAAGTCTTGGTTTAACTCGTCCATCTCCATGACGATGTCATAAGGTACCTTGGCCTCGGCCAATAACAC
>JBFZCW010000369.1:0-2826 GCA_041307765.1 Chromatiaceae bacterium
CTGGCCCCCACCCGGGTCAACCTGGCGCTGACCGTGGAGCGCTGGCCGGAGATTCGGTTCCTGGCCACGCGGGAGCTGTAGCCAGTATCCTCGCCGAGACCCCCCGCAGGCCGGTATGCGCCGGGAGCGCCGGCATCCTGCCGGCACTGGGTCCCGCGGCGTCTCGCCGGGGGTCTGACCGGGCCAGCTACCGACCCTCTCGGTCCTCCCGCTGGCGAGGCGGCGTGTCCTGCGGGGCGGAAGTTGGACCGACGTCGCGGGCGACTTGCGCTCCGCTCTCCGCGTCGGACGCACGCACATCCTCCGCCCCTTCGGAATCGGGTTCCGGCTTGTCCTAGGTCCCGGGTCAGGGCAGGCAGGGCTGGCAGGCCCAGCAGGGTCGCAGGTGGCTTCCCCTCGGCCGCTGCCCCCCGCTGCGGCCTGGTCGAGTAAACTCCGATCCGAAGGGTCCTCGCCGTCCGCCGCGCGGGTGCCCGTTTCCCCTGGGGAGGTCAAGCCCGATGTCCATTGCCGATACCGAACGCGTGAGTTACGACCAGGACTACTACGCCTGGCTGATGGAGAACGCGGCCTTGCTCCAGGACGGGCGCTTGGATGCGGTCGATCTGGTCCACCTGGCCGAGGAGTTGGAGGACATGGGCAGGAGTGAACGTCGCGCGCTGGAGAGCTACCTCAAGGTGCTGATCGTTCACCTCCTCAAGTGGGCCCACCAACCCGAGCGGCGGGGCACGAGTTGGGAGCTGTCCGTCGGTAACGCCCGGGACGCCATTGCCCGGCGCCTGGCGGAGAGCCCGAGCCTGCGGCCTCAGCTCGCGGACATGGTCGCCGGGCGCTATCCGAACGCCCGCCGACATGCGGCCCTGGAGATGGGCCTGGCGCCGGATGCGCTGCCCGCGGTCTGCCCGTTCACCGTCGAGCAACTGCTGGATGACGGCTACTGGGGGGAGTGATGGACCCCGCGGCCGGCCACCGTGCCTCTCGTCCCTCGCGGGCACCCTGGTACGAGGCACCCGCCCAGGCGCCATCGGGCCCTTTGTCGGGCTGAAGCCCGACCTTGTATCTTGGCGCCGTGGGGGCCAGCTACCCCCACGCCGGAGTGGGGCAGCACGAGTCCGACCTGGGGCCATGAGCCCGTGCTGTAGATCGTGCCCCCGCTCCATCTTCACGACCTTCTTCGAGTCTGGACGGTATCCGAGGCCGGGGCCAAGGCCCGCGAGCCTGCATGCACAAGGTGAGACGGCCGAGAAGATCCTCGCGTTTTCAGAAAATTGGAGCTTGAGCCTATGCAGTTTGTCGGCATCGACGTGAGCAAGAAACACCTGCACCTGAGCTGGCTGCGCGACCCCGAGCGAGGGTTGGCGCGGTCCAAGGCGGTCGACAATACCCCCACCGGTCACGCTCAGGCGCTGACCTGGGCGATGCAGCACAGTGGCGCCGCACCCGCTGAGCTGTGCTTCGTGCTGGAGGCCACCGGGGTCTACCACGAGGCGGTGGCGCTGCACCTGCACCAAGCCGAGGCGCAGGTGGTGGTCGCCAACCCCCTGCACATCAAGCGCTTTGCCGAGAGCCACGGGTTCAAGACCAAGAACGACCGCCACGACGGGCAGATTCTCGCCCGCTTCGGTCACGAGCGCTGCCCCCAGCCCTGGCAGCCGGCCCCGGAGCCTGTACGGCAGCTGCGCGCCCTGCTCGCACGCTTGGAGGCGCTGGAGGAGGATCGCCAGCGCGAGACCAACCGCCTGGAGAAGGCTCAGGTCCAGGGCGTGCCGGCGCCCGTCCTCGACTCCCTGCAGGCCATGCTTGGGACGCTCAAGGAGCAGATCGAGACCCTCAGCCGCCAGATCGACCAGCACATCGACTCCGACCCCGGCCTCAAGGGGCAGCGCGAGGACCTCGAGAGCATCCCCGGGGTCGGCGAGAAGCTCTCGGCGCACTTCCTCGCCCTGTTCGCCACCAAGCGCTTCGTCGACGCCAAACAGGCCGCCGCCTTCCTCGGTCTGGTCCCCGTCGAGTGTCAGTCGGGCACCAGCGTGCGCGCCCGCCCCCGCCTGGCCAAGAACGGCGACCCGCGCTGGCGTGCCCGGCTCTTCCTGCCCGCCATGGTGGCCGCCCGGTTCAACCCTGACGTGAGCGCCCTCTACCAACGCCTCCTCAAGGCCGGTAAGACCAAAATGAGCGCCTTGGGAGCGGCCATGCGCAAGCTCGTGCAGATCGCCTTCGGCGTCTTCAAGCACGGGCTCGCCTACCAAAGCCAGTGCACGCCGGCCCCAGTGTAAGGACTGCCCGTGAGCCACGGGACAGAGAGGCTTTCCGCCTGGCGAACCCATACCTTGGGGTCCGAGACTGTCAAGGAGGAGTCCCGACGCAGGAGGGAAGCTCCTTGACGGGCTCGGACCCCAAGGTAGCCTACCCGACAGGAGGAAAACCTCAACCGCCATTCCCCGACCGATCAGTTTCAACTTGACCGCCAAGACGGTATCTACAGCCTGGGCCACCGGGCATTGCGATGACTCAACCCCTAACTGAGCCCTAGCCGCAGGCGCCGGAGTCAGCCAGGGCCTTGAGATAGTCCTTGAAGTCCGCCCCCAGCTCCTCGTGGGCAAGGCCCAGCTCCACCGTCGCCTCCAGGTAGCCGAGTTTGCTCCCGCAATCGTAGCGCTTGCCGTGGAATGGGTACGCAATGACAGGCTCGTCGGCCAGCAGTGCGGCGATGCCGTCGGTGAGGTGGATCTCGCCACCGGCGCCCCGCCCGTTGTTTTCGAGCTTGTCGTAGATGCGCGGGGTCAGCAGTTAACGCCCGATGACTGCGAGGTTGGAGGGTGCGTC
>JBFZCW010000370.1:0-16284 GCA_041307765.1 Chromatiaceae bacterium
TTTGCCCTGACCGCCCTGGAACTACGCGGCCTGCTGGAACAGATCCAGGGCATCTTCGAACTGGGATCGGACGAGGCGCTGCCCGCGACACCCGCCCGCCACCTCGCGCGAGCTTGAAGGCGCGAAACGGCATTACAGGAAACTGACCGAAAAGAGGCACCATGGCTGAAAGTCATACCCCATTGGAACGTGCGCCCTCCCCCACCGACCTGTTCGTCGACGACGAGACCGCGGAGCGCCTGCGCGGGGAATCGCTCTCCTACCCCTCGCTGACCCTGACGCGCCGCCAGCTCTGCGACCTGGAACTCCTCCTCAACGGCGGTTTCCACCCCCTGCAGGGTTTCATGGACGAGGCCGCCTATGAAGGAGTGCTGGATCGCTGCCGACTCCCGGATGGCTCGGTGTGGCCGATTCCGGTGGTTCTGGATGTCACGGCGGACCTTGCCAGCAAACTGGCAGTCGGGCAAAAGCTCGCCCTGCGCGACGCCGAGGGCTTCATGCCGGCCGCCCTTACGGTCACACAGGTCTGGCAGCCGGACAGGGGCCGCGAGGCGCTGGCGGTTTTCGGTACCGACGACCCTGCCCACCCGGGTGTGCGCTATTTGTTCGAGCACACTGGCTCGCACTATGTGGCAGGAACGCTGGCAGGGATCGCCGCCCCTGCCCACCACGACTTCGAGGCCCTGTGGAATACCCCACAGGAGTTGCACCACCACTTCAAGAAAATGGGCTGGCGCAACGTCATCGCCTTTCACACCACCAATCCGATCCACAAGGTCCAGCGCCGGGTCATCATCGACGCGGCCAAGGAACATCAGGCCCACATCCTGCTCCATCCGGCGGTGGGCGAGACAAAGCCCGGCGACCTCCACTACTATGCGCGGGTGCGCTGCTATAGGGCCGTGCAACGCCACTTGCCGCTGGACATGTCCGCCCTGTCCCTGCTGCCCCTAGCGATGCGCATGGCCGGTCCGCGGGAGGCCCTCTGGCACGCCCTGATCAACCGCAACTTCGGCTGTACCCACTTCCTGGTAGGCCCAGACCACGCTTCCCCGCCACAGGACAGCGAGGACGGCAAGGCCTTCTACGGCAAATACCAGGCGCAGGCGTTTCTGCGCGAATTCGCCGACGAGATCGGTATCCAGATCGTCACAAAGTCTGAATATCGCTACGTGCCCAATCGGAAGTCCTTCGTTCCCGAGGACGAGGCCCTCGCGCACGGATTGCAGACGACGAGTCTGGGCGAAGGCGAACTACGGCAGCTCCTGTTGAGCGGCAAGGAAGTGCCCGAATGGTTCAGCTACGCCGAGGTCATCGAGGAACTGCGCCGGGTCTACCCACCGCGCAGCCGTCAGGGCATCACCATCTTCTTTACGGGCCTGTCCGGGTCCGGCAAGTCCACCCTCGCCAACATCATCTATGCAAAGCTGGTGGAGTCCGGCGGGCGGCCGGTGTCGCTACTCGACGGCGACATCGTCCGGCAGAACCTGTCCAGCGAACTGGGGTTCTCGAAGGCACACCGCAACATCAATATCCGGCGCATCGGCTTCGTGGCCAGCGAGATCACCAAGAATGGTGGCATCGCCATTTGCGCCCCGATTGCCCCCTACATGCAGACCCGCCGCGCCGTGCGCGAAATGATCGAGCAACACGGCGCCTTCATCGAGATCCACGTGTCGACATCCCTGGACGTGTGCGAGTCGCGGGACCGCAAGGGGCTCTATGCCAAGGCGCGCAAGGGGATCATTCCCGAGTTCACGGGCATCAGCGACCCCTACGAGGTACCAGCACGCCCGGAGCTGCGCATCGACACTGGAAAGCTCCAACCGTCGGAGGCCGCCCAGGAGATCCTGCTGTACCTCTTCAAAGAGGGGTACCTCGACGAGGACGTCTGACCCTGTGACACCGTGCACCAAGGTCGACCTATCGTTGGGGTCTCGACAGTCGCATCGTCCGCGGACCCAGCCACAACGCGATGATCGGCCGGGGTTGAGCGGCACTGGGACGGACCCTGGACTTCGCAGAGTCCTCGGCCGCCTAGAAGGCAATTGGCCAGAGCGGCATGGAATACGACCGCTCTGACCTGGGTGGAAAGCGCTCACCGGCCGGTGAGGGCACTTGGGGTGGAGGTGGCTCGTCGGCCTAGCGACGACCGCCACCGCCGCCTCCACCCCGGCTACCGCCGGCAGACACATTCCTGGGCCCGCTCATGGTGCGCTGGCTGGGCAAGCTGCTGCTGTCCAGATAGCGGTTGTCGGTTCTCGCTCCGTTCCCCTGCCTGACGAAGTCTCGCCACTCGTCCCCGCTGAGGTTGTCCTCGATGCGGGTGTTGTGGATATCGTTGGGCATGTTCGCCCAACCCGAACCCCAGACGCTGTTGTGGTCGGCCGAGGCCGGCAGGGCGACGAGGCCGCCGATCACGGCAATCAGGGATGCGATCTGTCGAGTCTTGTACTTCATATCGAGCTCCTCGATGAGGTTGAACGGCTTCACGCCACGGATCCCTTCCGATCAAACGATTCGATCGACTAGAGCGATGGTCGAAGGTCAGCGGCCCCGCCCCCCTGCCCGCGACTGACCGCCGCTGCCTTGCCTCGCCTCGTAGCCGGCCCCGTAGGGCAGGTCGGCCGAGGCTCCGCCGCCGCGCGAGGAATAGCCGGCATCGTCCATGCGCTGGCTGCTCAGGCCGGGCGATTTCGCCCCTTTTCCAGAGCGGTCCCGCGAGGCGGGGCCGGCATGGTCCCTACTCGGGCCGCCCAGGTCGGGCAACGCTGCCGGATTTCCAGACGCCGGCGGAGTCCCGGTCGCGGTCGGGGCATTCGGAGGCAGAGACAGGTCTAGCGGTCTACCCGGCGCCCCGTCCCCTATGGCTTGCGCCGCGACCGGTAGGACCGGGGCAACCAGCACACAGAAAAGGATTGGGTGGATCGCTCGTTTCATGGTCAGTCCGGGTTTCGGGATGGGTTGCTTCGGTTTCGACGGTGACCATGCTAAGCGGGCCATGTAGCCCTAGGTTTTCACCCGTGTAGCGGCGTGTATCGCTTTGTATCAGGGCGTACCGGGCACGACGTCGAAGACATTCCTGGCGGCTACAATGGCCCGCATGAGCCATCCATCGCGCATCCTCGTGGTCGACGACGATCCCGCCTTGCGGGACCTGCTCTCCGCCTATCTGACCGATACCGGCTTTGCAGTGGATCTGGCGGCCGACGGCACCGAGATGCGCAAAGCCGTGCAACGGAACCTGCCGGATGCGATCGTGCTGGACCTGATGCTGCCCGGCGACGATGGGCTGACCCTCACCCGAGAGCTGCGGGCGCAAGCAGGCGCGGCGGCGACCATACCCATCCTCATGCTCTCCGCCCGCGGCGAGGAGATCGACCGGGTCGTCGGGCTGGAGGTGGGTGCCGACGACTACCTGGCCAAGCCCTTTAGCCCGCGCGAGCTGCTTGCCCGACTGCGGGCGCTGCTGCGCCGCGCCCAGGCGACCACCCCCGCGGCACAACCGCAGCAAGACTACCGCTTCGATGCCTATCGGGTGGACCTCGCAGCGCGCCGCCTCCTGAGGAACGACGCGGAAGTCGGCCTATCGGGGGCCGAGTTTGACCTGCTGCGGGCGTTCATCGAACGGCCAAACCGGGTCTTAACCCGGGACCTACTGCTCGATCTGCTGAAGGGTTATGAGCGCGACCCCTACGACCGCACCGTGGATATTCGGGTGGCACGCCTGCGCCGCAAGATCGAGCCAGACCCCGCCAATCCGGTCTTCATCCGGACCGTGCGCGGTGAAGGCTACCTGTTTAACCCTCTCGGCGCTGCGTCCTGAGCCGTGCCCCGCCCCCTGAGCCTCAGTCAGCAAAACGCCCTTCGGCTCGCCGTGGTGTTCGTACTGTTCGAGGTCCTCGCGGCGCTCGCCGTCGTCTACCTGCTCATGCTGCCCATGGCCCAGCGCGCGGCCAGCGACCTGGCCGGTCTGATGGTGCTGTCTGCCCAGACCTGGAGCGAGCTACCTCCCGATACCAGGCCCGCCTTCGAGCGGGAGTTAGCGGCCTCCCACCGACTCGCCCTCATCACGGCGCGACCGGCGGAGGCGACCTCAGGGACCTGGAAAAGCCCCTATCTGCAGCACCTCCAGGCCGAGCTGGCGGCACGCATCGGCGAGCCTGTGCAGCTGCACAGTACACTGAGAGAGGGCGAGACCTGGTCATGGGCCGGCCTGACCACCGGCGGAAGGACGCTTTGGGTGGGCTTCTCGCATGCCCGCGTGGGCCCCCAGCCTGTTGCCGCCGGCCTGTCAACCCTTGGGGCGGGACTCATCCTGGCGGGGCTCAGCGCCTGGTGGCTCGCCCGGCGGACCGTGGCGCCGCTCAAGCGCTTCGATGTCGCGGCCGCGGCCCTGGGCAGGGGCGAGACCCCGGAGCTGCTGCCCGAGACGGGCCCGCGGGAACTCGCCGCACTGGCCAGCCGTTTCAACAAACTTGTTCGCCAGGTCCAGGATCTGCTGGAGGCGCGCACCACCCTGCTGGTGGGCCTGTCCCACGACCTGCGCACGCCCCTCGCGCGCATGCGCCTGGCCTTGGAGATGCTCGAACGCCGTCCCGACCCGGTCTGGATCGCCCGGCTGGATACCGACATCGGGGAGATGAACCGCCTCGTGGGGGAGTTGCTGGAGTTCGCGCGAGGCCTAGGTCGCGAGGCCACGCAGCCGGTGGCCCTTGCAAGCCTGCTGAACGAGCTCGCTGGGCGAGCCCGGGACATGGGGACCGAAGTCTCAGTCCGCTGCCCGGATACCCAGCTCGACGCACCGCCCGCCGCCCTGCGCCGCGCCCTCGCCAACCTGCTGGCCAATGCCCAGCGTTATGGCGGCGGCCGCCCGGTGGAGATCCGGGCCGAACCTGGGGTCGATGCCTGCCGCATCGGCGTGCTGGATCGGGGACCGGGCATCCCCGATGACCAATTGGCGGCGGTGTTTCGCCCCTTCCATCGGGTGGAGTCCTCGCGCAGCCCAGCCACCGGCGGCTCCGGCCTGGGGCTGGCCATCGTCCGCCAACTCGCTCAGGCCAACGGCTGGCGCATCTGGCTGGAGAATCGACCCGAGGGGGGGCTCGCGGCCTGGATCAGCGTGCCGTATCCGGCCGGCGAGAGGCAGCCGACCGGAAAGGGCCAGCGGCCGCCAGTCACGGCCGCGGGGCGGGGCAGCGCCGCTTGACCCTCCACCAAGGCGGGCGCGGTGACGACGGGTTAGGGGGTCGCGGCACCCATCCGCAGTTGGGTGCAGATCCCCGGCGCTATGCAGCCGGATCCCCAGCAGCGGCCAACCCCGTGGGCTGCGCCGCGGTCGTTGCCCCCCGTACCGCCCTCGGCGCCAGCAGCATGTAGAAGGCCGGGACGACGTAGAGGGTGAAGAGGGTTCCGATGCCGAGGCCGGAGGCGATGACCAACCCGATGTCGAAGCGGCTCACGGCGCCGGGGCCGCTAGCAATGAGCAACGGCACCATGGCAACGACCATGGACACCGTGGTCATGAGGATCGGGCGCAGGCGAATGCGTGCGGCCTCCTCCACCGCCTGTGCCTTGGGAAGCCCCCGGTGCTCGCGCAGCTGATTGGCGAATTCGACGATGAGGATGCCGTTCTTGGCCACCAGCCCGATCAGGGTGATGAGGCCGACCTGCGTATAGATGTTGACGCTGGCAAAGCCCAGGGTCAGGAAGGCCACGGCCCCGAAGATGGACATGGGGACCGAGACCAGAATGATCAGCGGGTCGCGCCAGCTCTCGAACTGCGCCGCCAGCACGAGATAGATCACCAGCAGCGACATGAAGAAGGTCAGCACCAGCGCGCTGCCCTGCTGGGCGTACTGTCGGGACTGGCCCACGAAGTCCCAGGCGTAGCCGCGCGGCAGGACCTCGCGGGCGTGTCCCTCTAGAAAGGCAATGGCATCCCCCAGGGTCACCCCGGGTGCCATGATCCCCTCCAGGTTCACCGAATTGAGCTGCTGGAACTGGCTGCGCTGGCTGGGCTCCACCTGATCCTCGAAGCGAACCAGACTGCCCAGGGGGACCAGGGTCCCACTCGCGGCCCGCACGTAGTAGTCATCGAGCATGGCCGGGGCGAGGCGGTCGGCGCGCGCCGCCTGGGGTATGACCTGGTAGCTGCGCTCCGCCAGGCTGAAGCGGTTGACATACCCCTCGCCCAACATCAGAGAGAGGTTCCGCCCGATCTCGCGCATGTTGATCCCGAGGTCCCCGGCGCGGTCACGGTCGATGAGGATGCGGGTGCGGGGCCGGGAAAACTCCACGGACTTGCGCAGGAACAGGAACTTGCCGCTGCCCATCGCACGTCCCACCAGGTCGCCGGCCACCTTGTCCAGCTCGGCGTAGTCGGCCTCGGTGGTGAGGACGAACTGCATCGGGAAGCCTCGTCCGGCCCCGGGGAGGCTGGGACGCGGAAAGACGGCCACGTCCACCCCGCTGATGGCCTTGAGTTTGCCTTGAAGCTCTGGCATGACCTCCATCTGAGAGCGGGTGCGCTCCGAGGCCGAGGGCATCTTGAAACCGCCAAACGTGACGCTGGGGTCGCCCCCCATACCCACCAGGATGAAGCCCTCCTTGTACTCCGGCATGGTCTCGAAGACCTTGAGGATCTCGTCGACATAGGTCGTCGCGTAATCCACTGTGGCGGTCTGGGGGCCCAGGGCTTGGAAGAAGAGGATGCTCTGGTCCTCCGTCGGGGCCAGCTCGTTGCGGCTGGTGGTAAACATGAACCAGATGCTGACCAGAACCACGGCGGCAAAGACGAGCATCACGGAGGGGTAGCGCAGCAACCCGTGCAGGGAGCGGCCATAGGCAATGGCCAGCCAGGTGAAGAAGCGCTCCACGCTGCGCTCGAAACGCCCAGCCTGGCCGCCTGGCTTGAGGACCAGGGCGCTCAACATGGGCGACAGGGTCAGGGCCACCACACCGGAGACCAGCACGGCGGCGGCCAGAGAGAAGGCGAACTCGGTGAACAGGGTCCCAACCAGCCCGCCCATGAAACCGATGGGGGCATAGACGGCCACCAGGGTGGTGGTCATGGCGATGATGGGGACGGCCAGTTCCCGGGCCGCCTTAATGGCGGCGGTCGTGCGGTCCTCACCCTCCTCGATATGACGGTGCACGTTCTCGACCACCACGATGGCGTCGTCCACCACCAATCCGATGGCCAGGACCATGGCCAGCAGGGTCAGCAGATTGATGGAGTAGCCCAGGGCCAGCATCAGGAAGGCCCCGCCGATGATGGACAGGGGTACGGCGACCGCCGGAACCAGGGCCGCGCGCATGGACCCCAGGCTCAGAAAAATCACCAGCAGCACGATGAGCACCGCCTCCCCCAGGGTGGTGAACACCTCTCGGATGGAGTCGCGGATGAAGCCGCTGGCGTCGTACGGGATGAAAACCGACAGCCCCTCCGGGAGCTGGGCGCGGATCTCCGGGAGGAGCTTGTGAACCTCCCCCGCCACGGTCAAGGGGTTGGCGCCCGGCGCCTGCTCGATACCGACGAAGATGGCCGGGATGCCTTTGTAGAGGGTGGTGGTGTCGTAGTCCTGAGCCCCAAGCTCGATCCTCGCCACGTCCTCCAGCCGCACCAGGGTCTGGCCATCGGTGCGTAACACCAAGTTGCGGAAGTCCTCCACCCGACTCACATCGGTATCAGCGCTCAGATCGACGGCGAAGTAATGGTCCTTGAGCCCGCCGACCCCGGCCAGGTAGTTGTTGCCGAGCAGGACCGCCTCGACGTCGGTGGGGGTTACCCCCAGGGAGGCCATGCGCCTTGGATCCAGCCACACGCGCATGGCGAAGGTCTTGTTGCCGATCAGCCCCGCCTTGGCCACCCCGGGGACGGCCTGGAGCTGGGGCTGTACGACCCGGAGCAGATAGTCGGTGATCTGGGACTGGTCCATGTCCTTGCTGTAGAAGGCCATGTACATCAGGGCCGTGGCATCGCCCGTGGTGGAGTCGATGACCGGGTCCTCGGCCTCCCGCGGCAGGACGTTGCGCTGGCTCGCAACCTTGGCCTGGATCTCCGCCACGGCCGACTTGGGGTCGTAGTTGAGGACCATGTGGGCCTCGATGGTGGACTGACCCTGGACGCTGGTGGACGTGAGGTAGTCGATGCCCGCCGCCTCCGCGACTGCCTGCTGCAGCGGCGCCGTGATGAAGGCCTTGACCAAATCGCCCCCGGCGCCGGGGTAGCTGATGGTGATGGTCACCACCGTGTCCTTAGTCTCCGGATACTGGCGCACCTCCAGGGCGGCCAGGGAGCGCAGGCCAAGCACCAGGATCAGCAGGCTGACCACGCTGGCCAGCACCGGACGGCGGATGAAGATGTCGGTGAAGTTCATGGTGGCTCAGTGCACCATCAGGGACCCATCGGCGCCGTGGCCGCCGGGAGAACCGAGTTATCGATCTTGACCTCCTGGCCGTTGCGCAGTTTCACCTGTCCGACGGCCACCACCTGGTCCCCCGCGCCCAGGCCGGTGACAATCTCCACCCGCCCGCCCTGGGCCCCACCTGTGGTCACTGGGCGGCGCTGGACCTGGGGCTTGCCGTCCTTCTCCTCGATCAGGAAGACGCTGCTCCCGTAGGGGGCGAAGGTGATGGCGGTGCGGGGCAGCGTCAGAACCCCCTCGCGCGCCGGGAGCAGGGTGGCCACCTCGGCGAACATCCCAGGACGCAGGGCCCCGTCGGCGTTCGACAGGGTGGCCCGGATCTTGAGGTTGCGCGTCTTCACGTCGACCCCGGAGTCCAGCGCGCTGATGCTGCCCTTGAACTCCCGCCCCGGGTAAGCCGCCACCGTCGCCAGCACCGCCTGGCCCACGGAGACCTTGGTCAGTTCCCGTTCCGGCAGCATGTAATCCACATAGACCGGGTCCAGGGTGTTCAGGGGCACGATGGGAGAGCCGGCGGGCAGGTAGTCCCCCAGATCCACCTTCCGGATGCCGAGGCGCCCGGAAAAGGGGGCGAGGATGCGCTTCTTGGCGATGGTCGCCCGCTTGGCCGTCACCGCGGCCTCGGCGCCGTCAAGGGTGGCCTTGGCCTCGTCGTAGTCCGACTGGGAGGTGGATCTGTCCTTGAGCAGGGCCTGGAGGCGCTTGACCTTGATCTGGGCGAGGTCGCGCAGGGCCAGCAGCCCCAGCAGGTCGGCCTGGTCCACGGCGTCGTCGATCTGGACCAGGACCTCACCAGCCTTCACCGCCAGCCCGGAGTCGAATTTGATCTCCCGCACCAGGCCGGGGACCTCGTTGGCCACGTCGATCCCCTGGACCGCCACCAGGCTGCCCACGGCCTCCAGCCTCGGACCCCAGGTCTGCGCCTCCACCCGCGCGGAGGCGACCACGGGCGGCGGGGGCGGGCCCTGCATGGCCGCCTGCTGCTCTTGCTGGATCTGCTTCCAGCCGAAAATGCCCCCGAGGACGGCCGCCAGGAAAAGCAGAACAAGAAATAGGCGGAGGATCATGGGGCCAGTATCCGGGCGAGCAATGCGTCTGCATCCGATGACGCCGTATTATACATCCGGTGCGCAGGCCCCGATGGCACCGCGCCCATGGCGTCGCCATGGTCTCTACTACAACCGGACGGGCACCGTTCGCCCTGAACAAATCTCGGCCGAATCTCGAGCGCCAGATGCCCGGCGGTCGGCCTTGGTCAGGTCGGGACCTTGGCCTGGGGCTCCTCGTCGCAGGACGGGTCGAACTCACAGCGCGGCAGCTCCGGCAGGTGATCGAAGTGCCCGGTGATCCCATTGCGCTCCAGGGCCGCGGACATGGCTTCGATGCGCTGGTCCATGACGTGAATATGGTCGAGCATGCGGTTGATGGCGTTGGCCACCGGATCCGGGGCGTCGCGGGTGGCCCCATAGGCATCGAAGCCGATGCGCTTGGCGGTGTCGGCCCGTCTCTGGGTCTGGGCATCGTCGGAGCGTTCGATGATGCGCCCGGGGATCCCGACCACGGTCGCACCCGGGGGGACGGGCTTCACGACCACGGCGTTAGACCCAATGCGTGCCCCGTCGCCGATGTCGATGGGCCCCAGGACCTTAGCCCCGGCCCCGACCACCACGTCGCGGCCCAGGGTCGGGTGGCGCTTGCCCTTCTGCCAGCTCGTGCCGCCCAGGGTCACGCCATGGTAGAGGGTGCAGTCGTCACCGATCACGGCCGTCTCGCCAATGACCACCCCCATGCCGTGGTCGATGAAGAAGCGCCGCCCGATCTGGGCCCCAGGGTGGATCTCGATCCCAGTAAACAGGCGAGCGATGTTGGAAAAGAAGCGCGCCAGCCACTTGAAACCCGCATTCCACAGGGCGTGGGAGGCGCGATGCATCAAGACCGCGTGCAGTCCGGGGTAGGTCGTGAAGACCTCAAAGCTGGTTCGGGCGGCCGGGTCGCGTTCGAACACGCACCGGATGTCCTCTCTCAACCGCTCGAACATGATCGCCTGACCCTCACTGCTCGCCGTCCCCCGGCTCGGTGGACGACAGTGTACCCAAAGCCTGCCCACCCTGGGCGCCACCCGCACCTGGACCCTGCCTCCCATACAGCTTGCGGCCCTGGGCCGCGCTCAGGATGCCGCGCAGGATGTTGACCTCCACCCGGTCCGGACGGGCGCGATTGAACAGCCGACGCAGGCGCTGCAGCAGCCGGTGGGACTGATCGGGGTGGCTGAAGCCGAGATCCACCAGTGCCTGAGCCAGGTGGGCGTGCAGCCCCTCGATATCCTCCGCGGGGGCCGGCTCGGACTCCGGGTCTTGGGGCGCATCCTGGGCAGCACCATGGAAGGCGGCGAAGACCTCATAGGCGAAGACCTGGGCCGCGGCCGCCAGGTTTAGGGAGCTGAACCCCGGGCTGGTCGGGATATGCGCCAGATAGTGGCAGCGCGCCAGCTCCTCGTTGCTGAGCCCCGAGGACTCGCGGCCCAGGATCAGGGCGACCTCCCCCTGGGCCGCCTCGGCCGCCAGGCGCGCCCCACAGGCCCGCGGGTCAAGCTGGGGCCAATCGAGGTGGCGAAGGCGGGCGCTGGTCCCGACCACCAGGCGGCAGCCGGTCAAGGCCTCAGGCAGTGTCGGGTGAACGGATGCGGCGGCCAGCAGATCGTCCGCCCCGCTGGCCCGAGCGATGGCCTCGGCGTCGAGGGGGCAGCGCGGACTGACCAGGTGCAGGCGAGTCAGACCCATGGTTTTCATGGCCCGGGCCACGGCCCCGATGTTGCCTGGGTGGGTTGGCTCCACGAGGACGAATCGAATGCGATCCGACGGGCTTCCAACACCCCCATCACCAGCACATTGACTCATGGCGCACCGGGACCTCTTGTCAAGCTTTAATACATCAAGCGCCTAGAGTATCGTTGCGCACCATGCACCCGACCCTCAATATCGCCGTCCGGGCCGCGCGCAGCGCCGGGCGAATCGTCATGCGTTCCTACGAGCGCACCGACCGGCTCACAATCGAAACCAAGAGCCCCAACGACTTCGTCAGCGAGGTGGACCGCGAGGCCGAGGCGGCCATCGTCCACGAGCTGCGC
Source organism: Chromatiaceae bacterium (assembly GCA_041307765.1). GTDB lineage: Bacteria > Pseudomonadota > Gammaproteobacteria > Chromatiales > Chromatiaceae > DYRB01. Next base: position 11,557 of record JBFZCW010000370.1, read on the forward strand.
AGCAAATTCCCGGACCACGCCATCCTCGGCGAGGAGGGGGGACAGCAGGGGGGGCGCAGCACCGAGTTCGAGTGGATCATCGATCCGCTGGACGGAACCACCAACTACCTGCACGGCTTCCCGCAGTTCTCCATTTCCATCGCCATGAAGTACCGCGGCCAGTTGGAGCACGGCGTGGTCTACGACCCGCTGCGCGAGGAGCTCTTCACCGCCACACGCGGGGGCGGGGCCCACCTCAACGACCGCCGCCTGCGGGTGACCAAGCGCGCGGGTATCGGAGGCGCCCTGCTCGGTACCGGCATCCCCTACCGCGACCTAGTCCACATCGATGCCTACCTGGGCATGCTCAAGGCCCTGCTCGCGGACAGCGCCGGGGTCCGCCGGCCGGGCTCCGCGGCCCTGGACTTCGCTTACGTGGCCGCCGGTCGGCTGGACGGCTTCTGGGAGCTGGGCCTTTCGCCCTGGGACTTCGCAGCCGGGGCCCTCCTGGTCACCGAGGCCGGCGGGACCGTGACGGACCTCGCGGGGGGCAACCGCTATCTGGACACCGGCAACGTCGTGGCGGGCAACCTCAAGCTCCACGCCGCCATGATCCAACGCATCCGCCCCTTCCTTGGCCCCAACCTGCGGGCCTGAGCGCGGCCCGGGAGCGCCGCCCCCATCCTAATCCGGGCGAGGCACCCGCCGGTCCCGGAATCCCCGGGCTCCTCTAGGGCAGCGCATCCAGGCCCTCGCCCTCCTTCTTCACCGGCATCATGTCGGCACGGCTGACCCCGAGGATCAGGGCTGCCGCGCTCCCCACATAGATAGAGGAGTAGGTCCCCACACCGATGCCCACCAGCAGTGCCAGGGCGAAACTGTGGATGACCTGGCCGCCGAAGACGTAGAGAGAAACGAGCGTGATGACGGTGGTGCCGCCGGTCATGATGGTCCGCGACAGGGTCTCGTTGACTGAGATGTTGACGACCTCCTCCGGGGTCCCCTTGCGGATCTTGCGGAAGTTCTCACGGATGCGGTCGTAGATGACGACGGTGTCGTTGAGCGAATAGCCAATGACTGCCAGCACCGCCGCCAGAACGGTGAGGTCAAACTCGATTTGGAAGAGGGTGAAGACCGCCAACACGACGACGACGTCGTGGACGGTGGCGATGACGGCCCCAATGGCGTAGCGGTACTCGAAGCGCAGGGCCACGTAGATGAGGATCCCGATCAGGGCATAGAGTACAACCAGTATCGCCTGCTCCGTGAGGTCCTCGCCTACCTGCGGGCCGACGAACTCCACCCGCCGCAACTCCACCTGCCCCCCGGCCGCCTGGCTGAGGGTGGCAAATACCTCGTCGCTCACCGTCTGGGCGTTGGCCTCCCCCTTGGGCTGGAGGCGGATCATCACGTCCCGGGCGGAGCCAAAGTGCTGTACTGTAGCCCCACCGAAGCCGGCGCCCTCCAGAGCGGCGCGGACCTGGTTGAGGTCCGCTGGCTCCGTGTACCCGACCTCGATCAGGGTACCGCCCGTGAAATCGAGCCCGAACTGGAACCCAGGCCAGAAAAAGGAGGCGATGCCGATCAGGTTGATCAGGCTGGACAGGACTACCGCATGCCACTTCCAGCGCATGAAAGGGATGTTGGTCTTCTTGAAGAATTCCATGGCGCAACAGTCCTCTAGACGGAGAGATGGGCGTGGCGCTGGCCGCCGTAGACGAGGTTGACCAGGGCGCGGGTAATGAGGATAGCGGTAAACATCGAGGTCAAGATGCCGATAGACAGGGTCACGGCGAATCCCTTTACCGGTCCGCTGCCTAAGCTGAACAAGACCACGCCAGCGATGAGGGTGGTGACGTTGGAATCGAGGATCGCGCTCCACGCCTTCTCGAACCCGGCCTGAATGCACGCCTGGGGCGAGCTGCCGTTGCGTATCTCCTCGCGGATGCGCTCGTAGATCAGCACGTTGGCGTCCACCGCCATACCTATCGTCAGTAGGATCCCGGCGATGCCAGGGAGCGTCAGCGTCGCCTGCAAGAGCCCCAGGATGGCCAAGAGCAAGAGAACATTCACCGACAGGGCGATCACGGCGATGATACCGAAGACCCGATAGTAGACGGAGATGAAGATGGCCACCCCGGCGAAGCCAATAAGAACGGCGCGCAGCCCTTGGTCGATGTTGTCCTGACCCAGGGACGGGCCAATGGTCCGCTCCTCGATGATCTGGATCGGTGCCGCCAGTGCCCCGGCACGCAGGAGCAGGGCCAGGTTGTGCGCCTCCTCCGGGCTGTCGAGGCCCGTGGTCTGGAAGCGACGCCCGAAGGGCTCCAGGATGTTGGCGATGCTGATGACCTCCTCGCTCAGCTCCTGGCGCTTGACCAGCTGACCATCGGCCCCGCGGCTTGTCACTGGGCGGTTCTCGATGAACACCACCGCCATGGGCTTGCTGACGTTCTCGGTGGTCACCTCGCGCATGCGCCGCCCGCCCTGCTCGTCCAGGCTGACAGAGACCATGGGCTGACCATTGCGGGAGTCAAAACCAGCGGCGGCGTCGGTGATCTGGTTGCCGGTGACGATCACCCGCCGGCTGAGCAGGACCGGGGAGCCGTTGCGCTCCTTGTAGAGCCTGCTGCCCGGCGGAACCCGGCCCTCGACCGCGTCCTGGACATTGTGCTCGGTGTCCACCAGGCGGTACTCCAAGGTCGCGGTCGCGCCGAGGATTTCCTTGATGCGCGCCGGATCCTGGGCACCGGGGAGCTGGACCACGATGCGCCGGTCGCCCTGGCGCTGGATGATGGGCTCGGCCACCCCCAGGGCGTTGACGCGGTTGCGCAACGTCGTGATGTTCTGCTCCAGGGCGAAGGTCTGAGTCTGCTGCACCTCGGCCGGGGCCATGGCAGCCATCAGGGTGGCTGACTCTCCCTCACCCTCCGCCTCCAGATTCAGGGTGCGGAACTCATCGTCGATCAGCCCCCGGGCCTTGTCCCGGCTCTCCGTGTCCGGGAACTTGACGACGATGCGCCCGGCATCCGTCCCCACGCTGACATAACGCACCTTCTCCTTGCGCAGCAGGGTGCGGATGTCGTTGGTGTAGCGCTCCCTCGCCTGGGCCACCGCGGCATCCATGTCCACGTCGATCAGGACATGGATGCCCCCGCGCAGGTCAAGCCCGAGGAACATGGGCCGGACGCCCAGGGCCCTGAGCCAGCCGGGCAGGTCGGGGGACAGGGTCATGGCGCCTTTGTAGCGCTCGGAGAGCGCCCCGTCGATGACCTCCTGACCCTTGAGCTGATCGCCGCTCGCCTTGAAACGGACCAGGAGCTTGCCCGCGTGGGCGGGCTCGATCGCCTTGACGGGGACCTTGGCGTTCTCCAGGGCCGCCTTGATTTCGCCGGCGCTCGCCTCGTTGACCTCGCCCCCGCGGGCGGCGGTCACCTCGATGGAGGGGTCCTGGGAAAAGACGTTGGGCAGGGCAAGGAGCAAGCCGCCCAGGACCACGGCCAGGAGTAATAGGTTCTTCCACAGGGGGTATCGATTCATCGGGGTTCCATTGGGTCGAAGGATCGTGCGGGGCCAGGCGCTACAACATTCCGATTCCGGCCCCGGGCTGGCCCTGGATATCGGGTCGCCCGGACGCTGGTCGGGCCCGGGAGCACGGGTCGGCAGCCGCCCTCAAAGCTCCTTGATGGAGCCCTTCGGCAACACGGCCTCCACGGCCTGGCGGCGAAGCTTCACGTTGACGCCGTCGGCCACCTCGACCTGGATGAAATTCTCCCCCAGGTCGGTGATACGTCCGACGATGCCGCCGACGGTAGTCACCTCGTCCCCCTTGGCCAAGGCCGCCACCAGCTTGGAATGCTCCTTCTGGCGCTTGACCTGCGGGCGGATCATCAGGAAATAGAGCAGCACGACCAAGCCGATGGGGAACAGGAGTTGCAGCATGTCGCCCTGGGCCGGGCCAGCCGCCGTCTGGGCAAGGGCATCGGAGATGAAGAAACTCATGGGTCGATCCTCGGGTCGCGAAGGGCCGCAGCGGCGGCGGTGGCTCTGCCAGAAGCCGCGGCGTGGGCGGATAAAATAAGTCGCGCATTATGTCACAGCGGGGCAAAACATACAGTCGGCGACGTGCGTGGCCGCCGACGGCCGCACGCCCTAGGCAGCCCCACCTTCCTGCATGGCGTGGAAGTCGGCGACGAAGGCGGCAAGACGCCCAGCCTCGATGGCCGCGCGCAGCCCCTGCATGAGCTCCTGGTAGCAGTAGAGGTTGTGGATGGTGTTGAGCCGGGCGCCCAGGATCTCGTGGCAGCGGTCCAGGTGGCGCAGGTAGGCGCGGCTGTAGTTGCGGCAGGTGTAGCAGCCGCAGGCGGGATCGACCGGCGACTCGTCGGCCTGATAGCGTGCGTTGCGGATGCGCACCACCCCGGCGCGGGTGAACAGGTGGCCGTTACGGGCATTACGTGTCGGCAGGACGCAGTCGAATAGATCCACCCCGCGGCAGACCGCCTCGACGATGTCCTGGGGGGTGCCGACCCCCATCAGATAGCGCGGGCGGTCCGCCGGCAGCCGCCCGGCGAGGAACCCCAGGACTCGCAGCCGGTCCTCCGCCGGCTCGCCCACCGAGAGCCCGCCGATGGCATAGCCATCGAAGCCGATCTCCTGCAACCCGTCGAGCGACCGCGCCCGCAGCCCCTCGAACATCCCGCCCTGGACGATGCCGAACAGGGCCGCCGGGCTGTCGCCATGGGCCGC
>JBFZCW010000371.1:0-7483 GCA_041307765.1 Chromatiaceae bacterium
GGGGCCCGAACACTAGATCCACATAGGGCGCGCGGGCGCGGATGGCCTCGCCCTCCTGGCTCGCCACGCAGCCTCCGACCCCGATCACCACCCCCGGGCGCTCCTGCTTGAGCGGGCGCCAGCGCCCGAGCTGCGAGAAGACCTTCTCCTGGGCCTTCTCGCGGATGGAGCAGGTGTTGAGCAGCAGGACGTCAGCCTGCTCCGGCCGCTCGACCAGGGTCAGCCCGGACGACTCCCGCAGCACGTCCGCCATGCGGGCGGAGTCGTACTCGTTCATCTGGCAGCCGTGCGTCTCGATGTAGAGGGTCTTGGGCATTGGGCCGAGCGGGCGAAAAGGGGCGCAGATGGTCAGGCATTCAGTGGGTTAGTGTCAAGCCATCCGCAGTCGGACATGCGCGGGTGTTTGGCTCCCAACAGGGAGCGCAACAGGGATCCGGGCGTGGAGCCCCCGGTCGAGGCTGCGCTCTGTGTGGCATCGCTGCAGGACGTAGTCCCGGACACCCGCGGCTCCGACCCGCTGCACCAGTCGGTCGAGGTAGTCGGCGGAGTCGAGGCCGGGCATGGGGGTGGTGCGGACCTCAAGGGCAACACCGGCGTCGAGCAGAAAACCCAGGCTTTGCCACGGCCCTGTCCCGGAGCCGGGGATGCCGGTGACCGCCGGGTAGTCTTCCGGCAGGGCCTTGATGTCGAGTCCAACCCAGTCGACGTACGGGAGGACCGGACGCAGGCGCTCCGGGTAGGTCCCTGCGGTGTGGAGCCCGACCTTGAAGCCGCGCGTCTTGACCTCGGCCATGGCTGTGGGCAACGCCGCCTGCAGTGTGGGCTCGCCGCCACTGAAGACCACGGCGTCCAGGAGGCCGCCACGGCGGTCCAGGAGGTCGCGGACCCGAGACCAGGGGATGAGGTCGTCTCGCCGGGCGGCCAGCAGATCGACGTTTTGGCAGTAACGGCAGCGCCAGGGGCAGCCCTGGCAGAACACCACGGCGGCAAGCTCGCCGGGGAAGTCGAGGGTGGTCAACGGGGTTAGACCGCCGATGCGCAGCCGTTCCGCGCCCTCCCGGACGTCGGACTGGGCGTCGGAATGGGGATGGGTGGCGGGGGCCGGCATCGGCTTGGTCGCAGTGATAGGCCGCTCAGGCCGCTGCGGTTCGGCGCGCCGAGGCACACCGGTCCGGGCTGCAGCCAGCGGCGTGGCCCTTCGGGGACTGTTCGACGAAGTGGCGCCGCTCGATGTGCTCGGAGCGCTTGCCGGCGTTGAAGGCCGAGACCGGGCGGTGATAACCCATCACGCGGGTCCAGACCTCGCAGCGGGTGCGCTCTGCGTCGTTCAGTTCGGGGTGGGCAGTGGTCATGGTGTGGATCTCCTGGTCTAGGTTTGGCTTTGGTCGAGCGTCATGGGTTGCGGCCCCTGGTACCAGGGCGGCGTCTGGCTACTGGCGGTCGTCCCTCTAGGCCGCGGTACCGTTTGCGCGTGTGCCCGCAGATGCTGCGGCGGCCCGCGCGGCCTGCTTGCGCGCGATCAGCTCTTGGTCGCAGGTGGGACAGAATTCGTGCTCGCCGGAGATGTACCCATGCTTGGGGCAGATGGAGAAGACCGGGGTTACGGTGATGTAGGGGAGCCGGTAATTCGTCAGGGCTCGCCGGACCAGACGCCGGCAGGCCTCGGTCGAGCTGATCTGCTCGGCCATGTACAGGTGCAGCACGGTCCCGCCGGTGTACTTGGACTGCAGGTCGGCTTGCATGTCCAGGGCCTCGAAGGGGTCGTCGGAATAGCCCACCGGGAGTTGCGAGCTGTTGGTGTAGTAGGGGGCCTCAGGGGTTCCGGCCTGAAGGATGTCCGGATAGCGCTTCTGATCCTCCCGGGCGAAACGGTAGGTGGTCCCCTCCGCCGGGGTGGCCTCCAGGTTGTACATGTGACCGGTCTGCTCCTGAAACTCGACCATGCGTCCGCGCACATGATCCAGCAGGCGGCAGGCGAATGCCTTGCCCCAGAGAGTGGTGATGTCCTCGGCGTCGTCGGCGAAATTGCGGATCGTCTCGTTGATTCCGTTGACCCCAATGGTGGAGAAGTGGTTGCGCAGTGTCCCCAGGTAGCGCTTGGTGTAGGGGAAGAGGCCGGCGTCGAGGTGGCCCTGGATAACCTTGCGCTTGATTTCCAGGCTGTTGCGGGCCAACTCCAGGAGTTCGTCGAGGCGTGCCATGAGTCCGGCCTCGTCGCCGGAGAACAGGTAGCCCAGGCGGGCGCAGTTGATGGTCACGACACCCAGCGAGCCGGTCTGCTCCGCGGACCCGAAGAGCCCGTTGCCGCGCTTGAGCAGTTCCCGCAGATCGAGCTGCAACCGGCAGCACATGGAGCGGACCATGTTTGGCGTTAGCTCCGAGTTGATGAAGTTCTGGAAGTAGGGCAGCCCGTACTTGGCCGTCATGGCGAACAGGCGCTCGGCGTTCTCGCTCTCCCAGGGGAAGTCTGGGGTGATGTTGTAGGTGGGGATGGGGAACGTGAAGATCCGCCCCTTGGCGTCGCCCTCGGTCATCACCTCGATGTAGGCGCGGTTGATCAGGTCCATCTCCACCTGGAGGTCGCCGTAGCGGAATGGCTGCTCCTCGCCCGCGATCACCGGAATCTGGTCATGCAGGTCCTCGGGGCAGACCCAGTCGAAGGTGAGGTTGGTGAAGGGCGTCTGGCAGCCCCAGCGGGAGGGGACGTTCAGGTTGTAGATCAGCTCCTGGATGTACTGCTTGACCTGGGGGTAGGAGAGGGCGTCCCTTCGGACGAAGGGTGCCATGTAGGTGTCGAAGCTGGAGAAGGCCTGCGCCCCCGCCCACTCGTTCTGCAGCGTCCCCAGAAAATTCACTATCTGCCCAATGGCGGAGGACATGTGCCGGGGCGGGCCGGACTCCACCTTTCCCGGGACGCCGTTTAGCCCCTCGGCGAGCAGGGTGCGGAGCGACCAGCCGGCGCAGTAGCCCGACAGCATGTCCAGGTCGTGGATATGAATGTCGCCCTCGCGGTGGGCCTGGCCGATCTCCGGGGGATAGACGTGGGAGAGCCAGTAATTGGCGATCATCTTGCCGGCGCTGTTGAGGATGAGCCCGCCCAGCGAGTAGCCTTGGTTGGCATTGGCTGCGACCCGCCAGTCGGAGCGGTCCAGGTATTCCTCGATGGAGCCGGCGACGTCCAACAGGGTGCGGCAGTCGGCGCGCAGGGTACGGTGTTGTTCGCGGTAGACGATGTAGGCCCGTGCCGTCTCGAAGTGGTTAGCGGCGATCAGTGTCTGCTCCACCACGTCCTGGATGTCTTCGATCTCCGGGGCACGCGCGCCATGGAAGCGGTGGCTCAGAACCTTGACGACCTGGGCAGTGAGCAGCCCCGCCTCCAGCTCGCCGTACTCCCCGCTGGCTCGGCCGGCGCGCAGGATGGCGGACTCGATCTTCCGGGCATCGAAGGGGACTTCCGCCCCGTCGCGCTTGACAACACGCGTGGGCAGAGTCGCGAGGTTGGCGGAGCGGCTAGTCATGGTTCCCCCCTTGGTGTCGGTCTCTACTACATATTGTGGTGCGCATTATATCCGTGACTAGATATTGTGCTTGGTCGTTTGGGCCGGCATTGATCCAGATCAATCCACCGGCTCTTGAGCGACGGTGGAGACCGGTGAGCGGATTGTCGCTGTAGTCGTGTTGCGCTAGCCTTTCGCGCGCCCGAACGCGGGCGGCATCGATCCTTCCAACACCACACGAGAGAGGCATCACGATGAAGCAGAAGCTCCTTGTCCTGCTCGCCGCCTTGGCCGTCGTCGGCTTCAGCGCCAACACCGGTGCCGCTGACCTGCGCGCCAAGGCCAAGTCCGCGGGCCTTGCGGCTATCCCAGCGGGCACACCCAAGGTTCAAGACAACGCCCTGACCCGCGAGAAGATCGCCCTCGGGACCATGCTCTTCTTCGATCCGCGCCTGTCGGCCAGCGGGGTCATCAGCTGCAACACGTGCCATAACCTGGGCACGGGCGGCGACGACAACCTGCCGACCTCCGTCGGCCATGGCTGGCAGAAGGGCCCGCGCAACGCTCCGACGGTGCTCAATGCCGTCTTCAACAAGGCCCAGTTCTGGGACGGGCGGGCGGAGGATCTCAAGGCCCAGGCCAAGGGCCCGGTCCAGGCCGGGGTGGAGATGGCCAATAAGCCCGAGAACGTGGTGGCGACCCTCAAGAGCATGCCCGAGTACGTGGAGCGCTTCGGCAAGGCCTTCCCCGGCGACGCCGACCCTGTCACCTTCGACAACATGGCCAAGGCCATCGAGGCCTTCGAGGCGACCCTGGTCACCCCCGGCTCCCCCTTCGACCAGTGGCTGGAGGGCAACGACGCGGCCCTGACCGCGGATCAGCAGAAGGGCCTGGATCTGTTCATCGAGAAGGGCTGCACCGCCTGCCATAGCGGGGTGAACGTCGGCGGCCAGGAGTACTTCGCCTTCGGTCTGGTGAAGAAGCCTGGGGCCGACATCCTGCCGCCGGGTGACAAGGGGCGCTTCGCCGTGACCAAGACGGCTTCAGATGAATATGTCTTCCGTGCCGGCCCCCTGCGCAACATCGCCCTGACCGCCCCCTACTTCCACTCCGGCCAGGTGTGGGACCTCAAGCAGGCGGTGGAGATCATGGGCAACGCCCAGCTTGGCACCGACCTGTCGGATCAGGAGGCGGCCCTCATCGCCGCCTTTCTGGAGGGCCTGACGGGCGAGCAGCCCAGGGTGGAGTACCCCATCCTGCCGGTGGAGACCGACAAGACCCCCAAGCCCAGCCTCTGAGTCTCACGGCGGGTCGGGCTTCGCGCCCGACCCGGTCACATGTGGCGGGGCGCCCTCGCGGCGCTCCCCGTCGTTACCGTCGGGGGGCCCGTCAGTGGGCCTGCAGCCGCCTCAGCTCCGCGAGGATCTCCAGCACCAGTTGCTCGGTACGGGCGTCCATCCCGCGGCACAGGCGGGCGGGGTCGCGCTCACCGTCGATGAGCGGGCGGATGACCCCCGCGAGGCGGGTCATGCCGCCGCCGACCTTGCTCATCTGATCGGCCATGTTGCCGACGAGGATGAGGGCTTGGGCGTTGCCGCGGGCCGCGGCGTGGATCATGTGGGCCAGGCCTGGGGCAGCGAGGGAGGCGTCCTGGGCCTTGGCGGGGTCGGGCAGGGTCGCCGGGTCCTGAAGCCCTCGCAGGATGGACTCGGCGATCACCTGATCCTCCTCGTCGAGCCCGGCGAAGACCGCGGGGCTGCGCTCCCCTCGGGCGATGCGGCGCACCGCGCCCACCAGGACAGACCAACCCTGCTGCTCGGCCCCCTGGAGCAGTGCCTCCAGGTCGCGGCGGCGGTCCGGGTTCTGGCTCATCTCCACCACCTGGCGGATGAAGTTGGCGTGGACCAGGCGGATCTGCTCGTGGCGGTCGGGCATCTGGGACATGGCTGTGCTCCTCGGCGTGGCGGCTGGGCCATCTTACCCCGGCCGTCGGCACTGTGCCCCCAGGCCCGTCGGCGCGGGCAGCCTCGCCCGCCGGCTTCCGCTCGTGCCGCACCTCTGCGAGACTGCTCCCCTGGCCCCGGTGGGTCGCAACGGGTGCTGAGGTGTCATGAGCGATTGGACGGAGATTCGGGGGTACGCGGCAACGACGCTCGCGGCCAGCCTGGCCCTGGCCGCCGCGGTCCTGATGGGCTATTTGATCGTCGTGGTCGATCAGGTCAAGGCGCAGCGCACCGATCTGGCAGAGCTGCGCGACATCAAGTATGGGCTGCTGGATGCCGACGCCTGGGTCGAGCGCGTCGCCGCCATCCTCGGGCACAAGATCGACGGCTTCGAGCTGACGGACGCCAATCGTCCGGAGGTCCGGGACAACGTCGCCCTGGTCTTGGATCGGCTCATCGTGGAGGTGGACGATCACCTGCGCCAACGCAACCATGAGGGACCGCTGCACAAGCGTGTCACCGGGGCCGTGCGCCAGATGGTCCAGGACGCCTTGGTGGACGTCGGGGAGCTGCGCGAGCGCGTGCCGGTCTACGCCGACGCCATCCTGGATGAGCTTGGCAAGCCCGAGCCCAAGCGCAAGGTTCAGGACCAGCTCGCGGCCATGCTCAGGGAGGTGTCCGGGACCACCTCAGGGCACACCGACCGCTCGGCCCTGGAGGCGGTCCTGGCGCGCCACGGCTGCGCGGCGGTTACGGACTGCGAGGCCTTGCTCGTAGAGGCCAGCACCGCCGGGCAGCGCAAGGCGGTGGCGCTGACCCTGGCAGAGGGCGTCCTGGTGGCGGGGCTCTTTGCCTTCTGCCTTTACCGCAGCCGGCGCCTGACCCTGGCCCGGATGGCGGTGCTGACCCTCGCTGGGGTGGTCCTGCTGGCGGGGGGGTTGATGACCCCAATGATCGAGATCGACGCGCGCATCGCCGAGCTGAGCTTCCAGCTCCTCGGGGAGCCGGTGGTCTTCCGCGACCAGGTGCTCTATTTCCAGTCCAAGAGCATCTTCGACGTGGTCGCCGTTCTCGCCCTCAGCGGCAAAGCGGACATGGTGCTGGTCGCCTTCCTGGTGGTCCTCTTCAGCGTTTGGTTCCCGCTGCTCAAGGTGGCCGCCGGTTTCGTCTACCTGGCGGACTGGCGGGGGCTGCGCCGTTCCGGTGTGGTGCGTTTCTTTGCGCTGAAGTCCGGAAAGTGGTCCATGGCCGATGTCCTGGTGATTGCCATCTTCATGGCCTACGTCGGCTTCAGCGGCCTGGTGGCCAGCCAGTTGCAGGGCATCGCGGGGGTGGGGGCCGCCGTGGACATCCTGACCACCAACGGGACTGCCCTCCAGCCCGGATTCTATCTCTTCCTTGGGTTCGTCCTGGCCAGCCTGGTCCTATCCCACCTGTTGGCCAACAGTGTGGAGGAGGAGGGCGGTGCGCCGGCAGCCGTGACCTGAGGGGTCACCGCTCCAGGCGCGATGCCCGCGTCAAGGCGGAGAACCGTACCCCGCGCAGCCCGCCGATCATGAGCCGCATGCGCTCGATGTCGGCCGGAAGACCGCGGATGATGATGGTCTCCAGGCAGTTGTGATGGTCCAGGTGGACGTGGGTGGTGGCCACCACGTGGACGAACTCGTCGTGCTGGATGTCCAGCATGTGCTGGGTCAGGTCGCGCTGGTGGTGGTCGTAGACGATGGTCAGGACCCCTGCCACCTCGGCCGCAGGATCCTCCCAGGTCTGCTCCACCAGGCGCTCGCGGATCAGGTCGCGGACCAGCTCGGAGCGTGAGGCGTAGCCCTTGGCAACCACGCGCCGGTCGAGCTCCTCCAGGAGCGGGCGGGGCAGGGAGACGCTGAAGCGGATGGTGTCGTCTGGGCTGTGCATCGCAGGCTCCTGGTCCTCCAGTGGGGCGGCTTGACGGTCGCTAGCAAGGATAACCCAGGCGCAGGTCGGCCCGCGGCGCGGGCGCGAGCCAAAAGACCTAGGCCCCGCGGCCTTGGGGCCGCGGGGCCT
>JBFZCW010000372.1:0-2777 GCA_041307765.1 Chromatiaceae bacterium
GCCGGAGCGACAGGGCGAGGCCCGCGAGGTGCTGGAGTCGGCGCTGCGGGACCACCCCGAAGATGCCGCCCTGGGTCTCGCCCTGGCCAGGCTCCTGGCTGCCAGCCCGGCGGCAGCCGTACGCGACGGCCCCCGGGCCCTGGCCCTGGCTCAGGGACTGTTCGAACGGGCCAACACCCTGGAGAACGCCGAGACCCTGGCCATGGCTCAGGCCGAGATGGGGTACTTCGCGGGCGCCGCGGCCCTGCAGAACAACGCCCTGATGGCGACCGCCGCGGCCGGACGCTTCGGCGACCTGCCTCGGCTCCAGGCGAATCTGACCCTTTACCAGGCAGGCGCCCCCTGCCGGGCACCCTGGCTGGATCAGGACCCGATCTTCTACCCCCCGCCGCTGCCCGCAAGGGGGCCGATGCAGGAATACCCGACCCGGGCGGCCTATTAGCCGCAGACTGGGTCGACCCCCGATTGAGTCACGCTGCGCTCACCCGCCCTGCCCCCCCCATGCAACGCGATCCAACCCCCAAGTCCCTCATACCGCACATCGCACTCGGCGTCGCCTTGTTCCTCGCCGCCTGCTCCGAGGCCCCGCAGACCCCGGTTCCGACTCAGGAGGAACCCCGGACCCAAGCCCCCGGGAACCACACGGCCGGCCCCGCGTCCCTGGACGCCGCCGCCGTCGCCGAGAATAACCGCGGCGTCGGACTCATGGGGCGCTTCGACTACGCCCCCGCCCGGGACACCTTCGCCGCCCTGGTCCAGACCCACCCGACCCACGCGGACCTGACAGTCAACCAGGCCATCGCCACCCTAAACCGCCAGCAGGAGGGGGACGAGGCCGCCGCCCTTGCCCTGGTCGAGGAGGTCATCGCGCGCGACCCGCGGCAGTTGCGGGCACAGTATGTCGCGGGCCTCCTGCGCCTGTACCTTTCCTCCCCCGGGGACGCCCTGGGCCACTTCCGATCAGTGGCCGAGGCCGATCCCGCCGACGCCTATGCCGCTTACTACCTCGGCCAGTGCCTGGCCCAGCAGGGCGACCACGCCAAGGCCCTCGATTGGTACCGCAAGGCGCTGGCCCTGGACCCTTACTTACGCAGTGCCTATTACGGGGCCTTCCAGGCGGAGCAGCGCCTGGGCCGGCGCGACGAGGCCCGTGCCCTGATGGAAACCTACCAGCGGCTTGCCAACAACCCCCAGGCAAGGCTCGCCGAGTTCAAGTACACCCGCATGGGTCCCAAGGCCGAAGCCCTTGTCCTCGGAGTCCTCAGCCCAGCGCCGGGTGCCTTGCCACCGGGTCCCGTCCTTGCTGCACCTCAACCCTTCACCGTGGAGGGCGGCGATGGGCTTATCTGGCCTACACAAGAGGCCCGACCCCTCGGTGTCGCCGTGGCTGACCTTGACGGCGACGGAACCCTGGACCTCCTGGTGCCCACTGGCGGGCCCGAGGGTGGAACCCTGGTCCTGCGGGGGCGACCTGGCGGAGGCCTGAAGGCCGAACCCAAGCATCCGCTGGCCGGGATCCCCGCCGTCAACGCCGCCCTCTGGGGCGACTACGACAACGACGGCCTAGTCGACGTCTACCTCGCCCGCCGCGGACCGAATCAGCTCCGGCGTCAGGTCAGCCCTGGAGGTTGGGAAGACGTGACGGCGGCCACCGGGACGGCTGCGGGCCATACCGACACGGTGGACGGCGCCTTCCTGGATGCCGACCACGACGGTGACCTGGACTTATTCCTGGTCAGCGCCGATGGCCCCAACGAGCTGCTCAACAATAACCTCGACGGGACCTTCCGCCCACTTGCGGCGGAGCGCGGCATCGCAGGACCCCCAGCCGGAGGGGGCGGTGGTCGGCAGATCCTGCCGGTAGACCTCGACGCCGACCGGGACACCGACCTGATCGTCATCGGGGCCACCCCCCCGCACCAGGCCTGGCTCAACGACCGCCTCTGGGCCTACCGCCCGGCGGAGGGGCTGGGGGACTTTCTCCAGACACCCATCGTAGCTGCCCTGGCGGCAGACCTGGACGCCGACGGCGCCGTCGAGCTGTACAGCCTGGATTCCGACGGTGGCCTGAAGCGCTGGCGCCGCGACGACTCAGGCGCATTCCGTGCCGAGGACATTGCAATGCTCGCCCTGGCCGCCAGAGCCCCGTGGGCCCAGCTCGCCCTGGCCGACCTGGATGGTGACGGAACCCTGGACCTGGTCGCCTCAGGTCCCTGGGGCTGGTCCGCCCTCACCGCCGGGGGACGGCAACTCGCCGCAGACAAGCCCCCGACCAGCGGATCCCTGACCTGGGCAGCCCCTGTGTTGCTGGAGCCTGCCGCTGGTCCCTCCTTGGTTGCCCTGACGGGCAGGGGCCTCCTCGTCTGGCCCCCCGGACCGGGACGCGGGGCCTTTGTCGCGCTAAGCCCAACCGGCATGGCGGATGCGTCACGAGCCATGCGCTCCAACGCCTCGGGAGTAGGGACAAGCATCGCCCTGCGCGTCGGATCGCACTGGGGGATCGCCTCGAACCTGCGCCCCCGCTCCGGCCCGGGTCAGGACCTTCAGCCGCTGACCCTGGGAATCGGCACCGCCACCCAGGCCGACTTTGCCGCCATCGACTGGTCCGACGGCGTCTTTCAGAGCGAATTGGCACTGGCAGCAGGCGACGTGCACCGCATCGTCGAGACGCAGCGCCAGCTCTCAAGCTGTCCGGTCCTATTCGCCTGGAACGGGTCCGCCTATGCCTTTGTGACCGACCTGCTTGGGGTCGGCGGCTTGGGTTAGATCGGAAGAGC
>JBFZCW010000373.1:0-3512 GCA_041307765.1 Chromatiaceae bacterium
TTCGCGTGGGTGCCTCTCGACGGGCTCTTCGGCGCGTGGGCCTGGCGCGGGGAACCCAAGGACCTAGCCCAAGTTGAGAGGGAGGTGTGTAGTGCGTTGGTACGCAGTTGGTGCTTTGCGAGCCGGGCCAGGCGGCTGAGTTCCCTTATACTGTCCCGTCCGTCCTAAAAGATTCGACTGATCCGGCTCATCGAGGTTGCCATGCCCCAGTATCGCTCCCGTACCACCACCCATGGCCGCAACATGGCAGGCGCCCGCGCCCTTTGGCGGGCCACCGGCATGAAGGACGGAGACTTTGACAAGCCGATCATAGCGGTGGCCAACTCCTTCACCCAGTTCGTTCCGGGGCATGTCCATCTGAAGGATCTGGGGCAGCTGGTGGCCCGCGAAATAGAGGCTGCGGGAGGCGTGGCGAAGGAGTTCAACACCATTGCGGTGGATGATGGGATCGCCATGGGTCACGGGGGCATGCTGTATTCGCTGCCCTCCCGGGACATCATCGCCGACTCCGTGGAGTATATGGTCAATGCCCACTGCGCCGATGCCCTGGTCTGTATCTCCAACTGTGACAAGATTACCCCAGGCATGTTGATGGCGGCTCTGCGACTCAATATCCCTACTGTCTTTGTCTCTGGTGGCCCGATGGAGGCCGGCAAGGTTCGGCTCGGCGAACGGGGCGAGCTGAAGCTGGATCTAGTCGACGCCATGGTGTCCGCCGCCAATCCACAGGAGAGCGATGAGGACGTTGCCGCGATCGAGCGCTCGGCTTGTCCGACCTGCGGCTCCTGCTCCGGGATGTTCACCGCCAATTCCATGAACTGTCTGACGGAGGCCTTAGGGCTCAGTCTGCCCGGGAACGGCTCGCTGTTGGCGACCCATGCCGCACGAAAGGAATTGTTCCTGGAGGCAGGGCGGCTGGTGGTGCGACTTGCGCGGCGTTGGTACGAGCAGGAGGACGCCTCCGCCCTGCCTCGCTCCATCGCTAGCCTCGCCGCGTTCGAAAATGCCATGAGCCTGGACATCGCCATGGGTGGTTCCACCAACACCGTCTTGCATCTCCTGGCTGCGGCATACGAGGCCGGTGTGGCGTTCACCATGGCGGATATCGACCGATTGAGTCGCCAGGTCCCGAACCTCTGCAAGGTCGCGCCGGCGAGCCAGCGCTACCACATGGAGGACGTGCATCGTGCCGGGGGTGTGATCGGTATCCTAGGGGAGTTGGACCGGGCTGGCCTCTTGCACGGGGGGGTGCCCACGGTGCATAGCGCGACTCTGGGTGAGGCGCTGGACCAGTGGGACGTCATGCGCACCGACTTACCGCAAGTCCGAGCCCGCTTCCTGGCCGCCCCTGGCGGTGTGCCGAGCCAGGTCGCATTCAGTCAGGATCGCCAGTGGCCCAATCTCGACCTGGACCGCGCGGAAGGTTGCATCCGGGATCTGGAGCACGCCTACAGCCGCGACGGGGGCCTTGCCGTCTTGTTTGGAAACCTGGCGGACCATGGATGCATCGTTAAGACCGCCGGCGTGGACGCAGCAAACCTCACCTTCACCGGACCCGCTCGGGTCTTTGAGAGCCAGGAGGCGGCCGTCGCGGCGATCCTGGGTGATCGGATTCAGGCGGGCGACGTGGTCGTCATCCGTTACGAGGGCCCAAAGGGGGGGCCCGGAATGCAGGAGATGCTCTACCCCACCAGTTATCTGAAGTCCAAGGGGCTCGGCAAGGCTTGCGCCCTGATCACGGACGGACGCTTCTCCGGCGGTACCTCGGGCCTGTCCATCGGGCACATATCCCCCGAGGCGGCGGAGGGAGGAGTCATTGCATTGGTGGCCGAGGGCGACCGCATCCTGATCGATATCCCTGCGCGGCGCATCGAGCTATTGGTTTCTGCGGATGCCCTTTCGGAGCGGCGTCGCAGGATGGACGAGCAGGGCACCAACGCCTGGAGGCCGGTGGACCGTCGGCGCCAGGTCTCTGTGGCCCTGCGGGCATACGCAGCGCTGACCACCAGTGCCGCTCGTGGGGCCGTGCGGGACCTGACCCAATTAGCCTAGCCGGTTGGACCTGGAGCGGTTGGCCCTCTTTGGCATGCAGATCAAAGCGATCCCCAGGAGCTCTTGCGGCGTCGAAGCCGGATGTTGGGCAGGAGGAATCCGACTAGAATTCCCGCGCCCACAACACCAGCCCCGATCATAAACCAGCGCTGATTCGTCTGAAGGCTCAGGTCGCGGTTCTCTTGCTCGAGGTCTGCGGCTTGGCGGCTCAACTCCGCTACACGGTTGCGCAAGTCCGCACGATCATTGGTGATCTCGACGATGTTGGCCGAGGCGTTGCGCAGCGTCGCCAATTGCTGCTGCAGTCGGTCCCGTTCTCCCCGCACCTGTTCGTGGTCTGTCTTCAGCGCCTTGTGCTCCGATTGCAGGGTGCTGAGCTGTCGGGCAAGGGTATCGGGGGCCTGCTGTAGCTCCACCAGCCTGGCCTCCAGGACTGCGAGGCGATCCCGTGCGGGCGGCTCTGCCTGGAGTTCAGTGGCCGCGACATAGCCGACGGTGCCTTCCGGCGTGCGTACCTTCACATAACCGCTGCCCTCGCTGGCTCCAGTGACCTCGAGCATGGTCCCGCTCGGCAGCATCCGGGAGATCTTGTACTTGAGGCCCTCTCCCTTACGCATCGCGACGTTGCACTGGTCGGTGACGTAGCGGGTTTCGGCCTGCGCCTGGGACAGGGCACAGAGGAAGAGCAGGAGGAGGGAAAGACGTCTCACATGGCACCTCGGAGGCGGTTGATGGTTCTAGCCTGGGGCGCTCTGCGGGTCGGCCTACATAAGCCATTCCAGGCCTTTCGATGGCCGGCGCGGACGCGGACACGGCTGTGGCGATCAGTCTTTGCGCAAGAGCAGCATTTCCAGCAAGGCCTTCTGAGCGTGCAGGCGGTTTTCCGCTTCGTCCCAAACGACCGACTGGGGGCCGTCGATGACGGCGGCACTAACCTCTTCGCCGCGATGAGCCGGCAGACAGTGCATGAACAAGGCATCCGGGGCAGCGGCGGCCATTACAGCCTCGTTCACCTGATACCCGGCGAAGGCCGCCTCGCGCAGGCGCTGCTCCTCCTCCTGACCCATGCTGGCCCAGACGTCTGTGGCCACTAGATCGGCTCCGGCAGCCGCATCTTGTGGATCGCGTAGGATCTCGCAGCGCCCCCCGGCCGCAGACAACACCGCGGGATTCGGCTCGAATCCCTTGGGGCAAGCGATCACCAAGTGGAAATCGAAGACTCGCGCGGCGTTGATGTACGAGTTGCAGACATTGTTGCCGTCGCCGATCCAGGCGACGCGGCGCCCGCGGATGTCCCCGCGGTGCTCCTTCTAGGTCTGCATGTCCGCCAGGAGTTGACAGGGGTGGGCCAGGTCGGACAGCCCGTTGATCACCGGGACCCGGGAATGGGCCGCGAAGCGCTCCAGGGTGTGGTGGCTGAAGGTGCGGATCATCACCGCATCGACCATGCGCGACAGGAC
>JBFZCW010000374.1:0-7199 GCA_041307765.1 Chromatiaceae bacterium
AAGCGCGCGGCCAAGACCCTCGAAGCGGTCTACAGCGTGCCCTACCAGGCGCACGCCTGCATGGAGCCGATGAACGCCACCGCCGACGTGCGCGCCGATGGCTGTGATGTCTACGTGCCGACCCAGGGCCAGACCGGCGCCCAGGATGTGGCGATGAAGCTCACCGGTCTGCCCCGGGAGCGGGTCAAGGTGCACACCACCTACCTGGGCGGCGGTTTCGGTCGCCGGGGCGATTCGGATTTCGTGGTGGAAGCGGTGGAATGCGCCAAGGCGGTGGGCAAACCGGTGAAGGTGATCTGGACCCGGGAGGACGACTTGCTCTACGACAAGTTCCGCCCCGCCACCTACAACCGGATGCGGGGCGGCGTGGACGAGGAAGGCAGGATCGTCGCCTGGGAGCACCGCATCGCCGGCGCCTCCATCCGAGGTCAGCAGCAACGCGGCCGGGTCACAGGCGCAAGCGACGGGTCGAACACCGAAGGGGCGAAAAACATCCCCTACGCCATCGAGAACCTGTTCGTCAGCTTCGCCATGGTCAACCCCGGCATCCCAGTCGGCTACTGGCGCTCGGTGGGCAGCTCGCAGAATGCCTACATCACCGAGTGCTTCTTCGACGAGCTGGCCGCGCTGGCAGGCAAGGACCCATTGCAGGCCAGACTGGAGCTGATGGAGGGCCACCCGCGGCATGCCGGGGTATTGAGGCTCGCCGCGGATAAGGCCGGCTATGGCCAGCCCCTGCCGGCCGGACATGCCCATGGCATCGCGGTGGCCGAGTCCTTCGGCAGCTTCGTCGCGCAGGTCGCTGAGGTCTCCATCGAGCGGGGCCGGGTACGGGTGCATCGCATCACCTGCGCGGTGGATTGCGGCATGGTCGTCAATCCCGACTCCATCCGAGCCCAGATGGAGGGTGCCATCGCCTTCGGCCTGACCGCGGCCCTGAAGAGCGAGATCACCATCCAGGACGGTCATCCCGTGCAGCGGAATTTCGACGACTTTGCACTGTTGCGCATCGACGAGATGCCGGAGGTGGACGTGCACATCGTGCGGAGTCGGGAACACCCCGGCGGCATCGGCGAGCCGGGCGTGCCGCCGGCCGCCCCGGCGGTGGCCAACGCGGTGTTCGTGCTGACCGGAAAGCCGGTACGGTCCATCCCCATCCGCCTGGCTTGAACAGCCTGCGCGGGGGCAACGGGGGCAATGGGAACCTTGGGCAGGCTTGGCACGGTGTCTTTCGCCCGGACGGGACACCATACCTTCAATCCCGTTGGCTGGGGACTGGTGCGGGCTTAGTCGAAACCTGCTGTTGCCCGGTGGGGGTGCGCCCCCACCCTCAGATTCCATCCCGCGCAGGTATGAAGATCCGCTCCATGCCGGCTTGGATCTGCCCGGCCGTTGCATCGATGATTGCCGCGTTTCGTGCCTTGAGGGCCGTGGCCAGGGCAGGCCTCTGCTCCTCCAGGGCTTGGAGGATCTCCCCGCGCATCTCCTCGCGCAGACGCACCTCATCGATCTCCACCATGGCCTTGTCCACGGCGAGCCAGGCCGCCGCCCCGGCCACGATGCCGCAGATCGCCGCGGCGGGTCCGCCGGGCGAGCACAGGGCGGCCCCGCCGGCGGCAGACAGCAGGATCGAGCCGCCCTTCTTGGCCGCGACCTTGCCCGCCAGACCCGCCGCGGCTTGAAAGCCCTTCTTCGCGGTGAGCTTGGCGGCTACCGCGGCACCGGTCTGCTTTGCCAGCATCTTGGTGGCCACGGCCGCCGCTGCCCCTCCGCCCGCGGCGGTGGCCGCGCGCAGCCCGTCCCGCTCCAAATCACCCAGGGCGGAGAGGCCCAGAACTGCTGTGCCGAGGGATGCCAAGTCCAGCCCGGCGAAGGCGCAAGGTGCGCTGGCGACCCGGGCCCCGGCCTCCTGGTCCAGACGCTCTGCCGCGTCCGTCAGGGTGCGGGTGGATTCACGTTGAATGGCGGCATCCAATCCCTCCAACTGCTCGGCAAATCGGGTATCCAGGAACAGATGCCGCTCCAGTTGCTCCCCCATCAGATCGAGAAAGCCGCCGGTCGCCAAGGCGGCTAGGCGCTCGTACTCGCCGATCACGGTGAAGTACCAGTCGAGATACGCGTCGACGCCGGGTGCGATACGCGCGAACAGGGAGTCCAACTCGGTGTCGATGCGTTTGGCTGCCGACTCCGTGGCCCGGAGCCGTGCCCGATCCAGGTCGTCGCTCAAGGCGGTGAGCAGGGCCGCTCGGGCCTCCGGGTCGGGCCGGCAGGGATCGATCCAGTCCACCGCCTGGCGGGCCTCCGCTGCCAGACGCGCGGGATCGAGGTTGGCGAGCCGTGCGGTGGCGTAGAGGTAGGGAATGGCCAAGATCAAGATGGTGTAGACGAAGGCCCGGGTGAAGGTGCCCTCAGACTCTCTGGGTGAAGCGCGCTGCTCCACCAGGGCGATGATCCCGAGCTGCATCCGGGTGAACAGATAGGCCAGGGCCCCCGCGTGGACCAGGACCAGACCCCAGGTCGCGATCCGCAGCCCCCGGTCCGGCAGGCTCGGGATGGCAAGCTGGGCCGCGTGCCGGGTCACGGCCTCCGCAGCGGCAAGTGCCCCCAGGGCCCAACCGGCGGGGGGGCAGACGGCGGCCAGCCCCTCGGCGCGGAAGGCATCCTCCGCGACCTGGTGCCAGGGGAGGGCGCGGGTGTCGGGCGTGCCGGCGAGGAAGAAGTCGATGGCCACGAAGGCCAGGGTCAGGAGGCCCAGGTTGATCCCGAGCAGGGGCCAGCGGCGGGCGATGAGGCCTAGGCGCTGGTGCTGGACCTGACCCCGCAGGCCGCGCCTTACCGGCTCCACCAACAGGGACAACACGAGGACGTCCAACGCCAGGACAGCCCAGTGCTCGGCCGTCAGGCGTGCGGCCAGGACCAGGAGCAGAAGTGCGAGCGCCAGTGCGACGACGACCTGGACCACGCGTGTCAGGGTTCCCGCCCAGAGCCAGCGCCGAAGGCCGCTGTCCGTCCGGGTCAGGTGCTCCAGGAGCATCCGCCGCTCGAACAGGGTCACCTCGTTGCGGTAGATCCAGATGGGCCAAGCGATCAGTGCGGCAAGTACGAACAGGCCCCAGCAGGCGACGTGGTTCAGGGGGAGGGCGAAGACGAACAGCGCGCTGGCCCCCAGGGCCTGGAGGAACAGGCGGGGGAAGGTTGCCGTCTGGCGCCCCGGCGTGTCGGGCTGCATGGGTATCGCGCCCGGTTCCTTCAGGACCGAGGATCCTGCGGCACCGGAAGTCGAGTCCCCGGGCTGGGTCTGGCTAGTCGATGGGGGCGCCCGACCGCTGATAGGTCCATGCGTCGCTCCAGACTCATCCGAACCGTTCCCGCAGAACCTTGAGGGCGCTGGCGCGGGTGAAGACTACAACCTCATCGTCCGGCTTGAGCCGGGTGTCTGGCTCGGCGAAGAGGAAATCGTTGCCGTTGCGGTAGATGCAGACGGCTCGTGCCGCGCTTGGCAGGGCCAGATCGGCGATGGGGACCGCCTGTCCCTCACTGACCCGGAACGAGAAGATGCGTGCTTCGCCGCGCAGAATGTCCGAGATCTCGATAATGTTCTGGCCCTCGGCCATGTCCGCCAGGTAGCGGCCTACCGTATGCATGGGCACCAGCGAGTTGGCGAGGCCGAGCTCTCCGCAGATGTGCTCCAACTCGGGGTCTTCGATCTTGGTCACCACCCGGGCGTAGCCCAGGGAGCGGGCTACCAGGCTGGCGATGATGTTGGCCTGGTCGTCGTGGGTGAGACAAAACAGCAGGTCCGTTGCCTCGGGGTCGGCCTCCCGAAGGATGGCCGGGCGGGTGCCGTCGCCGTGGAGGAAGCCCACATCCAGCTCTTCTTGGAGCGCGTCGATCACCGCCCGGTCGCGCTCGATGACGACGACCTCGTGCCCGCGCTCCGCGAGCATGCGGCCGGTGAGGACAGCCAGGGTACCGCTGCCGACGAAGACGAAACGCATGGTTGGACTCCCTAGGTCCGCTTGTACCAGGTGCCAGGATACAGGAGTACCAGCAGGGCGAGGATCTCCACCCGGCCCAGCAGCATATCCAGGCTAAGCAGGAGCTTGAGCCCGTCGTCCAGGTCCGGACCGGTGATGCCGACCGATAGGCCCACGGTTCCCATGGCGGAGCAGATCTCGAACAGGGCGTCCAGCGGTGGGTACCCGAGGACCAGGAAGGGCAGCCAGGACATCAAGATCACCAGAGGGTAGAGCAGGAGCAGAAGGAGCGCGTGCTCGATCTGGGGCGCCTCCAGTGTCCGGCCCCCGAGCTCCGGCTGGAGCACACCGTGGCGGGGGATCTGCACGCGCAGGATCGCGAGCTGGATGATCCGGATCATGACCAACACCCGCAGGAGCTTCATACCCCCCGCGGTGGAGCCGACCCCGCCGCCAGTGACCATGGACAGGATCATCACCAGCTTGGCCGCGGGATCCAGCCCAGCCAGGTCCAGGGTGGAGTAGCCGGTGGTGGTCTGGGCGAATACCGCCTGGGCCAGGGCATCGGCCGGCGTCAGGCGGCCGAGCCACCAAAGGAGCAGGGTCACCAGCAGCAGGGCGGCTCCCAAGGCCCGGAGCTCGGGGTCCACCCAGAGCTGGCTCAGCCCACGGGCATAGGCCCGATGGAACAGGAGCAAGGGCAGGGCACCCGCGCAGGCCACGACCCCCAACGCCAGCTGACCCCAGCGGTCGAGCCCCGCCAGGCTGTCCGTGAAACCGGAGAACCCGCCGGTGGAGACGGCGGCCAGGGTGTGGATCACGGCCTCAAACAGGGGTACGCCCGCAGCCCAGACCAGGGCCAGCCCCAGGACGGTCATGCCAGCGTACACCGCAAGTACCCGCCGGGCGTGCAGTCGGACGCTTTCGTCGAGGTTCTCCTCGTCGCTCCCCGCATCCCCCAGGCGGCGCATGTCGGCCGGCCGCCCGGCGGCCAAGGCAAGCGACAGCACCACCATCCCGAGTCCCCCGAACCATTGCATCCAGGCGCGGGTGAACAGGAAGGCGTCTGAGCGGTTCTGCGGGTCAGGCACCATGCTGAGACCCGTGGTGGTGACCCCCGACACGGACTCGAACCAGGCATCCAGGGCAGGGAGACCGGCCGCGCCGAGCGGGTAGGTCATGAGGGTCGCGGCAAGGACGAACGCGAGCGCGGAGACGACCAGTGCCTCGTTCGCCTGGATTGGACGCGCCGGGGCGGGGAGCCGGGCGCAGGCGCCCAGCGCGAGGGAAGGTAGCAGGGCGGCGAGCAGCAGCCGGTGGGCGAAGGGCCAATCGCCGCTTGCGTAGGCAAACAGGGTTGGCACCGCGATCAGCGGCGCGAGCAGCAGGGCGAGTTGGCTCAGATGGCGGCAGACCACCGTGGGTCGGACGGGCTGGCGTAGGGCTCTGAGCTTGACGCTGAGGCTCATGGGTGTTGCGCCCCAGTGGCTCGAACGGTCCCGCAAGCCTAAGCCACTCAAAGCGCGAGTGTAAACATTGTCTGGGCGGCCGTGCGCCAGTGCCTTGCCGGGACGGTCCTGGAGCCGCCTGACAACCGCTTGCCCAGGGTCTCCAGGATCGTTCCCGCGGCTCGGTCCCGGCGCGCTACTATCAACACCATGGACACCAATGACATGCAGCCCATCTCCCGCGACGTTCTGCGCGAGAAGTACGCCAAGGGGGACGAGCGCACCCTGTCCGATGTTCGGAAGCGCGTGGCGCGGGCCCTGGCCGCGGTGGAGGTCGACCCCGCCGCCTGGGAGGGCCCCTTCTTGGAAGCGCTGGAGGCGGGCTTCATCCCGGCGGGGCGGGTGATGAGCGCGGCGGGGACTGCCATCCAGGCGACCCTGGTCAACTGCTTCGTCCAGCCGGTGGGGGACTCCGTGCTGGGGGAGGAGGGGGGCCGACCCGGGATCATGATAGCGCTCGCCCAGGCGGCGGAGACCATGCGCCGGGGCGGCGGGGTAGGTTACGACTTCTCGCCCATCCGACCCCAAGGTGCGCGGGTGCACGGGACCGGCAGCCGGGCCTCGGGACCCGTGTCCTACATGCGCGTCTTCGACCGCATGTGCGAGACGGTGGAGAGCGCGGGTGCGCGCCGGGGCGCCCAGATGGGCATCCTGCGCTGCGACCATCCGGACATCGAGACGTTCGTCCACGCCAAGGACGCCCGCGGCGAGCTAACCAACTTCAACCTCTCGGTCGCCGTCACCGATGCCTTCATGGCCGCGGTGGAGGCGGATGGTCCCTGGGACCTGGTGCACGCTGCCGAGCCCCCCGAGGACAGTATGGCGGCCGGCGCCCACCGCCGGGAGGACGGTCTCTGGGTGTACCGGACTCTCAGTGCCTGGCAGCTCTTCGACACCATCGTCCGCAGCACCTACGACCACGCGGAGCCCGGAGTCTTCTTCGTGGACCGGGCCAATGCGGAGAACAACCTCGCCTACTGCGAGCGGCTGGCGGCTACCAACCCCTGCGGGGAGCAGCCGCTCCCCGAGTACGGCTGCTGCTGCCTGGGCAGTATCGACCTGACCCGGTTCGTCCAGGACCCCTTCACCCTGGCGGCCCGCCTCGACTCCGAGGGCCTGGCTCAGGTGGCACGGGTGGCCGTGCGTATGCTCGACGATGTGCTGGACCTGACCTACTGGCCACTCCCCAAGCAACGGGAGGAGGCCATGGCCAAGCGCCGCATCGGCCTCGGGTTCACCGGTCTGGGCGATGCATTGATCATGCTCGGGCTTCGCTATGACACAGACGCCGCGCGGGCTTGGGCGGCGGACACCGCACGCCGACTCCGCGATGCTGCCTACGCGGCTTCGGCGGACCTGGCGGGCGAGAAGGGCCCCTTCGCCCTGCTCGATGCGGCGCGTTACCTCGAGTCGGGCTTCGCCCGCCGCCTGCCGGAAGCGCTGCGCGCGCGCATCCGGGAGCGGGGCCTGCGCAATAGCCACCTGGTCTCCATCGCCCCCACCGGCACGATCAGCCTGGCCTTCGCGGACAACGCCTCCAACGGGATCGAGCCCGCCTTCTCTTGGACCTATCTGCGGCGCAAGCGCCGGGCGGACGGCGGCCAGGACCAGTACCGGGTAGAGGACCGCGCCTATCGGCTCTATCGGGAGTCGGGCGGCGTTGTGGAACGACGACCTACCCACTGGGTCACCGCCCTGGAGATCTCTGCCCTCG
>JBFZCW010000375.1:0-33903 GCA_041307765.1 Chromatiaceae bacterium
ACGCGGGTCGGCTGTTCCTTCGTTCGAGAGGTTGACAAGCCCGTGGAAGACCGGCCCGACGACAACGAGTTTGTATTCACGCTCAAGCCCGACCCGGACCCCGCGATCGGCCAGTACGTCATCGCCTTCGAAGGGCCAGGGTGCCTGTGAGAGCGTTGCGCCGCCCGCACCCTGGGCTTTGGCCGACCGGTAACAGGGACTGCGCCAAGATCGGGCGGGGCGGCCATTGACGGGCCGGCACGCGTGCCGCCCGCCCAAGTAACCTGAGGAGCCCGCCTTATGCCCGAACTGCTCACCCTGTCGCGTGCCGCCCGCCTGGCGGATGTCAGCCGCGCCGAGTTGCAGCGACGCATCCGCCAGGGCGACATCGAGACGTTCGAAGGCCAGGTCGCCATCAGTGACCTGCTCCGCGTCTACCCAACCGTCCGGCTGGACCGCGACAAGGGGTTTGAGCGCGTCGAGTCGATCAAAGCCGCCGCCGTGCCCCGGACCCAGCAGGCCGACGCCGTGCTGCCCAGCCCCCATGTGCTGATGTCGCGCCTGCGCACCCTGGCGGAGGTGCTGGTGCAGAAGGTCTCGGCCCTCGACGCAGCGGAGGAACTGCTCGACGCCCTGACGCTGCGTCTTGCGGCCATTGCCGACACCGTCCCCCAGACAGGTACGGTCCAGGCCGCTGTGAGTGAGGCCCTGTCCTGGCTCGCCGCCGAGCGCCAAACCCTGGCCGAGCATCCCCAGCCCGACAACCGGGCCGAACTCTTCGCGAAAGACACCTTCCTGCGCATCATGGCGGCCAGCATCAAGATCATCCCCAGCGGTCACGAGTTCTTTGTCGAGGGGACCGAGACCATCCTGGACGCCTCCGTGCGTGCCGGGCTCAAGCTCGCCTACGGCTGCTCCAGCGGGAACTGCGGCACCTGCAAGACACGGGTCGTCAGCGGCGAGGTCTGGAAGACCGCGGACCACGACTATGTTCTGAGTGAGCGCGAAAAGCAGATGGGCTACATCCTCACCTGCTCCAATACCGCTGTGACGGACCTGGTGCTCGAGGCATCCGAGGCGCTCAGCGTCGCGGATCTGCCACTTCAGGAGATTCGGGCGGGGGTGCGCAAGGTCGAGCCCCTGAGCGATGACCTGCTCCTGCTCCACGTCCAGACCCCACGCACCCAGACCCTGCGCTTCATGGCCGGACAACGCGCGCGCCTCACGCTGGAGAGCGGTGTCAGCGGCGAGGTGCCCATCGCCAGCTGCCCCTGCAACGGACGCAACCTCCAGTTCTACCTGCGCCGCCGTTCGGGCGACGCCCTTGCCGAGTCCGCCTTCACCGAGCTGGCGGCGCACCAAATGGTCACGGTCGGGGGGCCTATGGGGGAATTCGTCCTCCACGAGGGGTCCCCCGAGCCCGCGGTCTTCATCGCCCTCGACGACGGCATCGCCCCAATCAAGAGCATCCTGGAGCACGCCGTGTCGATCGACATGATCGAGGCCTTCCACCTCTACTGGGCGAGCAGCAGGGCCGACAGTCATCACCTGACCAACTGGTGCCGGGCGATGGCCGAGTCGCTGGACAACTTCCGCTATACCCAGTTCGCCGAGACGCCGCCGGACGGGTCTGGGGTGGCCAAAGTCCTCGACGAGCTGGCGGCCGACTACCCGGATCCGCGCGGGATGCGCTTCTACCTCGCCGGCCCGGCGCACGAACTGGAGTTGCTGACAGAGGGGCTTGTGGCCCTCGGCGTCAAACGCGAGGTGATCGCCCGCGAGATAGCGGACTAAAGGACCGCTGAAGCCCGGCGGCGCCTCACGGAACGGGGGTCAGGCCGCCTTGGGGCGGGCCGCCTGTGGACGCAGGAAGACGGTGCCCTTGCCGAAGCGATTCACTGCCATGTGCTTTACCCACTCCGGGGCATCGCGGTAGAGCCGGATGTAGGTGTAGCCGCAGTCCCCCCGGTCGATGGATGCAACCCACTGGGTGAAGTCTTCACGCGCGCTCATGTTCGTCTCCGAGAATCGCCTCCCACCGGACCGCCCGGATCCTGGGTAGGACCACGCCTTGAGAGAGGTTGGCCTCCGTCCGGTCGTGCACTGAGACCGCGCCACGCGGGCACAGGTTGCACCCTGCGGATGCGTGGGCCTGTCTCGTGCTAAGCATAGAGCAGCCAGCGGGGGCCGTGCCGCGCCCTGGGGTCAGTGCCCGTGGTGCGACAGCCACTGCTCCAGCATGACCAGTACCCAGAGCATGGCGCCGGAGTCGGAGGCGGGTTCGTCAGCATGCTGCGCCTGGACCCGGTCGATGTAGGCCGGCTGGAGAATGTTGCGGCGGCGCAGCCCGCCGATGGTGTCGCTCGCCAAGTCGCGCAGTTGGGTATGTTCAGCCATCCAGATCCCCACCGGCAGCCCGGGGCCCCGTTTGGTCTTCTGGATAATCTCGCGGGGCAGGAAATCGTCCAAGGCCTGCTTGAAGAACCAGCGCAGCCGCCCGCCCTTGACCTGCATCCCAGGCGGGATCCGCGCTGCGAACTCCAGCATCTCATCGTCCAGGAGGGGGCAGGCAACCTCGACACCGGCCAGACCACAGGCTTGGTTGACCCTACGCAGATCATTGTCAGCCACACTGATCTTGAGATCCAAGTGCATCAGGCGGTTGACGGTTGCGGCAGATGCGGCACGGGCATAGACCTCGCGCAGGTTGGCCAGAGGGGCCTCAGCGTCCACGGCGGCCAGGAAGTCGGGGTCGAAGACCTCAGCGAACGGGGTACGTTCGAGGGCGTTGTGGAGCTCCAAGCGGTCCGGCAGGGGGAATTTCGCCTGGGCGATGTAACGCTTCGCCAAGCGTAGCGGGGGCACTTGGCTGCCGGAGGGCAAGAGTGCTACAAGGGGCTCAATAAGGCCCTCGCGCAACGCCGCAGGGATGCAACGGTAGCGCTCGAAGACGGCCTGGGCGGCGTAGCACTCCTTCCCGCCAAAGAGCTCGTCCCCGCCATCGCCGGCCAGGAGACATTCGGTCCCGTCGAAGCGAGCGAAGCGCGCACCGAGGTAAGCCGGAACGATGGACGCGTTGGCGAAGGGCTCGTCACAGTAGGCGGCGACGGCGGGGATGCTCTCCACCACGTCCTCGGGGGTGACATAGTACTCGTTGGAGCGGGTGTGAAAGTGGCGTGCGGCGATGCGGGCGTAGTCGATCTCGTCGAATCCCTGGGCGGTGAACCCAACGGAGTACGTCGATACCGCCTGGCCGCGAAGCTCCCGCAGGGTCCCGGCAACGGTGGAGCTATCCGCCCCGCCGTTCAAGAAGGTCCCTACGGCCGGATTGCCAGCCGCAGCGCGATCGACGACGCGCGGTAGGAGGGCCCGAAAATCCTCGCGGAGGTCCTCGAAACGGGCAGGGCTGTCATCCTGGTAGGGCATCTGCCAGTAAAAGCGCGCCTCGCGCCCCGCAGCGGAGAAGCTCAGCGACTGGGCCGGGAGCAGCTTTTCTACCCCAGCGTAGATGGTCCCGGGGCTCGGAACCATGTGCAGGTAGAGGTAGTCGAACAGGGCCTGCCGGCGGATCTCCAGCCGGAACCCGGGAATCCGGCGCAGGGCGGCAAGACGGGTCGAGAAGGCGATGGCATCGCCGGTGCGCACCAGGTACAGCGGACGGTTTCCGATCCGATCTACGGCCAGCAGCAGCCGCTGCCTCTCCCGGTCGATGACCGCCAAGGCGAAACTGCCCGCGAGCCGAGCCGGCAGACCGTCACCGTGCTCCCGGTAGAGATCGGCCAGATCGCCCGCACCGAGCGGCCGTCCAGTCCCCGCCTCGCGCACCGTCTCTGAGACGGCAACGAGGATCCCCGCATCGGCGAAAACTCGCTCGGCGGCTGCGCCGCGTTCGCCACCCCCAGACGGTGCCAAGGCGGCAAGCTGCCCAATGGTGACGCCGACGCAGACCCCGCCGGGGCTCCGGGCCCCACCGCAGTCGGCCAGCATGGCATCGAGAACAGCCTCTGAGGTCGCAGCGTCTCCGACGGTTCCGAACCAACCGCAAATCCCGTACATCGCAAACCCCATCTTTGCATTCAGCGGCCGCCAGTCGGCCTGGTGGGAGGCAGAGCACCGAAACGGCGGCCGGCTGCCCTGGATCGAGAGGTCCTGCCCGATGGGGTCGGCCCCCAATTGGCCGCAGATTATATGCCAGCGGTTCGGCATTCCCCACTTGCGGGGTCAACTGCGCATGGGGCACGAGGCGCACGACGTTCGTTTCAAGCCAGGATTGCAGTAGACTTGCCACCGGTTTGCAAATCGCAAACCAAAGCAGTCGGTCCGGACCCTCGGTGGCCCGTGCGCCCCGGCCAGCAAAGGATGACCGCCATGGCAGAGAGCAGATTCGACATCCAATTTGCCGGTGAGCTCGTCCAGGGGGCCGATCCGCTCGTGGTACGCGAGCGCCTGCGTGCGCTGTTCAAACTTTCTCCCGACGCCCTGGAGCGCCTGTTCAGCAGCCAGGCCGTGATCATCAAGCAAGACCTGGACGCCGTCACGGCCGCGCGCTACCGCGATGCCTTCCGCGACGCCGGGGCCATTCTGCGCCTGACCCAGACTCCGGCTGCCGGCTTGACCCTGGCGCCACCGGGGGCTGACCTCGAGGAGGCTGTCCCTCCGGCCGCGCCGCGCGAGATCGACACGTCTTATCTGAGCTTGGTGGCTGGTGAGGGCTGGACCCTGGAGGACTGCGCCCCGCCCCATGCGTCAACCCGCATCCCCGACATCAGCTACCTGACCCTTGCCCCGGCGGAGCCGATCGGCTTCCGCACGCCAAACGCTATCGACGAGTGAGCCGACCATGACCGATCACGTTCCCCACATCGTCATCGGGGGCGGCATCAGTGGGCTCGGCGCAGCCCACTTCGCCATCCGCCTGGGCATCGAGACCCTGGTCGTCGAGCGCAGCGGCCGTGTCGGCGGAACCCTCAACAGCCATCACTTCGGTGCCTGCGGGGCCTACTGGACCGAGGCTGGGAGCCACACCTGCTACAACAGCTACGGCAACCTGCTCAGTATCCTCGATGACCTGGGGCTGACCGCACGGATCACGCCCAAGGAACGCGTCCCCTTCCGGTTGTGGCGCGGCGGCAAGCGGCGCCCCATCTACTCCGCCATCCATCCCATCGAGTTGGTGACCTCCCTACCACGCCTCGTGCGCTCTTCCCGAGAGGGCAAGGGACTAGCGGAATACTACGGGGCTGGGCTCGGTCACACCAACTACCGGGATCTCTTCGGGCCTGCCTTTCAGGCCGTGATCTGCCAGGCCGCCGACGACTTTCCTGCAGAGCTGCTGTTTCGCAAGAAGCCCAGGCGCAAGGGCCTGCCGACGAGTTTCACGCTGCCTCAAGGGCTCAGCGAGATTCCCCAGGCCATCGCCGACCAGGATGCCCTGAGGGTGCGCCTCAATGAGCACGTCGTCGAGGTCCGCCAGGTGGGCACGGGATTCCGCGTCGAGCTCGCCAACAGCGGCGCGGTCACCTGCGACAGCCTGACGCTGGCGGTAGGCCCGGACGCCGCCGCCCGCTTGATACCGCCGGGGCGGGATCAGGCCGCGCCACTCGCGGCGGAGATCCCGATGGCGGAGATCGAGACCCTGGTGATGGCCATCCCCCGGCAGGGCCTGAGCGATCAAGCGCTGCCACCCCTGGCGGGACTCATCTCGGTGGACGACATCTTCTATTCGGCGGTCTCCCGCGATTATCGCCCGGACCCCCTTTGGCGTGGGTTCGCGTTTCACTTCCGCCCGGGGATCACGGACCGCGACGACCAGCTCGAGCGCGCCTGCCGCGCCCTGGGCATCACCACGGAACAGGTGGCCGAGGCCGCGTATGTCGCCAACCGCCTGCCCGCGCTGCGAAAGGGCCACACCGAGCTGGTGCGGCGCATCGACCAAGCCCTCGCCGGGACGCGGCTGGCCCTCACCGGAAACTGGTTCGTCGGCGTGTCCATCGAGGACTGCCTGACCCGCAGTCGCCAGGAGATGGACCGACTGTTTCCGGCTACGGAAAGCCAAGAGACAGCAGCGTGACGGGGCGGTGGCGATGCGCAGCGCTGAAACCCCCCGTGCCATCGCAGTTGCCCTCCTCCTGGCCGCCGCCGGTAGCGTTTGTGCGGACGAGATCGGCAGTGTCGGCACCAAATTCAAGTGGATCGGACCCAATGACAAGATCGTGGTCGAGGCATTTGAGGACGAGGAGGTCCCCGGGGTTACCTGCTATCTGAGCCGGGCCAAGACGGGCGGGATCTCCGGGGCCGTCGGGGTGGCCGAGGACACGTCCGACGCCTCCATCGACTGCCGCCAGGTCGGCCCCATCCGGCTGCCGGAGGCAGTACGCAACGGTCAGGAGGACGGCGAGGCGGTGTTCAAGCGGCGCACCTCCCTGCTCTTCAAGACACTCCAAGTGGTGCGCTTCTACGACGCCAAGCGCAACGCCCTGGTCTACCTGACCTACAGCGACCGCATCATCGAGGGCTCCCCCAAGAACAGCGTCTCGGCGGTCCCCATCCTGCCCTGGCCGGGGTCGGCAGCGCCAGCGGCGCCGGCTCCCGAGGCCAAGTGACCCTGGCCACTGAGGATAATTAAACAGGATTGACAGGATTTTTCTTTGTCTGACGATCCTCCTTATCATCCTGTTAATCCTGTTAATCCTGGAGAATCATGTTAATCCTGTCCCCTTACAAGCTGGCCGTCGCGGTCGCTGACTTTGAGTCAAGGGACTATCGGCCTGTGGCTCGTCGGTCCAAGGCGGAGCCTCGCTAGCCGGTGCGTGCCATGAACGCCCACACCCCCAGCCAGCTTTGGACCAGCACCCCCCTGCACCAGGCCAGGCTGCCGGATGCACAGCGCCTGAATGACCGGATCCTCGCGGGCTACGCGGGGCTCTCGGACGAGGACTACAGCCACCGCAGTCACTTCATCGCCGGCCGTTTCGAGAATCTGTATCTGCAACGCGGCAAGCTCCCCGGACTGTCCGAGGTCCTGGCCTTCGCCGAGGAGTCAGCACGGCACATCCTCGGCGATACCGGCCTCCTGCGCTGCGGCTTCTGGCTTAACGCCATGGAGGCAGGCCATACCACAAGCGAACACACCCATGAGGAAAACGATGAGCTGCTGTCCGCTGTCTACTATGTCGCGGTCCCCGCGAGCAGCGGCGACCTGGTCCTGCGTGACGGTCCCCTGATCGTCCGACTGACCCCAAGCCCGGGAATCGTCCTGTTCTTCCCGCCGGATCTACCACATTGGGTGGAGGCGAACCAGAGCCCCGGTCTACGACTGTCCATCGGCATGAACTTCGGCCCGGCAGACTGAGCCTGCCCCTGGGAACGCCGCCTGACCGCCCCATGTAGCGGACATTGGGGCGGCACGCGGCGAGCCGCCCGCGTGCACAGGACGAGACCATGCTCCGCAGCCCCTTTCTCCCCAAGTTCAGCGACCTACCCACGGACCTGCCCATCTTCCCCTTGGCCGGGGCCGTGGTCATGCCCGGGGTGCAGCTGCCCTTGAACATCTTCGAACCTCGCTACCTCAACATGGTTGCGGACGCCCTCAGGACGGATCACCTCATCGGGATGCTCCAGCCACGCGCCGACACCACCTTCGACGAGACTCCCGAGGTCCATCAGGTGGGTTGCGCTGGGCGCATCACCTCCTACAGCGAGACCAATGACGGCCGGATCGTCATGATCTTGACCGGCGTCTGCCGGTTCCAGGTGACGCAAGAGTTGGAGATGCGCCGCGGCTACCGGCGCGTGCGGCCGGACTGGGAGCGTTTCGCCATCGACTACCACGGCTCCGAGGAGGGGCTGCCCGCGCGGGACGACTTCATGGCCTCGCTGCGCGCCTATTGCACCTTGCGAGGGGTCGAGGTCCCGTGGGACGACGTCGAAAACATGGGCGACTCCGAGCTGGTCAACCTCTTGTGCACCCACCTACCGCTGGACCCGGAGGATAAACAGGCACTGATCGAGACGGTGGACCTCTGCGGGCGGGGCCTACTGATGGCGGGCTTGATGGACATGGCCTCCGTGGCCTGTGCCGAGACCGTCGGCCAGCGCCACTGACGCCGGGGCTAGGCGGGGAGACCGGGTTGAATTCCGTCGGCTCGTTGCCAATCTATGGATCAGGTCGGTGACAGGGGCCGGAGATGGTCCGGCTCCCGTCTCACGATGTTGCAACCTATGCCCTGCCTCGGATCGGCCGAGGCGGCAGCTCCGATATCGAGAGGAAAGTTCCATGGCAGTAGTCCTCACCGACGCGGCGGCGCGTCACGTTGCCGACATGCTCCGTAAACGCGGCCAAGGCCTCGGGCTGCGCGTGGCCACCAGAAAGAGCGGCTGCTCCGGCTACGCTTATGTGGTCGACTATGCGGACTCGCTTGGCCCAGAGGATGCGGTCTTCGAGAGTCACGGGGTCAAGGTGGTGGTGGACCGGGCCAGCCTGGACCAGATCGACGGCATGGAAGTGGACTTCGTCAAGACCAGCCTCCTCAACGAAGGCTTCGAGTTCCGCAACCCCAAGGTCAAGGCGAGCTGCGGCTGCGGTGAGTCTTTCAGCGTCTAGCCCCATGTCGGACGCCGAGATCGCGGACATCATCGAGACCTTCGACCTGCTCGGGGACTGGGACCAGCGCTATCAGTACCTCATCGAGTTGGGGGAGCGCCTGACCCCCATGGCCCCCGAGGACCAGACAGAGGCGAACCGGGTCAAGGAATGCATGAGTACCGTCCACACGGCCGTCCATCCCGCAGGCGGCCCGGATAGGGCCCTTGTTTTCACCGGGGACTGCGACACCGCCATCATCAAGGGCGTAGTGGCCATCCTCGTGGGGCTTTTCTCCGGCAAGACTGGGGCGGAGATCGAGGACCTCGACGTCGATGCCCTATTCCGGGGGCTACACCTGGAGGAGCACCTGAGCCCGAACCGTCACGTTGGAGTCTACGCGATCGTCCGCAGGATGAAGGCGCAGGCACGCGCCTGTGCCGGCTAGGCCGGGACGCTCCAGCTGCTCAGTGCGGCTTCAGGGCAACAGGATCTCCACCGTCTCCGACGGCCGCAGGGGCTCCGTCGGGGAGCGGTCGATGATCACATCCAGGTAGTAGACGGCCCCCTGTAGCTCGACCCTTACCGCCTCGACGCCGAGGCTGTAGATGCGTCCCTCGCGCAGCCCATTGGCAACCTTGACCCGCGCGTACTGACCCGGGCGGAAGAGGCGCAGCACCGAGGCCGTGACCAGGGCGCGCGCGATCATCTTGTCGTCCGGGGCAAGAACGATCAGGGGCTCCTGCTGGATGGTCTTGTAGATCACCGCGCCCTTCCAGACGTTGCGGGCAACGACGATCCCATCGAAGGGGGCGCGTAGTTCGGTCCGTTCCAAGGCGACCTGGGCTGCAGCCTCCGCCGCCTTGGCGGACTCTTCCTCGGCGATGGCCGCGGCCTCCTTGAGCTCGGCCTCTTTGAGCTCCTCAATGGCGATGAGCCCCCGGTCGAACAGCTCCTGGCTGCGGTGCCGCTCACGCCCGGCGGACTCGGTGGCGATGCGGGCCCGAGCGACCTTGGCCTTGACCCCGAGCAGCGCGGCCTTGGCCTCCCGCTGATCCATGCGTAGCAGGAGGTCGCCCTGTTTGACGTGCTGGCCGGCGCTGACCGCGACCTCCTCTACCACGCCGTTCTCCACGACGCGCATCTCCACCTTGTGCACCCACTCCAGCCATCCCTTGAGCTCCAGGGCCACCGCCGGGGAGGCCCATGGCACACCGAGACAGAGGGCGAGGATGACGGCAGTCGGTCTGCTCACGGCGATACCCCCTTTTCGGTCATTGGCCACACGGGACGACCCTGAAGGGCCTGAAGCTCGGCCCAGGCCAGAACCCGACAGTAGGCGACGCGTTGCTCGTCCAGTTTGGCCTTCGTCTGCTGGCTCATGGAGTACCCCAGATCCGCCGCAGCCTCCTGCTCATAGAGAACGCGGCTCTCATCGAGATTGAGGTCGCGCAGGGCCGTCTCGGCTTGGCTGCTTTCGACGCTTGCGGCCAATGCCTGCAGGCGCATGAGGAGCTCAACGGCCTGCTGTCGCAGCTCCAGCTCCAGGACCCGGGCCCCCGCTGGGTTCTTCGCCGCCTTGACCTCGGCCAGGGCGCGATTGCCGGCCTCGGCTGCGGCGACCACCTCCTTCAGCCCCGGAAGGGGATCGGGCAGGGCGGGGAGCCTGGGTGCGGTCAGCTCCCGGGGCAGGGCATCCGGCCGGTCCATAGCCTGGGCCAGCAGGGCGCGCGTTAGGCGCTGGGCCGCCTCGCTGCCGGCACGTCTCTGGCGCACGTCTTGGTAGGCGGCGTTCAGCTCCGCGACACGCAGGTCCGAGACCTGACCCAGCTCGCGTCGAACGGTGGCCCGGTCGAACTGGATGTAGGCCACGGCCATCGCCTCGCTGTAGCGGGAGAAACTCTGGTCGGCGAGGAGGACGTCCAGAAAGCGCACCAGGATCTCCAGGCGCTGCGCGTCCACCGGGTCGAGCAGGGCGTCCGCCGGGCGATTGCGCGGGTCGTCGCCCGCCGCAGCGGTGCCAAAGGCAAGATCGTGGCAACCCAG
The DNA here is from genome assembly GCA_041307765.1 of Chromatiaceae bacterium. GTDB lineage: Bacteria > Pseudomonadota > Gammaproteobacteria > Chromatiales > Chromatiaceae > DYRB01. Next base: position 10,607 of record JBFZCW010000375.1, read on the forward strand.
ATACAGGGGCAAGCGCCGGGGCGGGGTGCCAGGGTCCGCCGCGTCCGACTGGGCACGCGGGTGCGCGTCCGCGAAGGCCACGGCCTGGTCCAGACCCAGGGGCTCGGGGACTGCAGTATCCTGCGCCGGGGCGGAGACAGCCCAGCTCAGGGCAACCGACAGGAGGGTCCAGCTGGCCATCCGTGGGGGTGCTGGCAGACCGATGCGGCGGGCTGGCACATTCACAGGGCTGTATCTACTCGATGATCTTGTTGATGGGCAGCTCAATAATCCCCCGGGCGCCCGCCTCGTAGAGCCGGGGGATCAGGTCGCGCACCTGACCCTCGGGGACCACGGTGCTGAGCTCGACCCAATCCGGGTCCGCGAGGGTCGAGACCGTTGGGGTGGCCAGCGCCGGGAGGAGCCGCAGAATGGCGTCGACCTGCCCCTTGGGGGCATTCATCGACAGCAGAACCCGGCTGGCCGCCGCGATGGCGCCGTTGAGCAGCAGGAGCAGGCGGTCGATCTTGCGCCGTTTCCAGGCGTCCGCCAGAGAGGCATGGTTGGCGATGAAGCGCGGGGTGCTCTCCAGCACCACGTGCATCACCTTGAGCCCGTTGGCACGCAGGCTGGAACCGGTCTCCGAGACATCCACGATGGCATCTGCCAGGATGGGTGGTTTGACCTCGGTCGCCCCCCAGGAGAACTCCACGCTCGCCTCCACCCCATGCTCCGACAGGAAGCGGCGGGTCATGCCCACTGCTTCCGTGGCGATGCGTGCCCCCTGTAGGTCGTGGACGCTGGCAAACCGCGACCCCTCCTTGGCGGCCATCACCCAGCGCACCACCCCGTAGTTGGGCCAGGGGGCGCGCAGATCGGCCAGCTCCGCCACATCAGCCCCGGTCTCCAGAATCCAGTCCAGACCGGTGATGGCGCAGTCGAGGATGCCCTCGCCCACATAGCGGGCCATCTCCTGGGGGCGGATCAGGATGCATTCGATCTCCGGGTCGTCGATGTCCGGGTAGTACGACCGGCCGGAGACACGCAAGCGATACCCCGCCTGCTCGAACAGACGCTGGGTCGTCTCCTGAAGGCTGCCCTTGGGGACACCCAGGCGCAAGACGGCGGGCACGGGCTTTGGGGGGGAGGCGGCGGACTGGGCTGCTTGGGTCATCAGGCACAGGGCTCCGTGGCGGCACGGTGGGCTAGAGCGCGCGATTCTAACCCCAGGAACGGCGCACAGATACGCCGCTTAGCCTGTTTGCCGCCGGGTACATCCCGCGCGGCGGTCAATCTCCATTTTGCCGAACGCCTGGGGCCCGGAGGCAGACTCCTGGCCCGCGGAGCGGCGACTTACCCACCTCGTCGAGCATCTGGGGACCATCCCGCAGGGCCGGGGCCAGCGCCCGCCGATCAGTAGCTCGCCTTCGATCCGGTGAGGTCCCAGGCGAAGGTACAGTCGAGGTGGGAGAGGACCGCAATCAGGCCACTCTCCCCATCCTCCACCATCACGGCGAGCGGCGCCTTGCGGCCGAACTGACGATTGCCACGCCGCACCCACAGGTTGCGCATCTCGGGGTTGCGCGGGAAGTAGGTGTACAGGGCCTGCTCGATGCGTAGCAGGTAGGCGACGCGGCGGTTGACCTCTGGGTCGTCCGGAAAGGCATCCTGCTCGCGGAAGCGGGCGATGGCCCGCACCTTGACCGAGTCCGGCAGACACAGGATCACGCCGATGTCGCGCGCCCCCAACCCCCAGCCCTCGAGCAGGTTCATGGTACGGCGGGTCAGTGCCTGGCGTTCGTCGGGGGCAATATCAGTCATTTGGGTACCACTTGAGAGAAGGGGTTGCGGCGGATGGGGCGGGGCAGGGATCGTCTCAACCCCGGGCAGGGGACCCGACCAGCGGGTCTGGCCGCCCGGATTCGGCCCATAAATCTGAAAATCAGGGCACCCGCCTTTGATACAACCCCGCCGACACCGTCCTCAGAGGTTGACCCGGGAGATGCGCACGACCTGGGCGATCTGACGCAGCCGCCGCATGACTCGGGCCAGGTGCGCGCGACCCCGGACGGTGACGATGAACTCCAGGCTCGACGTCAAACCGTCGCGCTCCCTGGACTGGACATTCTCGATATTGGAGCCTGACTCCGCGATGGCGGCAGCAACGGTGGCCAGGGTACCCAAGCGGTTGCTGACCTCCACACGAATCGCAGTCGTGAAGTCACCGCTGGGTTCGGCCGCCCAATCCACGTCCAGCCACTTGTCCTTTTGGGTCTGGAAATCGCCGAGATTGCGGCACTCGCGCCGGTGTACGACGATTCCCTTGCCGGGGCTGAACAAGGCGGCGATGTCGTCGCCGGGGATGGGCCGGCAGCAGCGGGCGAAGGTCACCACCATGCCCTCGGTCCCTTTGATCGCCAAGGGCTGCGGCGCACCACCCGCAGGCGACTGTCCTTGGGGTGACTCAACGCCACCGCCGACCAGCAGCCGACGCGCTACCAGGGTCGCCATGCGGTTGCCCAAACCGATCTCGGCAAGCAGCGCATCGAGACTCGACAAGTGTGCGTCGGCGAGATAGGCCGACACGCGGGGCACCGGGATCTCCTCCAAGCGCATCTGGTGACCCGCCAATTCCGCCTCCAGCAGCCGGGCACCCAAGACCTGCGCCTCCTTGCGCTGGAGATTACGCAGGTAAGTGCGGATGCTGGAACGCGCCTTGCCCGTGACGACGAAGTTGAGCCAGGCCGGGTTGGGACGCGCGTTAGGGGCGTTGATGATCTCCACCGTCTGACCGCTGCGGAGCGCCGTGCGCAGCGGGGCGAGCCGCCGGTCCACCCGCCCGGCGACGCAGGCATTGCCCACGTCGGAGTGGATGGCATAGGCGAAGTCGACCAGGGTCGCTCCCTTGGGCAGGACCAGGATGCGCCCTTTGGGGGTGAAGACATAGACCTCGTCCGGGAACAGATCCACCTTGACGTGGTCCAGGAACTCCACCGAGTCCCCGGCGGTGCGCTGCACCTCCAGCAGGTTCTGCAGCCAGTCCGCGGCCAGGCTCTGGGGGCTGCCGCCGTCGGTGTTCCCGGACTTGTACATCCAGTGGGCGGCTATGCCGGCCTCGGCCAGGCGCTGCATATCTGCCGTGCGGATCTGGACCTCGATGGGGGCCCCCCCTGGGCCAGCCAGGACCGTATGCAGGGATTGGTAGCCGTTGGACTTGGGAATGGCAATGTAGTCCTTGAAGCGCCCCGGGATCGGCTTGTACAGGTTGTGCACCAGACCGAGGATGCGATAGCAGGTGTCGACGCGATCCGCCACAACGCGGAACGCGAAGACGTCCACCACCTCGTCAAATGCACGCTTCTTGTCTCGCATCTTGAGGTAGATGCTGTAGAGGTGCTTGCGCCGGCCGACGACCTCGGCCTCGATCCCCTCCTGGGCAAGACGCCGCTTGATGGCGGTCTCCACCGTGGCCACTAGCTCCTGGCGGGCGCCGCAGGCCCCCTTTGCGGCGCGTTCCAGCACCCGATAGCGCCAGGGCCAGTAGTGGGCAAACCCGAGCTCCTCCAGCTCCAAGCGCATGCTGTTGATGCCGAGCCGGTTGGCGATGGGAGCATAGATCTCCAGGGTCTCACGGGAGACCCGGCGGCACTTGTGTGGGGCCATCACCCCGAGGGTGCGCATGTTGTGCAGGCGGTCGGCCAACTTGATGAGGATGACCCGGATGTCCTTGGTCATGGCCAGCATCATCTTGCGGAAGCTCGCAGCCTGGGCCTCGGCGCGGGACTTGAAGTCGATTGCCGTGAGCTTGCTGACCCCGTCGACCAAGGCGGCGATCTCTTCGCCGAACAGGTTGGCCAGCTGCTCCCGGGCGAAGGGGGTGTCCTCGATGACGTCGTGGAGGACCGCTGCCATCAGGCACTTGTGGTCCATGCGCATGTCCGCCAGGATGCGCGCCACCGCAATGGGGTGGTAGATGTAGGGTTCTCCGGACTGGCGCAACTGGCCCTGATGGGCCTCGGCGCCGAACAGGTAGGCGCGATAGACCTCCCGGACCTGCTCGGGGGTGAGGTAAGACTCCAGATAAGTCAGGAGGTCGCTGATGAGCAGGCGCGGCGCCTCGTCAGTGTCCGTCTCGTGCGATGCGGCGGGGAGCGGGGCGGGGACCATGGCCAGGGCCTTGGACTAGAAACGGACGCGCCAGGTGTGTCGTCGGACAAGGCTGTTCACGACGTCTCCACCGGGTAGCGCCCCGGTGCCGTGCGGCACCCGACCCATGCCAGGAGATCCGGATCCTCGTACGCCATGGGCCGCTACTCGTCGTCCTTATCCCGGAGCGGCATCTCCGCGGCGAACTCCTCGGCCAAAGCCCGCTCCAGGGCCTTGGTGGTGTCCTCCTCCTCGGGCTCGATCTCGGGAATGGTGTCGTAACGGATGAGGCCCTCGGCGATCTCCCTCAGGGCCACCACCGTGCACTTGTCGTTCTCCCAGGGGACCAGGGGCTCGACGCCGTTGGCCAACTGCCGCGCCCGCTTGGTCGCCAGCAGGACGAGGTCGAACCGGTTGCCGGCGTGCGTGAGACAGTCCTCGACGGTAATGCGTGCCATGCGATGCTCCTCAACAAGAAATCCTGAATGGGCCCCCCTGGGCCGTTGCCTGGGTCTAGGGACGGCTAAGGAATCGAACGTTACAGGCTACCAGAACCCGTACCGGCTTTCGACTTAACCCTATGGGGTTTGGTTTGGTCAGGGCCCAGGGGCACCTTCACGACTGCCGACCAGGTCGTCGAGCAGGCCCGCCAGGCACGGGCCCTGGACGGCGCGCCGCAGCCGCTGCGCTCGCACGATGGCCGCCAGGTCGTCCAGCGCCACATCAAAGGCGTCGTTGACGACGAGGTAGTCATAGTCCCGGTAGTGGCCGATCTCCTCCCTCGCCTGGGCCATGCGAGCGGCAATGACCGGCTCGCCATCCTGACCCCGGCCACGCAGCCGGAGGTCAAGCGCAGCCACCGAGGGCGGCAGGACGAAGATGCCCACGGCCTCCGGAAAGCGCCCCCGCACCTGGCGCGCGCCCTGCCAATCAATCTCCAGGACCAGATCCTGGCCCTCGGCGAGCCCGCTGCGCAGGGTCGCCTCGGCGGTCCCATACCAGTTCCCGAAGACCTGGGCGTGCTCCAGGAAGGCGCCCTCCGCCACCAGGCGCAAGAAGGCCGCCGAGTCCACGAAGTGGTAGTGCACCCCCTCGACCTCGCCAGGACGGGGGGCCCGGGTGGTATAGGAGACGGACAACCGCAAACGCGGGTCACGCTCCAGCAGGGCCTTGATCAGACTCGTCTTTCCGGCACCCGATGGGGCCGAGATCACATACAGGGTACCGCTGGTCATCGCCCCCCCCAGGGCCGCGCCGTTGGGGGCGCAGTCATTCCAAGTTCTGGACCTGCTCGCGCATCTGCTCGATCAGGACCTTCATGTCCACCCCCGCCCGAGTCACATCCAGGTCGGAGGACTTCGATGCCAGGGTATTGGCCTCGCGGTTGAGCTCCTGCATCAGGAAGTCGAGCCGTCTGCCCGCCGGCTGGTTGCCGTTGACCACGGAGCGGACCTCGGCGATGTGGGCCTCCAGGCGGTCCATCTCCTCGTCCACATCCAACCGCTGGGCCAGAAGCGCAAGCTCCTGTTCCAGCCGGTTGGGATCGAGCTCGGTGCGCACCTCCGCCAGACGGTCGAGGAGGCGCCGGCGTATGCCATCAAGGACCCGGGGCATCAGTTCCCGGACCACGGCAACACTCGTTTGGAGCCGATCGCACCGCTCCAGGATCAGGCGCGCCAGGCGCGCGCCCTCTCGCTCGCGGGTCGCCTCAAGCGCGTCTAGGGCCCGCTCCAACAGCACGAGGGCCTCGCGCGATACCGCGTCCAGGTCGCGCTCAGGCTCCTCCAGCACCCCGGGCCAACGCAGCAGATCGAACCAGGCGGGCTCGGCGGACCGCCCCACCATGGCCGCCACTTCTTCGCCAGCGGCAAGGAGCTGGGCCACCAGGTGGCGATTCACCTTGAGCCCAGCGCCCGCGCCAGGACGGGCGACATAGCGCAGGTTGCAGTCCAGCTTACCCCGACCAACTCTGGCGGAGATGCGTTCGCGTACGGCCGGCTCCAAACCGCGCAGATCCTCCGGCAGCCGGATATGGGGCTCCAGAAATCGGTGGTTCACCGACCGCAATTCCCAGGTAAACTCGCCAGCCTGTCCCGTCGCGGATTCCCGGGCAAAGGCCGTCATGCTTTTGGTCATGGCAGAGTTTCCCATCGCTTCAGGGATCGATTAGGGCCCAAGGCCGGGACAGCAGGCCGCGGGGACGGTTCGGCGTCGCCCCCATCCACTGGACCTCGTACTTGCCGAACTTGGCTTAAGTAACACAAAGGCAGAGTCCCTTTCCACCCGCGCCGGTCGCCCGTACCGCCCCAACAGCCATGACACCGTCCCGCGAACCCCTGGCCCCAGGAACCCAGGTCGGCGGTTACGAGATCGCCAAGACCATTGGTAAGGGCGGCTTTAGCCTGATCTATCTGGCAGTGGATCTGGACGAGGGCGAGGAGTGGGTGCTGAAGGAGTACCTGCCCAAGAAAATGGCGCGCCGCGACCGCAGGGGCCACCTGGCACCTGCGGGTGAAGGCCAGGCGGAAAGGCTCGAACGGGGTCGAAAGCTCTTTTTCCTGGAAGCCCGGGCGCTGGTATCGCTGCGCCACCCGAACATCGTTGAGGTCCGGGACTTTTTCCTGGCGAATGACACCGTCTATCTCGTGCTGCGTTACGAGCGCGGCAAAAACCTCGGCATCTACGTCCAGGAACGCGGCGGCAAGCTCAGCGCCCGGTTCATTTTACGCGTCTTTCTACCCATCTTGGACGCGCTGGCCATGCTGCACGCACGCTCACTGCTGCACTTGGATGTGAAGCCGGGGAACATTCATTTGCGCCACGGCAACGTGCCCGTCCTGCTGGACCTGGGGGCCGTCCACCCCCTGACCAGGGGCCACCCGCGGGGCGGACAGGTCATCACCGCCGGATTCTCCCCCGTCGAGCAGTACTACAGAGGCGGCAACATTGGACCCTGGACCGACGTCTATGCAGTCGGGGCCAGCATCCGCAATTGCATGGACGCCAAGACCCCGCCGCCTGCCGTGGACCGTTACAGCAAGGACACCCTGGTCCCTGCGCAGACCCAATTCCGCGACCGATACCCCGCCTTCCTGCTCGAGGCCGTGGACTGGGCCATGGAAATGGAGCCGGGTAGCCGGCCCCAGGACGCCGGAGAACTCCTGGCCTACCTACGCCGGCACGTCGAAGAACTGCCCAGCTCGCGCTCGTCCGAGATCCTCAGCGAGACTCGCGAGGCACCAGGCTGACCCCCTGGGACCCGCCCCTCGGATCTCCCGGGCTTTGGGTTGACGGCGCCGGACGGTGCCCTGAAGATGTCGAGGCCACCCACCACAGGACCACAGACCCCATGCGCCCGTCCCAGCGACGTCCGGATCAACTCCGCGACCTCCGCCTCACCCGCGGTTACAGCCGACACGCCGAGGGCTCGGTCCTGGTCGAGCTAGGCTTGACCCGCGTCCTCTGCACCGCGAGCGTCGAGGAGCGGGTGCCGGGCTTCCTGAAGGGGCGAGGCGGCGGCTGGATCACCGCAGAGTACGGTATGCTCCCGCGATCGACTCACGAGCGCAGCGACCGCGAGGCCGCTCGCGGCAAGCAGAGCGGGAGGACCCTGGAGATCCAACGCCTGATCGGGCGTTCCCTGCGCGCCTGCGCAGACCTGGGCGCCCTGGGCGAACGCACCATCACCCTGGACTGCGACGTCCTTCAGGCGGATGGCGGGACCCGCACCGCGGCCATCACCGGAGCCTGGGTCGCCCTCCGCGATGCGGTGCAGGGGCTGCTTGCCTCAGGCCATCTGGTAGCGGACCCCATCCGCACCCAGGTTGCCGCCGTCTCTGTCGGCGTCTACGAGGGTTTGGCCGTCCTCGACTTGGATTACGCCGAGGACGGCACCGCCCAGACCGACATGAACGTGGTCATGGATAGCGCTGGCGGCCTGATCGAGGTCCAGGGGACAGCCGAGGGTACGCCATTCACCCGCATGCAGCTCTCGGCCATGCTGGACCTCGCGGCTGAAGGCATCGCCAGGATGATCGAGGTGCAGCGCCGAGCGCTGGCGGACTGATGGCCGTTACCGCCCCCCATCGGCGAGCGCAGGCATCACCCCGACGCAGAATACGACAGTACAAAAGGTCTCAGAGTCCAGGTCATGAACCGCCCCCACACCGACGAGCGCATCGTGCTGGCCAGCAACAACGCCGGCAAAGTGCGTGAGATCAATCAGCTCCTGGCCCAGTCCCACGTCCAGGTCACCCCCCAGGACCAGTTCGGCGTACCGGAGGCGGAGGAGACGGGCTTGACCTTCGTGGAGAATGCCATCCTCAAGGCCCGCAATGCCGCCGCCCACAGCGGCCTGGCGGCCATCGCCGACGACTCCGGGCTCGAGGTCGATGCCCTGGACGGGGCCCCGGGGATCTACTCGGCCCGCTACGCTGGATCCGGGGCGGGCGATGCCGCCAACCTGGCCAAGCTCCTTGCGGATCTGGAGGGCGTGGAGGAGCCGCGACGCAGCGCACGGTTCCAGTGCCTCATGGTCTACATGCGCCACGCGGCGGACCCCACCCCAGTCCTTTGCCAGGGCACCTGGGAGGGCGGCATCCTGTTCCGGCCCCGGGGCGACAATGGCTTCGGGTACGACCCGGTGTTCTTTGTGCCGACCCACAATTGCAGCGCCGCGGAGTTGGACTCCAAGACCAAGAACACCCTGAGTCACCGCGGGCAAGCCCTGCGCAAGTTGGTCGCCTACTTGCAGGGCCAAAACCCTTAGCAGGGGCGCAAAGCATGACCCCGAACCGAGGCGCCACCGCGTGAATCAGGCAACCGTCGCCGCACGGCTCACCGAGGTGCTGGGGCGTATCCGAGCGGCCGAGCGCCGCAACGGGCGCCCCGAGGGCAGCGTCGCCCTGGTCGCCGTGAGTAAGCGCCACGGGGCCGAGGCCATCCGCGCCGCCTACGCCGCCGGCCAGCGCGCCTTTGGCGAGAACTATGTGCAGGAGGCCATGGCCAAACAGGCCGAGTTGGCGGACCTGCCCATCGAGTGGCACTTCATCGGGCGCATCCAGGGCAATAAGACCCGCCAGATCGCCGAACGCTTTTCCTGGGTCCACAGCCTCTGTGATGCCCACCACGCGCGGCGGCTGGACGTCCAGCGCCCCGCCGGCCTGCCGCCGCTGCAGGCGTGCATCCAGGTCAACACCAGCGGCGAGGCGAGCAAGGAGGGCCTGGCCCCCGAGGCAGTGGCGGACCTGCTGACCGCCTGCGCCCCAATGGCACGTGTCCAGATCCGCGGCCTCATGACCCTGCCGGCGCCGGCACAGGACGAGGCGGGCCAGCGCCGCCCCTTGCGCGCCCTGCGCGAACTGCGGGACCGCCTGGCAACACCGGATCGCCCACTGGCCATACTCTCCATGGGGATGTCCGACGACCTCGAGGCCGCAGTCGCAGAAGGGGCGACCGTCGTGCGCATCGGGACTGCGGTGTTCGGGCCTCGCCCCTTATAATCCCAGCCGCACAAGCCCAAGCCTGCACGCCCCGTCGGCGGGGCCCGACTCAAAGACCTGGAGGCGGCAACCGAGCCATGACAGCAGAGCGCATCACCTTCATTGGCGGCGGCAACATGGCCGCCAGCCTGATTGGCGGCCTCGTCGCGGACGGGTACGAGCCCCAATCGCTGACCGTCAGCGAGCCCGATCCGGCCAAGCGCGACGCCCTCGCGCAACGCTTCGGGGTCCGTACCTGCGCCGACAATATCGAGGCGCTCGCCGGGGCCGGCACCGCAGTCCTCTGCGTCAAGCCCCAGGCGGCCCGCCAGGTGTGCCGGGAGATTGCCGATGCCGTCGCCCGGGAGACCCCGCTGCTGGTCTCGATCATGGCGGGTATCACCGAGGCGAGCATCCAGGCGTGGATTGGCTACGCCGCGGCGGTGGTGCGCACCATGCCCAACACCCCGGCCATGATCCAGTCGGGGGCCATTGCCATGCATGCCTCCCCCGAGGTGGACAGCGAACAACGCAACCGCGCCGAGACCATCATGCGTGCCTGCGGCCTGGCGCGCTGGGTAGCCAACGAAGCCCTGGTGGATGTCGCCACCGCTGTCTCCGGCAGCGGCCCCGCTTACTTCTTCCGCCTCATGGAGGCCGTGGAGCGGGCCGGCATCGCACTTGGGCTCGATCCAGAGGACGCCCGGCTCCTGACCATCCAGACCGCGCTGGGGGCGGCACGCATGGCCATCGAGAGCGACGACCCGCCCGAGCGGCTGCGCGAACGGGTCACCTCCCCCGGCGGGACCACAGAGCGGGCGCTGTCGATCCTCGATGAAGGCGGGTTTGGGCCTTTGGTCGAGCGGGCCGTTGGCGCGGCGCAGCAGCGTGCGGTCGAGATCTCGCGGATCCTGGCGGAGGAGGCATGAGCGGGTATCTCGCCAACCCCATCGTCTTTCTGATCCAGACCCTGCTTGGGCTGTACGCGGCCATCGCCGCCCTGCGCTTCCTGCTGCAATGGGTGCGAGCGGATTTCTACAACCCCATGTCCCAGTTCATTGTCAGGACGACCACCCCGGTGCTGCGCCCCCTGCGCCGCGTGGTCCCGAGCTACGCGGGGCTGGACCTCGCCGCGCTGGTACTGGCCTGGCTCATCAAAACGGTAGAGCTCGCCGCAGTTGCACTCATTGCCGGCCTGGGCAATCCCATCGGCGCCCTGTTCTGGTCCATTCCGGCCCTGGCCACCCTGTTTATCAACATCTTTCTGTTTGCCGTCCTGATCAAGGTGATCCTGAGCTGGATCAATCCAGACCCCTACAACCCCGCAGTCAAACTGCTGGATCGCCTCACCGCGCCCCTGCTTGGGCCGGCCCGCCGCCTGATACCCCCCGTCAGCGGGCTGGACCTCTCACCCATGGCAGTCATGATCGCCCTGGTCATACTCGAAATGTTGCTGATCCCCCCGCTCAATGCCCTTACGGGGAGCCCGTTCTGAAACACCGGCGCGAGCGCAGCGAGGCGCCGAGCCAGGGGAGCTGGTTCCGTTGGGAAGGCGACAATCTCTTGATCAGCCTCCGAGTCCAGCCGCGGGCGCGTCGAGACGAGCTGGGCGAACCCCTGGGCGGCGAGCTCAAGGTCCGCATCACAGCCCCGCCTGTGGACGGCCAGGCCAACGAGCACCTGGTCCGCTTTGTGGCAGACAGCTTCGGCGTCCCCAATTCCCACGTCACCCTCCTGACGGGCGGCCGAAACCGCTCGAAGCGGCTGCGCGTTGCCGCCCCAAGCCGGCTGCCGAATGGGCTATCGAGACCCTGAGAGTGCGCCCCTGGCCGGGGTAAGCGGGGCAAGACGGCCGCGCCGTTGTTGCGCCTCCGAGCTTGGATATGTGCTGGTCAAAAAAGGGGCATCTCTTGAACCAGCGACCCTAGCCAATCGCATCTGATGCTGCAGCCTACCGTACAGGAGCACCTGCGCTCTTACTGGCAATGGAGGATGCGCGTTGCAGGCGCCATCAAGGAGCTCGGCGGTTGGCTGGAGGTGAACCGCTGCGCCACCCACGCGAGCAGCACCTGCATCGAGGCGGCGGTCGCGGCCATTCGCGCCGACCGCCTCAACGTCGCTTTCGTGTCGGGGGGAGGACGCGAGAAGTCTGCTCTCATCGAGGGGCTGTTTCGCGACGAGGACGGGCATCGCCTCTTGCCCACTTATCCTGGCTTCGCCACCAGCTGCACGACCGAGGTGTGCTGGGACCCCGAGTGCGAAGGACCCTACCTGCGCCTTCTCCCCGTCGAAACCCAAGGCCTTGGGATTCCCTTTGCACGACTGCGAGCCGAGCGCGGGTACTGGGTCCAACATCCGCTCAACCCTCAAGATCCCGCGCAGACCGCCAGCCGGCTGCGCGAGATCGCCGAGACGAAGACCGTCTCGCATGCCGAGGCGGTAACACTGGGCCTGGCGGCAGCACAGGACCGGCCTTGGCCGGCCAGCGGTACGGCCGAGATTCCCAAGTGGCGCCACGCCATCGTCAGTTTCCCCAGTCCCCTGCTGCGGCTTGGCCTCGCGGTGCTGGACATCCCGAACCTAGCTCCATCCGAGGTCGCAGCCAGCCTGCTCGGTCAGGCCCAGGTCGTAGTCTGGGTGCTGACCGCAGACAAGGCGATCGAAAAGGGAGACACGGAGCTTTTGTGCCGCCACTTACGCAGGGCGGGCCGCCCGCATCAGCAGCGGTTGATCGTCGCATTGAACAGGGTCGACCCGCGCTTGGACCAAATCGAAGACCCAGCCGTAATCCGCCAGATCCCCCAAAGGCACCTCGCTGCAGCCCTCGGTATAGCGGCGGCGGAGGTGATCCCAGTCTCGGCACAGACAGCACTCGTCGCCCGCATTCGGGGGGACCAGGCCCTGTTGCACCGCACCGGGATCGAGACTTTGGAGGCTCGGATCCTGACGAGATTGCTGCGGGCCAAACACCAAGCCCACATCGACGGCCTACAAGGCGGCTTAAACCAGATGCTGGAGGAACATAGGGCTCGCATCGGGGCGGGCTTGGATCGAGCGAAGAAACGACTCACCCAGTTGGAAGCGTGGCGCGTTAAATGCAGCGCATTGATCGTAGAGATGCTGGACAGGACCCGTCACGAGCAGGAGTTGTACCTGCGTGCTGTCCAGCGTTTCCAGGAAAGCCAGGAGGGATTGACGCTCGCGACCGAACGCTGCCGCGATATCCTCGACCCAAAGAAGTCGGACACCCTCTTCGCGCGGGTGCACTCGGACATGGAGCGCAGTTGGACGACGGCTGGCATGGCCGCCGCCATGAAGGACCTGTTCGACGAGCGAGTCCGCGCCATGCAGGCCATCACCGCGGAGACGGAGCACACGCGCAAGCTGGTGCGGGAGATCTATGACGGGTTCGAGCACGACTTTGGCTTCGCGCTGACCCTCCCGAAGGTATTCGCCCCCAGGAATTTCCGCGTCGAGATCGAGCTGTTGCATCGCGAGGTCGACGCCTTCCGGCGCAGCCCGACCCTGGCCCTCGTCGAGCAGGGCGCCGTGATCAAGCGGTTTAATGAGGAGATGGTCAGTCGCGCCCGCTCCCTCTTCGAGCAGCTGCGCGCCGCCTTCGACACCTGGGGGCGGGACACACTTGATCCCCTGGCGCAGCGAATTCAGGAACACAGGTCCGCCACGGAGCAGCGGCTGGAGCATTTGCGACGGCTTGCGCGCTCCCACGACGACACGGGCAGACACGTTGAAGAGACTCAGGCCCAATACGCGGAGTTGGCCCGGCAACTGACAGCACTGCGCAATATCCACAACGCGCTCAGCTGCGAACTCAGCTCAGCGGACACAACCGGCATGGACGTCAGCCAAACTGCCCGCGAGGGCCGCTTCGTGGTGTAACCTACCCGGCGCGCATTACCCCTTACATCAGTGCGTATCCAACACGAATCGAGGAGAGGACTATGAAGACCGCCACCTTTGCGCCCTGGCTCTTGGGCATCTGCCTGCTCACCCCACTGTCGGCCGCCGCCGACAACAGCACCTCCGCCGCCGGCTATGTCATACACCACAACGCCTTCACCGCCGATACCCTCGACCCCGCGGTCGCTCAACGCTACGGCATTCAGCGCAGCAAACAGCGCGGCGTCATCAACGTGACCGTCGTAAAGGAGAAGGCAGGAACAACAGGCACGCCCGTCGCAGCCCGTGTCGAGGTCAGCGCAACAAGCCTGTCCGGTCAGAAGCTGCGGGTCCCGATGCGCGAGCTGAAGGAGCAGGAGGCGATTTACTACATCGGCGAATTCCCCGTCCAACACCAGGAGACTCTCGAATTCGCCATAGAGGTCACCCCCGCGGGCGCAGCCAAGGGCCTCAAGGCGAAGACCAGCCAGCAATTCTTCACCAAGTAAGACTCGCCGGCGGCCAGCGGGGCGTCTCTAACGCCGGCCCAAGGGCCAGGGACGGCCCAGTGAACGGGGCGCGCCTACACAGAGAACAGCTGCCACAGGGCGTAGGCGCCGAAGGCCAGGACGAGGAGTCCCGCGCCCCTCCGCATCCAGATCTGTTCCCCCAGGCGAGCAGCAGCCCCGGCCAATAGGGAGATGCCCAGCAGGTTGGGCAAGGTTCCCACGCCGAAGGCCAGCATCAAGGCGGCGCCGCGGCCGGCGCTTCCGGCCGCCACGGACCAAATGAGGACGCTGTACACGAGCCCACAGGGGATCCAGGCCCAGACCAGGCCCAACCCCAGCGCCTGCCAGGGGCTGCGCACCGGGAGCATGCGGCGCCCCAAAGGCTCCAGGAGTCTCCAGAGCGGGGCCCCGGCGCGTTCCAGCCAAGCCAAACCCCGCCACCACCCACCGAGATAGAGGCCAAGGGCGATCATGATCAGCGCCGCCAGGCCGAACAGCACGCGTTGGGCCTGCTGCAACGGTATCACCCGGAGCATCAGGGTCCCGAGCGCCCCAGTCAGGGCGCCGGCAAGGGTGTAGCCCGCTACCCGCCCGGCGTTATAGGCCAACTGGAAGGGCATCTGCGCCGCCAGGCTGCCGCGAACGAACCTGGGAAGGCCCATGGTCAGGGTGCTCACGATGCCGCCGCACATCGCGACACAGTGGACTCCGCCAAGCAATCCGACGAGGAAGGCGGTGATCAGGGAGCCATCGGTGTGCACGTGTTTGGATCCAGCTGCGAGTCGCGGGGGGCGTGTCAGAGCCCCGATCGTTTGGGCCGCTCGGCGGCAGGCGACGCTCGCGGCCGTGCGTGTATCATAACAGCACCGTCGCACAGTCCCTGGCTGCCCCAATGCTGGAATACCAACGCGCGTTCCTCAGCTTCGCCCTCGACACCAGCGTGCTTCGCTTCGGTGAGTTCAAGCTCAAGTCGGGTCGCCTAAGCCCTTATTTCTTCAACGCTGGTCTCTTCAACACGGGGGCCAGTCTTGGTCGGCTAGGGCGCTATTACGCAGAGGCCATCGTGGCTGCGGGCATCGGCTTCGACATGCTGTATGGCCCAGCCTATAAGGGGATCCCCTTGGCTGCCGCGACCTGTATCGCGCTGGCCGACCAACATGGGCGTGACTTACCCTTCGCGTTCAACCGCAAGGAGACTAAGGACCACGGAGAGGGGGGGAACATCGTCGGCAGCCCCTTGCGGGGCCGGGTACTGATCCTGGACGACGTCATCACCGCAGGCACCTCGGTCGGCGAATCGGTCGATATCATTCAGGCCCACGGGGCTACGCCTGCCGGGGTCGTCATTGCCCTGGACCGGCGCGAGCGGGGCAACGGCGAGCGGTCCGCGGTAGACGAGGTCCGTGAAAGGTTCGGCATGCCGGTGCTCGCGATTGTGACCCTAGACGACCTGGTCGAGTATCTTGGCGAAGGTCCGGCCCCTGATCCGCATCTGGAGACCGTCAGGGCCTACCGAGCGCGCTACGGAGTGTGATGGTGCTCCGGCAGCAGGGGCCGGTACGGGCATTCCCGCCAATGGCGGCAGCGGGGCGAGCCTACCCGGGGCGGCACAGCGGGAACGGGGCGGTTTGGCCTTTTGATGGTCGAGCCGGCCAAGGGTCCCCGACCTCTCATCAGCATTGCAGGTCCTGACAGCTTGAAATGAGTAAACATCGGCCCCTCCGCGTCCATTGCCTGATCGTCCTGGCATTGCTTACCACGACATCCGAAGCGCGCCTCTATCGCTGGGTCGACGAGGCCGGGACGGTGCACTACACGGACACGCTCCCCCCGGCCCAAGCGGACCGGGGCCACGCCAAGATGAGTGAGAAAGGGATTGTGGTCGAGACCACCGAACCCGCCAAGGCGCCGGAAGAGCTACAAAAAGAGGAGGAGGCCAAGCGCGCGCGCCTAGCGGCCGAGCGGGCCAAGAAGGAACAGGAGGCCGCAGACCAGATGCTCTTGCGTACATTCGGTTCCGTAGACGACATGATCATGACGCGGGACGGCAGACTTGCCTCCATCGACGCCATGATCCGACTGACTCGCGGGAACATCCGTCGCCAGCAGGAGTGGCTGCGGAAGTTGCGCGCCGATGCCGCTGACCTCGAACGCGCAGGCAAGCCCATCCCCGCACACCTGAGCAACAGCATCGCCAGCAGCGAGAAGTCGATCCACGAGGCCTATGCGACCATCGTGGAACGGGAACTGCAGAAGCAGGAGATTCGCGCGAGCGTCGCGGGCGATCTGCGGCGATTCCGACAACTGAAAAACATTTCCGAGGCCACGAAGGGCAACCAGGACGAGGGTCCCGGCGCCGCTCCAAAGAATCTGGTCCCCTGCACGAGCGCCGAGATCTGCGATCGGCTCTGGGCAAGGGCCTCCGCCTATGTGCGGCAGCACGCCACGACAGCCGTCCAGGCATCCGGGCCCATGATCGTAATCACGGCACCGCCGGCTCGTGATGAAGACGTCAACCTCACCTTGTCCCGAATTCCGGACAAGAACGGCCCCGGGGCGACACTGTTCCTGGACGCCCAGTGCAAACCGGCATTAAGCGGCGACTCCACCTGCACGACCCCGGCGGCGCAACGGATCCTAGACGGCTTTTCGCAAGCGGTACTCGGCCCGGGCGAGGCAAACTAGCGCGAAGGAGATCCGGTGTTGGGTCACAGCTCCCCCTCGAGCAGCAATGCAAGGGGCGCGTCGGGCCCCCGGACCCAGGACCATCGACCCGACAGGTGCTGATGGGCACCTCAGCGACGGCGGATCAAGGTCCCGACACCCTCGTCGGTGAACAGGTCCAGCATGACCGCGTGCTCGACCCGACCGTCGATGATGTGCGCCGAACGCACACCCCCCTGAACCGCCTCCACCGCACAGCGTATCTTCGGGAGCATCCCGCCATGGATGACCCCTTGGCGGATGAGCTCCTCTACGCGGCCGACGTCCAGCTCCGCGATCAGCTCGCCCCGAGGATCCAGGAGGCCGGGGGTGTTGGTGAGCAGCAGGAGCTTCTCGGCCTGAAGCACCTCGGCGAGCTTCCCGGCCACCAGATCGGCATTGATATTGTAGGAGCGCCCGTCGTCGCCCACGCCGATGGGGGCAATCACCGGAATGAAATCCCCCTGGACCAGCATGTTGACAACCCCGACGTCGATGCTCTGCACCTCGCCGACATGGCCCAGGTCGATGATCTCGGGTTCCGCCAACTCAGGGGCGTCGCGCCTAAGCACGAGCTGACGGGCCCGGATCAGATCCCCGTCTTTACCCGTCAAGCCGACGGCCGACCCGCCGTGACGATTGATGAGGTTGACGATCTCCTTGTTGACAAGACCGCCGAGAACCATCTCCACCACGTCCATGGTCTCGCTGTCGGTCACGCGCATCCCTTGGACGAAGGTGCTGTCCTTACCCAGCCGGCCGAGCAGGCTGCCGATCTGTGGTCCGCCGCCATGGACGATCACGGGGTTGACCCCGACCAGCTTCATCAGGACGACATCACGCGCGAATCCGTGCTTCAGGGCCTCATCCACCATGGCATTGCCGCCGTACTTGATGACCATGGTCTTGCCACGAAACCGCCGGATGTACGGCAGCGCCTCGATGAGGACATCGGCGATCTTGTGGGCACGTTCGCTCTGAAGGGACATCTCGACTCCCGTGGGTGAATCCGCAATGGGCGGTCAGCTTGCCGCCATCAGAAAGGCAGGGTCAGACCCGGTGCGGCGCGCTCCATGACACGCCGGAACAGTCCCTGGATCATCTCCAAGGACTCCTGACTCTCGCCCTGGAAACGGAACGACAGGGCTGGCTGGGTGTTCGATGCTCGCACGAGCCCCCAGCCCCCATCGAATTCGGCCCGCAGCCCGTCGATGGTCTTGACCGTCACACCGTCGAGGCGGTTCGCAAGGGCCAGGACTTGCCCCATGATGCGTTGAGGCTCACCCTCCTGCAGCGGCAGCAGGAGCTCCGGGGTCCCCAAGGCGTCAGGCAAACCGGCAAAAACCTCAGCTGAACGACGGGGGTCGAGCGCCAACAACTCCAGCAGGCGGGCGCCGGCGTAGACGGCGTCGTCAAAGCCGAACCAGCGTTCCTGAAAGATGACATGGCCGCTGAGCTCGCCCGCGAGCAAGGCGCCGGTCTCCCTTACCTTGGCCTTGAGACGGGAATGACCCGACTGCCACATGACGGGTCGCCCACCACTTCGCAGGACCTCGGCGGCAAGCAGGTGGGTACACTTGACGTCGTAGATCACGTCGGTCCCTGGGTTGCGCGACAGGACATCCGCCGCAAAAAGCATCATCACCCGATCCATGGCAATGAAGCGGCCATCGGAGTCGACCACCCCCAGACGGTCCCCATCGCCGTCGAAGGCCAGGCCCAGATCCGCCCCCTTGGCGCCCACCGCGGCAGACAGATCACGCACGTTCTCCGCCCGGGATGGATCCGGAACCTGGCCGTTCGGGAAGCCGCCGGCGAGATCGCAATTGAGCTCGAAGACCTCGCAGCCGAGGGCACGGTAAAGGGCGGGGGCAAGGAGCGACGCAGCGCCGTTGCCGCCATCGACCACAAGCTTGAGCCCGCGCGCCACCGTGACATCGGCCACGATATGGTCGATATACGCGGGCGCCAGGTCCCGCTGCTGGTAGCCGCCCGGCACCTGCTCAACAAAATCCCGCTGCCGGACACGCCGCTCGACGGCCCGCAGCTGGTCGCCTGCGACAGTCTGTCCCTGGAGCACCACCTTGCAGCCGTTGTAGTCCGGCGGGTTGTGGCTCGCGGTCACCATAACCCCGGAGGCATCGCCCTGGTAGCGCGTCGCGAAATACAGCAAGGGCGTCGGAGCAACGCCCAGATCGACGACATCGGACCCGCTCGCCCGCAGTCCAGCCATGAGGGCCATGGTCAGGGCCTCGCTCGAACCCCGGGTATCGCGCGCGAGCATCACGAACGCGCCCCCAAGCTGCGCGACCTCACTTCCCACAGCCTGCCCGATGTCACGCATGACGACCTCGTCGATACCCTGTCCGACGACCCCCCGGATGTCGTAGGCACGGAAGATCGCGGAGCGCGCATCGGCTGCGCCGGAGATCGCCTGGGCGCCCTCCGGGGGCCGGTCCCTCACTGGCGCAGGCGCCGGCGCCTGATCTGGCACCGCCGGCTGTGGGTATCCGTCGTCTCTGGCGACATCCCCTGCCCCGGCTGGGCGCTCGGACTCACGTGTCTCGTGGCTAGTCTGGCCTTGCGGCACCTCGATATCCTGCTGGGGCGCCGGCCGCTCGCGCGGACCGGCCCCCGGGGCACGCCCTGGGCCAAGGTCACGCAGCAGTGGGACGATGCCATCCTGCACCAGGTGCGTCTCCCCCAGCCGACAGCTCAGGTCTCGCAGGGGTCGCCGCATGACGCCGTCTTCGACCAGGGCAATCAGGGCTGCACAGTCCTCCGCCAGGGCCCTTCTGAGGCCCCGATAGGGGACCCACAGCGCCAGGCCGACCAAAGCGACGACACCAAGGTAGCCGATCGCCACCCAGGCCGCTGCGCCAGTCTCGAACGGACTGCCTGGCTTTGGCCAGAAACCGATGCGCAGCGATGTACCGGGGATATCGGCGAACCCCTCCGGGGCATTGCCCGGGATGCCTCTGGCCTGGCCCAGAGGAAGGGTCACGACATCGGCGCCGGCGCTCTGCTGGTACAGCATCCGACCGGCCTCGCCGCCTGAATCGGCCAGCGGGGGCAGCAGAGACAACGGCAGGGCCAGGTGGACGACGCCAAGCGCCTTGGTTCCCTGAGCGGCGAGCACCGGGCCTGCGATGGCCAGGTGCATATCCGGCTGACCGACGCGATGGACTTCAAGCGCCGACACCTTGCCCTCTTGAAACGCGCGCTCCATCAAATCGATGGCGGCGTTGCTCATGTAAGGCCCGCCCCCGTCCATGATGCCGGCCTGATTGGGAGCGACCAAACGGATACCAAGGGCCTCGGGGATCTGCCGCCGCATCTCCTCCTCCTTGGCGCGCATGCCGGATTCATCCATGGCGCGGAGGACCTTTTGGAGGGCGGGGTCGCTGGCCCAACTGCCCAGCAACGTCCGCACGGCGTCGGCCCGACGCATCACATCGCGCACCACGGCCTCGGCCGTGGCCAGCAATTGCCGCTGGGCCAGGGACTCCTCGCGGGACATCCAGGCGTAGCCGCCGAGCAGGGTGGCAAGCAGCAGGGCCAGGGCGGCCCCAACGTAGGCGGCCAACCAGAACCGTGCTAGGCCGGGACTAGGCGGGGGGCCAGATGCCCCGCTCGGGGCCTTGAGTTTTATGCCGCGCGGCAGTTTCATCGCCCCCTTCTCGCCCTTTTGGTATCGGGTCCCAGCCCTTTCAGGAGTTCGCGCCCCGATACCGGGTGGTTAGGCCCGACCGCTGTGCCCGAATCCGCCCACACCACGGCCACTATCGGCGAACTCGTCCACCAACTCGAAACGCGCGCGCACCACGGGAACCAGCACCAGTTGGGCGATGCGCTCGCCGACCTCGATTCTGAAAGATCCCGACCCGCGATTCCAGCACGAGACCATGAGTTGCCCCTGGTAGTCGGAATCAATCAACCCGACCAGATTGCCTAGGACGATGCCGTGCCTGTGCCCCAGGCCCGAGCGGGGCAGAATCAACGCCGCGAGCCCAGAGTCCGCGATGTGAACGGCCATCCCGGTGGGTATCAGCTCGCAGGCCCCGGGCAGCAAGTCAAGGGGCTCTGCGAGCATTGCGCGCAGATCCAGCCCCGCGGAACCATCGGTAGCGTAGCTCGGCAGGGGGAACTTGACCCCCAGTCGCGCATCCAGCAGTTTAACCTGCAGTGGACGCAAGATAGCGCTCGCAAATGAGATCGGCCAACTCGGCGCCGAGCAGAGGCTTTGGCATGAACGGCAGGGACCGACCTCCGCCTTCCCATAGCACCAGCAAGGCGTTGTCCTCGCTATCGAAACCGCCCCGCCGTTGGCCCGGACCGCCGACTAGATTGGCGGCGATCATGTCCAGCCCCTTGGCCTTGAGCTTGCTCCGCGCATAGGCCTCCACCTGCTCGGTCTCCGCAGCAAAACCGACGGTGAAAGGTCCACCAGGCAGCGCGGCCACCTCGGCCAGGATGTCCGGATTCTTTACCAAACGCAGGGTCATCTCGTCCCCGGACTTCTTGATCTTCGAAGCCCGCGGCGCGACTGGCCGGTAGTCCGCCACCGCGGCGACGGCGACAAAGATGTCGCACCGCGCCACCCGGGCCATCACGGCTGCATGCATCTCGCTGGCCGTCTCCACCTTGACCACTTCACCCACACCGGGCGGTTCCCGGGCGGTTGGACCGCTGACCAGACAGACCTCAGCTCCGCGCGCGGCCAGGGCCTGCGTCACAGCATACCCCATACGCCCGGAGCTGCGGTTGCCGAGGAAGCGCACAGGGTCCAACGGTTCGCGGGTGGGCCCCGCGGTCACGATCACACGGCACCCCCCGGGCAGGGCGTACTTCGGCGACAGGGCCGCGACAATCTCAGGCGGCTCCAACATGCGTCCCGGCCCGACATCCCCGCAGGCCTGGCCGCCTTCAGCAGGCCCGAGCACCCGCACCCCCCGCCGGCACAGGGTGCGCAGGTTGTCCTGGGTCGCCGGGTGCCGCCACATGGCCTGGTTCATGGCAGGGGCCACCACGAGTGGGGCGGCACTGGCCAGGACCAGGGTGGTGAGCAGGTCATCCGCCAGGCCGTGGGCCAATCGGGCGAGAACGTCCGCGGTCGCCGGGGCGACCAGGATCAGCTCCGCCCAGCGCGCCAGCTCGATATGGCCCATGCCCGCCTCGGCGTGCGGGTCGAGGAGGGCGCTGCGCACCTCCTGGCCGGAGAGGGCCAGGAAGGTCAGAGGCGCGACGAAGGCCTGGGCCGCGGCGGTCATCACCACCCGCACCTCGGCCCCCGCCTCGCGCAGGCGGCGCACCAGGTCCGCTGCCTTGTAGGCGGCAATGCTCCCGCTCACCCCCAGTAGAATCTTAGTTGGCTGCACGGCGCCCTCAGTGGTTGGACCAGGATCCTCAGTCCGGGCGAAAAATCGACAAAAAGTGTAACCGATTTGGGTAAGCTTCAGGCACGGCCGGGCGGGGGCTCGTGCCGATCTCGGCAACACCGCCGGAACCCCAGGAGACACCCCCCGATGCGCATCACCGACTGGCCCGAGGACGAACGGCCCCGGGAAAAGCTGCTGAACCATGGCCCCGAGGCCCTGACCAACGCAGAGCTCCTGGCGATCTTCCTGCGGACCGGCATCCCCGGCAAGAGCGCCGTGGACTTGGCTCGCGACCTGCTCGTCGACCTCGACGGCCTGCGCGGGCTCTTCTCTGCCAGCGAGAAGCGGTTCTGTGAGGCAAAGGGTCTGGGACGGGCCAAATACGCCCAACTCCAGGCCGTACTGGAGATGAGCCGGCGCTACCTGTACGACGAGATCAAGGGGCGCGACGTCATCGCTAGCCCGGAGGCGACCCGCGACTACCTGAAACTGCGCCTGCACGGCTATCCCTACGAGGTTTTCGCTGGCCTTTTCCTGGACAACCGCCACCGGGTCATCAGCTACCAAGAGCTCTTTCGCGGCACTATTGACGGCGCCAGCGTGCACCCTCGCGAGGTCGTCCGTGCGGCCCTGAAGGTCAACGCGGCGGCCATGATCTTTGCCCACAACCACCCGTCCGGGGTTGCCGAACCAAGCCAGTCGGACCTGCGCATCACCCAGCGACTAAAGGAGGCATTGGCCCTGGTCGACGTGCGGGTGCTGGACCACTTCATCGTCGGCGAAGGCGGAGGGACTTCGCTCGCAGAACGCGGCCTCATCTAAGCCTTGTCTATGGCGGGCGCGGGTGCTAGCATTGCGGCCCTTTAGTCGGGCTGCCTTGGGGCGGCGCCACACCTTTAAGGAATTCTGTCATGTCCAGAGTCTGTCAGGTCACCGGCAAACGGCCCGCCACCGGCAACAACGTCTCTCACGCAAAAAATAGGACGCGCCGGCGCTTCCTGCCCAACCTCCACTCGCACCGCTTTTGGGTTGAAAGCGAGCGGCGCTGGGTGACCCTGCGCCTGACCACCAAGGGCATGCGCACTATCGACAAACGCGGGATCGATGCCGTTCTGGCCGACATGCGCAGCCGCGGCGAAAAGGTCTAACGGGAGAACACCATGGCAAAGGCCGCACGCGAGAAGATCCGGTTGATTTCCAGC
>JBFZCW010000376.1:0-12412 GCA_041307765.1 Chromatiaceae bacterium
CTGTACTTGGGCGCGATGATCGCCGGCACCAAGTTCCGTGGCGAGTTCGAAGAGCGGCTGAAGGCCGTGCTGCGCGAAGTCCAGGACGCGGGCGGGAACGTGATCCTGTTCATCGACGAACTGCATACGGTCGTTGGCGCCGGTCGCGCCGATGCAGTGCAATTCGCCGCGCGCCAGCGCGGGTTTCAGCATATTGCCGGCGTCCATCGCGCCCTCGGCCTTGCCGGCGCCGACCATCGTGTGCAACTCGTCGATGAACAGGATGACGTTGCCCTCCTGCTTGGCGACATCGTTCAGGACCGCCTTGAGCCGCTCCTCGAACTCGCCGCGGAACTTGGCCCCGGCGATCAGGGCGGCCATGTCGAGCGCCAGCAGCCGCCGGCCCTTGAGCCCCTCGGGGACCTCGCCGTTGACGATGCGCTGGGCCAGGCCCTCGACGATGGCGGTCTTGCCCACGCCGGGCTCGCCGATCAGCACCGGGTTGTTCTTGGTGCGCCGCTGCAGGACCTGGATGGTCCGGCGGATCTCGTCGTCGCGCCCGATCACCGGGTCGAGCTTGCCCTGCTCGGCCCGCTCGGTGAGGTCGATGGTGTACTTCTCCAGGGCCTGGCGCTGCTCCTCGGCATTGGGGTCGTCGACGGTTTGGCCGCCGCGCATCGTGTCGATGGCCCGTTCCAGGGGACCCTTGGCAGCGCCCGCGGCGCGCAGGGCGGCCCCGAGCTCTCCCCGGTCGTCCAGAGCGGCCAGCACGAATAGCTCGGAGGAGATGTATTGATCCTTGCGCGTCTGGGCCAGCTTGTCGGTCTGGTTGAGCAGTCGACCCAGGTCGTTGGAGATATGCAGATCGCCACCCGCCCCTTGAACGCGCGGGAGCCGGTCCAGGATCTCGCCCAGGGCAGAGCGGAGGCGGTTCACGTTCACGTCCGACTGACCCAGCAGGTGGCGCACCGTGCCCCCCTCCTGGTCCAGCAGTGCGACCATCAGGTGCGCTGGCTCGATGAACTGGTGGTCGCGCCCCACCGCCAGGCTCTGTGCGTCCGCCAGGGCCATCTGAAATTTCGATGTCAGCTTGTCCATTCGCATGAGATTTTACACTCGCCAAAGTTGTGGTTATCGCCAAGGTTGGGGAACCCAGCCGTCCAATTCAAGACATGTTCCGACGCCCATTGTGACCGCGTTGGAGCCCGTGAGGGTGGCGATGGGCGGTCCGCTCTGGCATTGTGACGGCTCCTGCCGGCGATTCCGAATTGCGAGCCATCTCCAGAGGGATCGCCGCCTGGCGCGCGGCGGCCGGAGGTTCGGCCTCAGCGCCCCTGGGCGTGAGTCGACAATGAAAACAGCGGCGTGGGCCACCCCGGCACAACAGCCGCAAGGGTACGGGACTGGGGGCCAAACGCGGCGTATTACGGAGGTTCGAGATGGAGGACGGCGTCTATCGTCGGTTGCTGGAGCGCCTGCGCAAGCTCCGGTCGGTCAGCGTGGCCTTCTCTGGCGGGGCGGACAGCTCACTGCTCCTGGCAACGGCCAAGGAGGCCCTGGGGGATCGGGTGCTGGCGCTGACGGCCGTGACACCCTACATGGTCCGCCAGGAGATCGCAGATGCCCTGGCCCTGGCGGTTGAGCTGGGCGTGCGGCACCAACTGGTGGAGCTCCCAATGCCCGAGGGGATGGACGACAACCCGCCGGATCGCTGTTATCTCTGCAAACGCGCCCTCTACACCCGCCTGATCGCAGTGGCCGAGGAGCATGGCTTCGCCCCGGTCCTGGACGGCAGCAACCTCGACGATTTGCGGGACTACCGCCCCGGGCTGCGTGCCCTGGGCGAGCTGGGCGTGAAGAGCCCGTTCCTGGAGTGCGGCATCGGCAAAGAGGACGTGCGCCGCTTGGCCCAGGGCCTGGGGTTGCCGACCTGGCGCAAGCCGACCAACACCTGCCTGCTGACGCGCCTGCCGTTCGGGCGCAAGGTCACGATGGAGACCCTCCAGCGTATCGAGGAGGCCGAACGCCTGCTGCTCGACCGCGGCTACGACTGGGTGCGGGTGCGCTGCCATAGCGATTTGGCGCGCATCGAGGTGGCGCCGCAGCTCCGCGGCCGGCTTCTGCAGGAGGCCGATGCGATCATCGAGAGCTTGGAGGGGCTTGGCTTCCGCTACGTCACCCTGGACCTGCGGGGCTACCAATTGGGGAGCATGAACGCCCCGGCTTGAGGTGGACCTGGGACTCAAGCGAGCCTGTAGTGCTTCTCCACCGGCTCCAGGATCTTCCAGGTGCACGACAGCCCTGCGGGAAAGGTGATCAGGTCGCCGCGGGAAAACTCTCGCGGATCCCCGCCTTCCGGGATCACGGTGAAACGTCCGCGCAGGATGTAGCAGGTCTCGGCCTGGTCATAGTGCCAGGGGAATTCCGACACGCCCTTCTTCCAGACCGGCCAATGATCGACGCCCAGGACGTCGAGCTTGGCCGGGGACGGCTTGCGTTCGCAGAGGATTTCAAGGTCGGTCATGGGGTGGTTTCCATCCGGTTTGGGGGCGCAGCGAGGTTAGAGGGTCTTGGCGGCGAAGGTATCGCAGGCACTGACGGCGCCCTTCTCCAGCCCGCGGCGGAACCAGGCTGCACGCTGGGCGGAGCTGCCGTGGGTGAAACTGTCCGGGGTCACGTAGCCCCGCGCCTGCTTCTGAAGCCGATCGTCGCCGATGGCCGAGGCGGCCCCCAAGGCCTCGTCGACATCCCCGGCCTCCAAGATGCCGCGGGCGCGGTCGGCATGGTTGGCCCAGACCCCGGCAAGGCAGTCCGCCTGGAGCTCCAGCCGCACCGAAAGCTGGTTGGCCTCGGTCCGGCTCAAGCCCCGCTTGGCCTCCTCGACCTTGTCGGAGATGCCCAGCAGGTTCTGGACGTGGTGGCCGATCTCGTGGGCGATGACGTAGGCCTGGGCGAAGTCCCCCGCGGCCCCGAACTGGGTACGCATCTCGTCGTAGAAGGACAGGTCGATGTAGACCTTGAGGTCTCCCGGGCAATAGAAGGGCCCCATGGCCGCCTCGGCGAAGCCACAGGCGGAGCGCACGGACCCGGAGAACAGGACGAGCTTGGGCTCGCGGTAGCGCTGTTTTCCCTCTTGGAAGATCGCCCCCCAGGTGTCCTCGGTGTCCGCCAGCACCACAGAGACGAAGTCCTTGAGCTCGTCCTCGCTCGCCCCGGCCCCGGGTGCCCGCAGGCCGCCGTCCGCCCCGCCCGCTCGGCCCCCGGGGGTCTGCTGGGGAGACGGGGACTGATTCGGGAACTGGATGGATGACTGGTCTCCCGCACCGGAGTCGGGGGAGACCTGAGTGGTCCCGCCGCCCAGGAAGGGGCTCAGATCGACGCCAAAGTACAGCCCTACCAGGAGCAGGGCGATGGTCCCCAACCCCCCACCGATCCCGCGACCCATGCGCACAGGCAGGCGTCGCCCCCCCATGCCGCCCCCGGGAAACCCGGACTCGTCCCGTTGGTCCTCGACGTTTTCGCTCCGTCTGCCAGTTCTCCAGCGCATATCAGACCCCTTTGCAGATACGGTTGTTTGTGCAGTCGCTCGATACCTGAGCCGGCGTACGCAGGCGATCATCTACCAAGTGCCGGCCAGGTTTCCACCTGCAGCTTGCGATATCGTCAGGATTCCGTTTCCGTCTGGCAGAAGCGCCGGATCAGCCCCCGTAGGAGATCGATGGTCGGCTGGATGCGCCCTGCCTCCAGGTACTCGTCCGGCTGGTGGGCCTGGGCGATATCGCCAGGCCCCAGGATCAGGGTCTCCAGCCCCAGGCGGTCGAGGAAGGGTGCCTCGGTGGCAAAGGCCACGGCCCCGGCTGAGTGCCCAGTCAGGGCCTCGGCGGCGGCAACGATGGCCGAGCCCGCCGGGGTTTCCACGGCCGGGATGCCAGGGAAGAGGCGCTCAACCCGCCAATCGAGGCCGCGCCGCCCGGCCAGGTTTGCGACCCGCCGGTGGAGCTCGGCCCGCAGATCGTCCAATGCCAGACCTGGGGTAGGACGCAAGTCGATATGCAGCTCGCACTCGCCGCAGATCCGGTTGGGGCTGTCACCGCCATGGATGTGTCCCAGATTCAGGGTCGGCACCGCGACCTGGAAGGCATCGTGGCGGTAGCGCGCTTGAAGCTCTGCCCGCCAGGCCAGGATCTCGCCCATCAGCTCGTACATCCCCTCCAGGGCGTTGTTGCCCAGGCTCGGGTCGCTGGAGTGCCCGGCCTGGCCGATGAGCCGGATCGCCTCGGCCATGATCCCCTTGTGCATACGCACCGGCTTGAGCCCGGTCGGCTCGCCGATCACGGCGTAGCGCCCCAGGGGCCGCCCGGCCTCGGCCAGGGCGATGGCCCCGCTCATGGACGACTCCTCGTCGGCGGTGGCGAGAATGACCAGGGGCCGGCACAGATCCTTGGCCGAGAGGCCGCGCGCCGCCTCGCAAGCCAGGGCCAGAAAAGACTTCATGTCGCTGGTCCCTAGCCCATACAGGCGCCCCCCCTCTTCGGTGAGGCGGAAGGGGTCGTGGTTCCAGCGATGGGCATCGAACGGGACCGTGTCCGTGTGCCCGGCCAGGACCAGGCCGCCCTGACCCTGGCCCAGGGTGGCGATCAGGTTGGCCTTGCCGGCGTGCCCCGGGACGGGCATGACCTCCGCCACAAAACCGGCCGCTTCAAGCCACTGGGCCAGGGGCTCGATGACCGCGAGGTTGCTCTGATCCAGGTGGGCCTGACTGCTGCTCACGGAGGGGGCGGCGATGAGCCTGGCGAGCATCTCGCGCAGCGGGGGGGCCTGGCCGGTCATCGCACTGCCTCCTGTACCGAATCGGTCATAAGCGGGTAAGCTCGCTGGGACCGGCTAGGGCTGATCGGTAACCTCTGTCCGACCCCGGCCCGACCGCCAAAACCTTGGTACCGAGCTTATCCCGACCCGGACCCCATCGCCAGTGTCCTGCCCTGACCCCAGCCAGATACCGATCCGACCGGCCAGCCTTGCGGACCTCGGCGCCCTGGTGGAGATCGAGGCCGGCAGCTTCCAGAGCGACCGTCTGACCCGCCGGCAATTCCGCCACATGCTCACCCGTGCCCATGCCGCGACCCTGGTTGCGGAGGCCGATGGGTGCCTGCTGGGCTACATTCTGCTCCTCTTCAGCCGGGGGACATCGGTCGCCCGCGTCTACTCCATCGCGGTGGGGGCGGACGCCCGCGGGCGCGGGATCGGTCGGGCCCTGGTGGTGGCGGCGGAGGCCCGGGCCTGGGAGGAGGAGCGCGCCTATGTCCGGCTGGAGATCCGCCGCGACAACCTGGCATCCCAGGCGCTGTTCGAAGGGGCAGGGTATCGTCGGTTCGGGATCCTCTCAGACTACTACGAAGACCACATGGAGGCCCTGCGCTACGAGAAGGCGCTGTCCCCCGGCCCCAAGCCCGAGCTGGCCCGGGTCCCCTACTACGAGCAGACCCTGGAATTCACCTGCGGCTCCTCGGCGTTGATGATGGGGATGAAGGCCCTAGAACCCGCACTGGCCCTGGACCGCACCCTGGAGCTGCGCATCTGGCGCGAGGCGACCACTGTCTTCATGACCTCCGGCCACGGCGGCTGCGGGCCCTTCGGCCTGGCCCTGGCGGCCAAGGCGCGGGGGTTTGCGGCCGAGGTCTACGTCAACGACACCGGCGTGCCCCTGGTGGACTCCGTGCGCTCCCCGGAGAAAAAGGAGGTGATGCGCCTGGTCCACGAGGACATGCTCGCCCAGATGAACCGCCTCGCCATCCCGGTGGTCTATGGGACCCTGAGCCCGGCGGGGCTGCGGGAGCGCTTCGACGCTGGGGCCGTGCCCCTGGTCCTGATCAGCTCCTACCGCATCTACGGGGAGAAGTTCCCGCACTGGGTAGTGGTCACCGGCTTCGACGACCACTTCGTCTTTGTCCACGACCCCTTCGTCGACTACGCCAACGGGGAGACGACCCTGGATTCCATCAACATGCCCATCCAGCGCGAAGAGTTTGCACGCATGGCCCGTTATGGCCGAGCCGGACTCCAGGCTGTGATTCTGATCGCCCGCCCTCCGGAGCCTAAGGTGCCGGCCCAGGGGAGACGCCGTGGCTGAACATGTCCTCCTCGTGGAGCAGGCGGCAGACTGGAAATCGGGCTTCCCCCGCCTGCCGGTGGTGACGGCCCGTGACTACCTGACGCACCAGGACTACTCCGCCCACAAGCAGTTGCGTGTCATCAACCTGTGCCGCAGCTACCGGTACCTCTCCACCGGCTACTACTGCTCCCTGCTCGCGGAGGCCCGCGGGCACAAGGCCATCCCCAATGTCCGTACTATCCAGGAGCTGTCGAGTCGAGACATCTACAGCCTGGCCACGGAGGAGCTGGACGACCTGGTCCAGAAGCTCCTGGGCCGGCGCAAGAACGCCCTGCAGCCCACCGCCTATGAGCTGACCATCTTCTTCGGCCAGTGTGACGTCAAGGAGCTGCAGCCCTTGGCGAGGCAGATCTTCGAGACCTTCCGCTCCCCCATCCTCAAGGTCGAGTTCCGCCTGCACGGGACCTGGCGCATCGGGGCCATCAGGACCCTGCCCATCGGCGGCCTCACCCCGGAGCAGGAGGCGGGCTTCTTCGGCGCCCTGGACTGGTACCTGTCCCAGCGCTGGCGCCAGCCCAGGGCGCGGCTCACCTACAAGTACGACCTGGCGATCCTCCACGACACGACGGAAGACCTGCCCCCGTCCGACAAGGACGCGCTCAGGCACTTCGTGCGCGCCGGCAAGGCCCTGGGGGTCAACTGCGAGCTCATTCAGCGCAAGGATTACAGCCGGCTGGCGGAGTTCGACGCCCTGTTCATCCGCGAGACCACGAAGATGGACCACCACACCTTCCGCTTCGCCAAGAAGGCGGACAGCGAGGGCATGGTGGTCATCGACGATCCCGATTCCATTCTGCGCTGCACCAACAAGGTATACCTGGCAGAGCTCCTGGAGGCCAACAAGATCCCCAGGCCCAAGACCCTGATTCTGCGCAAGGAGGGCCTGCTGGAGGTGGAGGACGAGATCGGCTACCCGGTGGTGCTCAAGATCCCGGAGGGGTCGTTCTCCCGCGGAGTCTTCAAGGCCGAGGACCGCGCCGAGCTGCAGCGCATCAGCGCGCGCCTGTTCAAGGAGTCCGACCTCATCCTGGCCCAGGAGTATCTCTACACCCCCTACGACTGGCGCATCGGCATACTCGGCCGACGGCCCCTGTTCGCCTGCAAGTACTTCATGAGCAGCGCCCACTGGCAGATCGTGCGCCACGTCAGCGAGCACCAGCACGTGCAGGGCGCCTGGGAGACCCTCTCTATCGAGGACGCCCCGCAGGCGGTGGTCAAGACCGCGCTTAAGGCCGCCAACCTGATCGGCGACGGGCTCTACGGGGTGGACCTCAAGCTCACCGACCATGGGCCTGTGGTGATCGAGGTCAACGACAACCCGAGCCTCGAATCGGATGTGGAAGACCAGGTCTTGGGGGATGGGCTGTACCGCACCATCATCGGCGAGTTCGTCAGCCGCCTGGACCGGCGCAAGCAGGGGCGGCGCTGACCCTCAACCCCTGGGAGGACCGGTGTGGGAGGGGCGCACTGCGCCGCGACGTCGTCAAGGTGAGCCGCTCGAAGACGCGGCAGCGCGCCGCGGAGCGGCCCTCCCACAGGGCGGTACCCTTGGCGAGCCGCCGCCCCCAACCATGGCGTCTTGCAAGACCCGGATCACGAGACTCGATCATTCCCCTGATGCACACCCTCGAACGCTACCGCGACCTCATCGACGACTGGTCCGCCTTCGCGGACGCCATGGCCGCGCCCATGCCAGCCTGCGTTTGGACCAATCCCTCGCGGATCGACCCCGATGGGCTCGCCGCGTTGTTGGCCGAGGAGGGGCTCGACCCGCAGCCCCTTCCCTGGCGCCCAGGGGCCTTTCGCCTCGCGGCCGAC
The DNA here is from genome assembly GCA_041307765.1 of Chromatiaceae bacterium. Classification (GTDB taxonomy): domain Bacteria; phylum Pseudomonadota; class Gammaproteobacteria; order Chromatiales; family Chromatiaceae; genus DYRB01. Next base: position 7,970 of record JBFZCW010000376.1, read on the forward strand.
CCCGGCGCCGGGCGGCGCTGGTGGTACTGCGCCGGGCTCGCGCACGCCCAGGAGGGCGCCTCCCAGGTCCCGGTGGCCCTACTGGACCCGCGCCCCGGGCATAGGGCCCTGGACCTGTGCGCCGCCCCCGGCGGCAAGACCGCGCAGATCGCGTTCGCCCTGGACAACCGCGGCACCCTGATTGCCAACGACCAGGCCCATGCCCGGATACGCTCCCTCCAAGGCAACCTGGAGCGACTGGGCGTGGTCAACGTCACCACCACGGCGATCGACGGGGCCAATTACCCGGCAGGGGCCGGGCAATTCGACAGGGTCCTGGTGGACGCACCCTGCTCCGGGGAGGGGACCCTGCGCCGCCCCGGCGGACCTCGGCCCGCCCTCGGGCCCGAGCACTCGAGCCGGCAGGCCGCCCGGCAACGTGCCCTGCTGCGCAAGGGCGTGCAGCGGCTCAGGCCCGGCGGGCGCCTGGTCTACTCCACCTGCACCTTCGCCCCGGAGGAGAACGAGCTGGTGGTCGCGGCCATCCTGGATGAGTTCGCCGGCCGGGTGTGCCTGCTTCCGGCGGCCCTACCAGGCCTAGTTTCGGCCCCTGGCCTCACGCACTGGGCCGGCCGCGCCCTGGACCCAACCCTTGCCGGCTGCCTGCGCATCTGGCCCCACCACAATGACACCGGCGGCTTCTTCGCCGCCATACTGGAGAAGGCAGCGGACGCGCCCGCTGAGCCTGAGCCTCCGGCCGCGGACCTGAAGCCCGAACCAGACCCCACCTGGCTCGCGGAGTTGCAGGACTATTACGGCCTGCCCGGGGACATCTGGACCCGCTACCGAATCCACCGCCAGACCACCCGCGGCCTGCACCTGGCCGTCGCGGATCATGTCTCGCCCGCCCAACCCGCCGCCGAGAGCACGGGGCTCTTCTTTCACCGCACCGACCCCAAGCGCCCCAAGCCGAGCACCGCCGGCGCATTGCTCATCGGGCCCCTGGCGACGCGGCGACGCATGGACCTCGATGCAGACCAGGCGGCAGCCTACCTCGGCCACGGCGATCTGAGCCCAACCACTGCACAGCTTGCCGCAGGGGATCGCGGGCAGGTGCTGGTCGGATTCCGCGGTTACACCTTGGGGGTCGCTGTACTGCACGGTTCGGGAACCCTGGAGGGCCTCTTTCCGCGCGGTTGGGCGGGGTGCGGATCGGCTGCGGGGGGATGACGGCGGGGCGGAGCTAGGCATGATCGGCGCGACTCGCCAGCGGCGTAGACCCCTTCCTTTCCGGCCCCCGAGCGACTGCGGGCGCGCCACCGCCGCCGGCGCTACGGGGCCACGGGTACGGCGGCACCTGAGGCCAGAAAGGCCCGCCATCCGCCCAGATGCGTGATGTCCCGGGCACCCGCCGCGGCGAAGCCCTCGCAGATGAACCCCTTCTCCCAGGTCCCGTCTTCCAGCTCGACGCTGCCGAGGCCGAGCGGGGCCGGGATACCGGCGAGGAAGCCGCCGACCTGGTCCAGGGGGACGGACCAGACCTCCACCTCGATAGCCGCGCCGCCGTCCCCTTGCCGGATCAGACCTGGCCGGTGCGGCGGGCCCCCCGGCAGGGCGTAGAGGCGATAGCGGGGGGCGGTGCGGGTGGCGCGGACCAGCGTGGCACCGCGGTCGGAGAGCTGCGGGTTCAGGGTCAGTCCCGAAAGGTGGGCGCCGCACACCACCAGATTCAGGGATCGAGGTTCCGACGCCTCAGCGTTCCTTGACGAGCATGCGCCGTTGGCGTCCAGGGGTTCGGCGACCTGAGGCCGGCCAGTGGCCCCTAGGGGGATGTCTTGGCAGCGGTGCAGCCGCCCGGCGAAGCGGGCGAGCGACGTATCGCTGAAGGCGGGTCCGAACAGGGTCACGCCGAAGGGCAGCCCGTCCGCCCGGAATCCCGCAGGGACCGCAACCGCCGCCAGGTCGAGCAGGTTCATAAAGTTGGTGTAGGTCCCGAGGCGGCTGTTCAGGGCAATGGGATCGGCCTGCACCTCCGAGATCCGATAGATGGTGGGCGCCGTGGGGGTGAGGACGAAGTCGAGCCCGGCAATCAGGGCATCCGCCCGTCGCTTGAGGTCGGCGAGCCGGTACTGCGCCTTGAAGGCGTCCACCGCCCGAGCCTCCGCCGCAGGGGCGATGATGCGCCGGGTCACGTCGAGCAGTGCGTCGGGGCGCCGTTGGATAAAGGACTCGATGGCCGCGTAACGCTCCGCCACCCAGGGGCCCTCGTAAAGCAGCCGCGCGGCCGCGTCGAAGGGGCTGAAATCGATGGACACCGCGGTCCCGCCCAGCCCGCGCAGGCGGTCGACGGCGGCCGCGAAGAGCCGCCCGCTCTCCGCGTCGCCGCAGAATTGGGGTGCATCCGGAACCCCGAACCGAAAGGGTCCGTCCCACACCCCAACCTCGCCTGCGGCCGGTGCCGGCCGAGCATAGGGGTCGGCCGGGTCGAAGCCGGCCGCGACGGCCATCACCGCCTCCGCATCCGCGATGTCCAGGGCGAAGACACTCACGCAGTCGAGGGTACGGCAGGCGGGGACCACCCCAGATGTGGAGACGAGTCCGCGGGTCGGCTTGATCCCAACCAGGTTGTTGAAGGCGGCGGGCACCCGCCCGGAACCGGCGGTGTCCGTCCCCAGGGAGAAGCTGACCAACCCCTCGGCGACCGCAATCGCCGAGCCCGAGCTGGATCCGCCCGAAATATAGGCCGGATCGAAGGCGTTGGGCGTCGCCCCGTGGGGTGAGCGTGTGCCCACCAGACCGGTGGCGAACTGGTCCAGGTTGGTCTTGCCGATGGGGATGGCGCCGGCCGCGATCAGCCGCTCCACCACGTGGGCGGAGCACCCCGGGGTGTAAGCGAAGGCCGGGCAGGCGGCGGTGGTCGGGACCCCGGCCAGGTCGATGTTGTCCTTGATGGCGAAGGGGATTCCGTACAGGGGCAACGCGGCTGGATCGGCCGCCGCCAGGCGCGCCAGACAGGGCTCCAGCTCGGCGTCGGTGAGGACATGGATCCAGACGGGATTCGGGGCCGGGGTCTCGATGCGCGCGCGGAGCTGGGTGCGGATCTGGGCCACCAGCCCCGCCGGAGTCAGGTCGCCGGCGCGGTAGCGGGCGCTTAGGTGCGGGATGGACAGATTCAGGGGCTCGTTGCTCATGGGCGGATCGGCCTCGTGGGTGTCGCTGGGCGTCAGGGTGTGGTGTCGATGACGATGACCAGCAGGGCCTGACCCGGTGCGACCTGGCTGCCCACCTGGCACAGGACCCGGCCGACCCGGCCGCCGTGCTCCGCGTGCACGGCGATCTCCATCTTCATGGACTCCAGGACCGCCAGAACCTGCCCGGCGGCGACGGCCTGCCCAGGCTCGACCGCCAGCTTCCAGACGCTGCCGTGGACGTGGCTCTCCACGATCCGTTCGTGGGGCCCCACCTCGGGCTCGTCCGCCTGTTCGTCGATGAGGATCCCAGCCGAGCGCCCCAGGTCGCCCTGACCGGCGGCAGCCCAGCGCTCCCGCTCCGCCTCAAAGGCGGCCTGCTGGCGTGCCTTGAAGGCAGCGATGGACGACGCGTTCTCGGCCAGGAAGTTGTCGTAGCCCCTCAGGCTAAAGCGCGCCTCATCCACCTGCAGGCGGAAGCCCCCGCGCGGGAAGGCGTCGCGCAGCTCGGCCAGCTCCTGCTCCGAGACCGGGTAGAAGCGGATCTGGTCGAAGAACCGCAGCAGCCAGGGGCGGGCGAAGTCTGGGGTCTGGCGGTAGCGGTTCCACATCTGCACCGTACGGCCCACGAACTGGTATCCGCCCGGTCCCTCCATGCCGTAGACGCAGAGGTAGGAGCCGCCGATGCCGACCGCATTCTCCGGGGTCCAGGTGCGCGCCGGGTTGTACTTGGTGGTGACCAGCCGGTGGCGCGGGTCCAGCGGGGTCGCCACCGGGGCGCCGAGATAGACGTCGCCCAGGCCCATCACCAGGTAGCTGGCCTCGAAGACGATGCGCCGGACCTCGTCGATGCTGTCCAGGCCGTTGATGCGGCGGATGAACTCGATGTTGCTGGGGCACCAGGGGGCATCGGGCCGCACGGACTGCATGTATTTCTCGATGGCGAGCCGCGTGGAGGGGTCGTCCCAGGACAGGGGCAGGTGCACCACCCGGGCCGGGACGCTCAGGTCCTCGACCCCCGCCAGGCCCGCCTCGAGCTCCCTCAGGCGCTCGACCAGGCTGGCCAGCCGCAGGGTCCGGCTGTCGTAATGGAGCTGGAGGGAGCGGATGCCCGGCGTCAGCTCCAGCACCCCGGGGATGGGGTGCCCCTGGAGGGCGAGCATGAGCGCGTGGACCCGGAAGCGCAGCCGGATGTCCAGCACCTGGGGGCCGTACTCCACCAGCAGATACTTGTCACCGGAGGGCCGGTAGACGACACCGACGGGGTGCTGGTCCG
>JBFZCW010000377.1:0-6143 GCA_041307765.1 Chromatiaceae bacterium
GTTCTCCGCCGCGATGGCCGCCTTGGTCAGGGCGTTGAAGAGGGTGGACTTGCCCACGTTTGGCAGGCCCACGATGCCGCATTTGAATCCCATGTCGGTGTCCTGGCGGGAAAAGGGCAGGATGCTACAGGATCTTTGTGGCTCGCCGCCACCGACTCCGACTGGCCGATTGGGCGACAGGGCCTGGGCGGGATGGCCGATTTCGGCCCGATGGGCGGCAGGACCGCCCTCGACCCGACCGGGCGTCTTCCAGAAAGGTCTCTGGAACATGCTGCATCGCGGCGAGGGCACCGCACACCGGACACCCGGGCCCACAGCGCGCGGCGGCCGGCGAGCGTGAAACCGAGCCCGATCTCCTTTACACTCTGCCGCCGCACTGCCCCAATACAATCCGCGTAACTGGTTGATCCGCGCCGCAGATTGACCAGACGAGCGCCCCTTTCCGCCCTCGGCCAGGGAGCCGACAGCCATGTCCCCCACCGCATCCGCCAGTCACCCGAACATCCACGCCGACCGCGTCCTGATCCTGGACTTCGGCTCCCAGTACACCCAGCTCATCGCCCGGCGCGTGCGCGAGGCGGGTGTCTACTGCGAGCTGCACCCCTGGGACCTGGGCGGGGAGGCCATCCGCGCCTTCGCCCCCAAGGGGGTCATCCTCTCCGGCGGGCCCGAGTCGGTTCACGAGGCCGAGACCCCCAGGGCCGACCCCGCCGTGTTCGCGCTGGGCGTCCCGGTGCTGGGCATCTGCTACGGCATGCAGACCATGGCCGCGCAGCTCGGCGGCGCCGTGGCCCCCGCCGCCCACCGCGAATACGGTTACGCCCAGGTCCGCGCCCGCGGCCACTCGGCCCTGCTGCGGGACATCGAGGACCACACCAGCCCCGAGGGCTATGGGCTGTTGGACGTCTGGATGAGCCACGGCGACCGGGTGGACGCCCTGCCCTCGGGCTTCCATGTGATCTGCGAGACGGCCAACGCCCCTCTGGCGGGCATTGCCGACGAGGCCCGGCGCCTCTACGGGCTGCAGTTCCACCCGGAGGTGACCCATACCCGCCAGGGCAGCCGCATCCTGGAGCGCTTCGTCCACGAGGTCTGCGGCTGCGCGGCCCTCTGGACTCCGGGGCACATCATCGAGGACTCCATCGACCAGATCCGCCGCCAGGTGGGCACGGACGAGGTCATCCTGGGGCTCTCCGGCGGGGTTGACTCCTCCGTGGTCGCGGCCCTGCTGCACCGGGCCATCGGTCCCCAGCTCACCTGCGTCTTCGTGGACAACGGCCTGTTGCGCCTGGGCGAGGGCGATCAGGTCATGCGCACCTTCGCCCGCCACATGGGGGTCAAGGTGATCCGCGTGGACGCGCAGGAGCGCTTCCTGTCGCGCCTGGCCGGGATCACGGACCCGGAGCAGAAGCGCAAGATCATTGGGGCCACCTTCATCGATGTCTTCGACGCCGAGGCCGGCCGGCTCTCGAACGCCCGCTGGCTGGCGCAGGGGACCATCTACCCGGACGTAATCGAGTCCGCCGGGGCCAAAAGCGGGAAGGCCAAGGTGATCAAATCCCACCACAACGTGGGCGGCCTGCCCGACACGATGAACCTCAAGCTGGTCGAGCCCCTGCGTGAGCTCTTCAAGGACGAGGTACGCAAGATCGGGGTGGAGCTGGGCCTGCCCTACGAGATGGTCTACCGCCACCCCTTCCCCGGCCCTGGACTCGGGGTGCGCATCCTGGGTGAGGTCCGGGCCGAGTACGCCCACACCCTGCGCCAGGCGGACCACATCTTCATCGAGGAGCTGCACAAGGCCGACCTCTACGACAAGGTCTCCCAGGCCTTCGCCGTCTTCCTGCCGGTGAAGTCTACCGGGGTGGTGGGGGACAACCGCCAGTATTCCGACGTCATCGCGCTCCGGGCCGTGGAGACCCTGGACTTCATGACCGCCCGCTGGGCCCACCTGCCCTACGACTTCCTCGACCACGTGTGCCGGCGCATCGTCAACGAGGTACGCGGCGTCTCCCGCGTCGTCTACGACATCACCGGCAAGCCGCCGGGCACCATTGAGTGGGAGTAAAAAGGGGTCAGCTCCCTTTTTGCGCACATTTGGCCGTGCCGCCCCTTTGTAGCAACCGCCAGAAGGGATCTGAGACCCATCTAGCCGACCCCTTTTTAGACCAAGCCGCGGAGGACGCCCGCTGGATGCGGCATGCCCTAGGGCTGGCCGAGCGCGCGGCGGCGGAGGGAGAGGTCCCGGTCGGGGCCGTTCTGGTGCGCGAAGGCGAGGTGATCGGCGAGGGCTGGAACTGCCCCATCGGCACCCACGACCCCAGCGCTCACGCCGAGATCTGCGCCCTACGCGATGCAGGCGAGCGGATGGGCAACTACCGCCTCCCCGGCACCACCCTCTACGTCACCCTGGAGCCCTGCCCCATGTGCGCCTCGGCCCTGGTCCACGCCAGGGTGGCCCGGGTGGTCTACGGGGCAGCCGACCCCAAGGGCGGCGCCTGCGGCAGCGTCTTCGACCTGCTGCCCTCCGATGCGCGTTTCAATCATGCAACGGAGGTCACCGGCGGCGTGCTGGGGGAGGCATGCGGCGAGCGCCTGCGTGCCTTCTTCCGGGAGCGGCGGGGACAGCCGGGGCGCGACACGAAAGGCTAGAAGGTCCGCAGCCCGAGCACGTCCTGCATGTCGTAGAGGCCGTTCGCCGTGCCGCTGAGCCAGCCTGCGGCGCGCACGGCGCCCTTGGCGAAGGTCATGCGGCTGCTGGCCTTGTGGGCGATCTCCACCCGCTCGCCCTCCCCGGCGAACCAGACGCTGTGCTCCCCCACCACGTCGCCGGCACGGATGGTCTCGAAGCCGATGGTGCGCCGCTGCCGCACCCCGGTCTGACCCTGACGGCCGTAGACCGCGACCTCTGCAAGGTCGCGTCCTAGCGCTGCGGCCACCACCTCGCCCATGCGCAGGGCGGTGCCGGAGGGGGCATCCACCTTGTGGCGGTGGTGCGCCTCGATGATCTCGATGTCCACCTCGTCTCCCAGGACGCGGGCGGCGATGTCCAGGAGCTTGAAGCAGAGGTTGACCCCGACGCTCATGTTGGGGGCGAAGACGATGGGGATGTCCTGGGCCGCGGCGACGATCTCCGCCCTCTGCTCGGCGCTGAATCCGGTGGTGCCGACGACCGCCCGGCGCCCGGCGCCCCGGCAGATCGCCAGGTGGCGAAGCGTCGCCGACGGTGCAGTGAAGTCGATCAGGCAATCGAAGGACTCGGTGACCTCGGCCAGGTCCGCTGCGACCCGGACCCCAAGCCGCCCAAGGCCGGCCAGCTCTCCGGCATCGGTACCGATCAGGCCGCTGTCGGGCCGCTCGGTCGCAGCGCCCAGGACCAGTCCGTCGGTCGCCGTGACCGCCTGAACCAGGGTCCGCCCCATGCGGCCGCCGACCCCGGCCACCGCGATTCGCATCTGTGTCATAGCGAGACTCCGTCTGAGGCCGCCGGGACGGCCAAAAGGGGGGCATTGAACCGCAAAGGCAGGTGGGGCGCAAAGTCCCGACGGGTCCTGACCCGGGAACTGGATCGCCGGCCCCGAGCTATGGAAGGCACCGATTGCCGGACCGATGAGGACCGGCTGTTGGCCCCTGGACCTCAGCCCACGGTGCGCCGGACCCGCACCGCCTCCTCGCGCTCCAGCTCCTCCAGTGCCGTGTCGATGGCGGCCAAAGTGGCGTCGATCTCCGGGAGCAGGACGTCCTCCATGGCCCGGGCCCGGCGGGCGGTGCGGGCATACTCCGCCCGCAGGCGCTCCAGGTTGGCGGCCAGGTCGGCCAACCGGACACAGTGCGGAATCAAGATCAGGAAGGCGGCCCTGCACGCATCGCCCTCCGGGCTGCGGTCGACCGCCTCCGGCGGCTCGGCGCCGAAGCCTGGGGCTGGCAACTTCGGCCACTGGGTCTCCTGGACCCGAACGCCGAGGACCGAGCGCTCGCTCAGGCGCACCTCCCCCTCCGGATGCGGGGCAGGGGGATAGACGCTGAGCCCCTCCAGCCCGTGCCGGGCCACCGCGGCGCGCAGGGCCTTGCCGGCAGCGGCATAGTCGGCACGGAAGGCCGTCAGCTCGTTGGAATAGACACCCAGCGCGGCGAGGATCTCAGAGGCGAGAATGAGCCGCTTCTCGTCCAGGAAGCGGTAGCCCTCCTGCATCCCGACGCGTTCCTCCTTGAGCTCCAGGAAGGCGCTGTGGGTGGGGGTGGCCTCGCGGGTGGTCATAACCTTGGCCTCAGGCCTCCAGGTGGGCAGCGATCTGGGCGTCGCTCAGCCGGTGCAGCTCCGAGCGCGGCAACCCGCGCAGGGCCTGCCAACCGGCAGCCATGCTTTGATCCAGGCTGCGGGGCGCGTCCTGGTTCACCACCTGCTGTTCGAAGACCTGGCCGAATGCGAGGTATTGGCGGTCAGTGGGGGACAACCCATCCTCGCCCACCACGCTGGCCAGGATCCGGGTCTGCTGGGCCTGAGCGTAGGCAGCATAAAGCTGGGCCGCGAGCGCCGGGTGGTCCGCGTGGGTCAGGCCCTTGCCGGTGCCGTCCTTCATCAGGCGCGACAGGCTCGGAAGGACCCGGATGGGCGGATAGAGGTCGCGTCTGTGGAGGTCGCGGTCGAGTACGATCTGGCCTTCCGTGATGTAGCCCGTGAGATCCGGGATGGGGTGGGTGATGTCGTCCGAGGGCATGCTCAAGATGGGGATCTGCGTCACCGAGCCCGCTACGCCGCGGATGCGCCCCGCCCGCTCGTAGAGAGTCGCCAGATCGGAGTACATGTAGCCAGGGTAGCCCTTTCGGCTGGGCACCTCGCCGCGGCTCGCGGAGACCTCGCGCAGTGCCTCGCAGTAATTGGTCAGGTCGGTGAGGATGACCAGGACGTGCTTGCCCTCGCTGAAGGCCATGTACTCGGCGGCGGTCAGCGCAAATCGCGGGGTCAGCAGGCGCTGGGCGCTGGAGTCGCTGGCTAGGTTGAGGAACAGCACGGTACGGGCCAGGGCGCCGCTCCGCTCCATCTCGTCTCTGAAAAACTGTGCGCTGTCATGTGGGATGCCGATCCCGGCGAAGACGATGGCGAAGTCCGCCGCGTCCCCCTTGGCGCCGGGGAGGCGCGCATTGCAGGCGATGTCCACGGCGATGCGGTCATGGGGGAGGCCGCCGCCGGAAAAGAGCGGGAGCTTCTGCCCGCGCACCAGCGAGTTCATGAGGTCGATAGCGGTGAAGCCGGTCTCCAGGAACTCGGTCGGTGCCTGGCGGGCCGATGCCTTGAGAGGCAGCCCATCGACGCGAAACGCCTGCTCCGCAGCCAGCGGAGGCCCGCTGTCCAGGGGCTGTCCGACCCCGTTGAAGACCCGGCCCAGAAGCCCCGGACCGACGCGAAAGCGCAGCGGCTCGCCGAAGAAGCGCACCCGGGTCCCCTGCAGGGCAAGCCCTGCGGTGTCGTCGAGCATCTCCACGGTCACCGATGCCTCGTCCAGGGCGGCGACCCGCCCCAGACGCCGCCGCCCGTCGGCGGACTCGATCTCGACCGCCTCGTTGAGTCCGACGTCGACGCTGCGCTGCAGGAAGAGCAGTGGCCCCTCGGCGCGCTCGGCGATCTCCTCTCCGATCAATCTGGCGTACATGACTGTAGATCCTGTCCCGTTATCCTCAGGCAGCGCTTGCCCCGACCGGCTCCGCCCCAGGCTGCCGCAGTCGCCTCAGGGTCGCGGTCAGGTCGCGGTCCAAAGCGGAGAAGCGATCCCAGTCACCCTCGGGGATCTCCTCGCCCATGCGCATCAGGGCGCGGAAGATGGGCTCCGCGGCGATGGCTTCGGGTGGGATCCCGGCCTGGAGCAAGGCCTCGGCGCCCTCGATGAAGCGCCCGATGAGGCGCATCATCACCGCCTGCCGGGCCGGGGTCGCGTAACGGTCGATGAGCGAGAAGGCCGACTGGCGCAGGAAGGCCTGATTGATCAACTGGGCGCAGAGCAGGATCAGGCGCTGGTGCTCGGGCATGGCGTCGCGCCCGATGATGCGGGCCATGCGCTCCAGACGGGCCTCATCCTCCAGCAGGGTGAGAAAGCGCCGGCGCAGCTCTTCCCAGCGAGTGCAGCCCTGACCATGCCACCACCGGG
>JBFZCW010000378.1:0-3941 GCA_041307765.1 Chromatiaceae bacterium
GGCCACCACCCCAAGGTCGTGGGTGATGAGCAGGACGGCCATCCCGGTCTCGGCTTGGAGGCGCTTGAGCAGGCGCAGGACCTGGGCCTGTATCGTCACGTCCAGGGCCGTGGTCGGCTCGTCGGCGATGAGGAGCTCTGGGTCCCCGGCGAGGGCCATGGCGATCATGACCCGCTGCTTCATGCCACCCGAGAGTTGGTGCGGATACTCGGTCACCCGCCGCGCCGGGTCCGGGATGCCGACCTCGCGGAGCAGGTCGAGAACCCGACTCTGAACCTGGGCTCTAGCCCGCCCCTGGTGCACCCGGACGGCCTCGGCGATCTGCTGCCCGATGGTGAGTACCGGGTTGAGGGACGTCTGGGGCTCCTGGAAGATCATGGCCATACGCCCGCCGCGTACCGCGCGCATGGCATGCTCCGGGAGTTGGAGCAAGTCGGTATCCCCCAGCCGGACGCTGCCGGCGACCACTCGCCCCGCCGGCGGCAGTAGACGCATGAGGGACAGGGCCAGCATCGACTTTCCGCACCCGGACTCCCCGAGCAGGGCGTAGGTCTCTCCGCGGCGGATCTCCAGATCTACCCCCTCCACCACCCGCACGGGTCTGTCCCCATTGCGGAGGTGGGTGGTGAGGTTGGAGACGGCAAGCAGGGTGTCGGTCATGTTGATCCTGTCCATTTATCCGCAAGCCCGCTCCAGCGGCCGACGGATCAAGCCCGCAGCCGCGGGTCGAAGGCATCCCGCACCGCATCGGCGAAGAGGTTGGCGGCCAGGACCAGGGTGAACATGAACAGGAAGGCGGCAGCCAGGGACCACCAGACCATGGGGTCGCGGGCCAGCTCCAGGCGGGCGCTGTTGATCATGTTGCCCCAGCTGTTCATGGTCGGATCGACCCCGATGTTGACATAGGAAAGCACGGCCTCGGCCAGGACCAGGCCGCTGAAGTCGAGCACCACGGTGATCAGGACTATGTGCAGGACGTTGGGCAGGATGTGCCGCCCTATGATGCCGAAGCGCCCCACACCCAGGGCGGTCGCCGCCTGCACATAGTCCGCCTCGCGCAGTTTCAGGGCCTCGCCGCGCAGCAGGCGGCAGAGCCCGGTCCAGCTCGTGACCCCCAGGATCAGGCAGAGGAACAGCAGGCGCAGGTCGGCCCGCTGCACCAGGCTGGTGAACTCGTCCTCGTGGTTGCTCATATAGACCTGGAGCATGAGGATGGCGGCGGCGATGAGCAGGACCCCGGGGATGGAGTTGAGCGTGGTGTAGAGGTACTGGATGGCATCGTCCGTCCAACCGCGGAAATACCCGGCCATGATGCCGAGCAGCACGGCCGCAGGCAGCATGACCAGCGTGGTTAGGGTGCCGATGACCAGCCCCGTGCGGATGCCCTTGAGGACCTGGTAGAGCACATCCTCACCCACCTTGTCGGTGCCCAGGACGTGGTAGCCCTGGGCCAGGGCGGCCACGGCGCCGGCGATTACCAGGATGAGCCCCAGGGTCGCGAGGGCGGCTCGCCAGGGGATGGGATCAGCCCCCGCGGCGATGCGCCGGGCCGCGGCCGCCAGGGGCTCGCCCCGGCGCCGGGCCAGGCGCCACAGCAGCACCGCCGAGACCAGGGCCCAGCCGGCCAGGCCCGCCAGGGTGCCGAGCAGGACCCTAAGGGCGATGTCCGGCAGACGATCCCGCTCGGGGTCGGCCAGGTGGCGTCCGCCCCAGGCGAGGCGCGGGTAGTCGCGCACCACTGTGCCGTCGGGTTGCTCGATGGCCTCCTTGACGAACAGGTGGGTGGCGAGCGGTGCCGAGTAGGTCTTCTCGTCGTGCTCGCGCAGCCCGGTGAGGGCCAGGTCGAGCAGACTCAGAACCTGGCCCGTGTGTCCGCTCCCGTTGGCGGCCTTGGGGTCTGCGGTGCGCGGGTGGAAGTGGACCGTGTCTAGGAGCCCGATGGCGACATAGGCCAAGAGCACCACCAGGGCGGACAGGGCCATGGGATCGCGCAGGACCCGCCGCCAGGGGGCGCGCAGATGTTCGCGCCGGGCGGCATAGAACCCGAAGCTCAGCATCACCGCCAGCAACAGGTAGATCAAGGCGTCGGTCCAGAGAACTACCGGCATGCTTGAACCCTCACGACAGCCGCACCCTGGGGTCGACCAGGGTGTAGGAAATGTCGGTGAGTAGCAGTCCCAGGATGTACAGGACCGAGCCCAGGAAGACCATGGCCCGGACGATGGCGAAGTCTTGGCTTTGGATCGCGTCGATGGTGTAGCTGCCCAGGCCGGGGATGCCAAAGAAGGACTCGGTGATCAGGCTGCCCATGAACAGCAGGGGCAGGACCACCACCACCCCGGTCAGGATGGGGATCATGGCGTTGCCCAGCACATGGCGGAACAGCACCACCCGCTCGCTCAGACCCTTGGCGCGGGCGGTGCGGACGTAGTCCTTGGCGATCTCCTCCAGAAACAGGGTTCGGTACCAGCGGGTCCCGGCCCCGACGCCGCCGACCACCCCGACAAGCACCGGCAGGACCAGGAACTTCCAGGCGTTCAGCCCGGTGTCGTAGCCCGAGATGGGCACCAGGTGGAACAGCTTACTCAGCAGATACTGGCCGCCGACGATGTAGAAGAGCCCGGAGATGGACATCATGGCCACCAGCAGGACCACGCTGCCGATGTCCACATAGGTGGCACGGAACAGGACGATGAACAGGGCATAACTGATGTTCACCGCCAGGCCCACCAGCAGGACCGGGATGGCGATGGCGAGGCTCGGCCACATGCGCTGGGAGATGTCGTAGCCGATGTCCCGCCCGCTGTCGGACGTCCCGAAGTCGAAGGCGAAGAGCTTCACCGACTTCTGGAAGAAAATGGTCGCTGTCGCCTTGGCCAGGCCCGAGGCCTCCTGGTTGTAGAGCAGGGGGAGGTCGTAGCCGTGCTCAGCCTTCCAGTTCTGGATGGCGTCGGCGGTCACCCGCTTGGCCCCGAGCTGCATGCGGGCCATGTTGTCCGGGGAGTTGACCACGAAGAACAGGACGAAGGTGAGCAGGTTCACCCCGATCAGGATCGGGATGGCATAGAGCAGCCGGCGCAGGATATAGGCGCTCACAGGGCCCGACTCCGCTCGCGCCGACGGTAGATCCAGACCGCAGGCAGGGCCCCCAGCGCCAGCAGCAGGCCGATGCCCCACAGGGGCCACAGAACGGGCCGGTTCCAGTCGAGCCGTGCCGCCTCCCGGGCGACTGGATCCACCCGGCGGTACTTGAGGGTGTTGTTGGCCATCAGGTTGGGCACGGCGTTGTAGAGCCAGGCGTGGTGCAGGGTGTAGGACTTGGCGTTGAAGCCCCAGATCCAGGGGGCGTCGCGGTTGGCAATGGCCAACATGCGGTCGATGACGGCCTGGCGCTCCGGGCCATTGTCCATGTCGCGCATCTGCTCGAAGAGCTTGTCGAACTCCGGGTTGGCATAGTTGGCGGCGTTCTCGCCGTCGCCCTTGACCTTGCCGTTGGGGCCATAGAGCAGGAACAGGAAGTTCTCCGGGTCCGGGTAGTCGGCGTTCCAGCCCCACATGAACATCTGCCCCGTACCCTTGCGCATCTTGTCCTGGAAGCGGTTGTAGTCGGTGGAGCGGATCACCAGCTCGATCCCTAGTTTGGCGAACTGCTTGCGGATCCAGTTGAGACGCGACTTGTCGTCCGGACCCGTGGCCACCGCCTCGAAGTTGATGCTCAAAGAACGGCCGGTCTCCTGGTCACGCCCCCCCGGATAGCCCGCCTGCTCCATGAGGCGCCGCGCCTCCTCGATACCACGGCGCACCGGGCGCCCATCCCGCCACGCGTAGACATAGGGATTGATCCCCGCCTCCCCCTCCTGGTAGCCGAAGATCCCCGGGGGTATAGGCCCCTGGGCCGGAAGCCCCCGGCCGTTGGCGAAGATGGAGATGAACTCCTCGTA
>JBFZCW010000379.1:0-3699 GCA_041307765.1 Chromatiaceae bacterium
CTCGGGCCCGGGCCTGAGCCTGATGATGGAGGGGCTGGGCCTGGCGGTAGCCAGCGAGACGCCGGTGGTGGTCGTCGACGTGCAGCGCGGCGGGCCATCCACCGGAATCCCAACCAAGTCCGAGCAGTCGGACTTCAACATCGCCGTCTACGGCCTCCATGGGGACGCCCCGCACCTGGTGCTGGCCCCATTGGACATCCGCGACTGCGTCTTCACCCTCCATTGGGCCATGCGTCTCGCCGAGCACCTGCAGACCGTGGCCATCTGCCTCTCCGACCAGACCCTCGGCCAGTCGCGCGCCCTGTGCGACCCGCCAACACCCTTCACCGGCGACTTGCGGCGGGCGGCGGCCCAAGCCCCGGGGCCGGACGCCGGATTGCCCTACCGGCGCTATGCGGCGAGCCCCGACGGGGTCTCCCCAATGGCCATCCCCGGCACTCCAGGTTGCATGTACACCGCCGACGGGCTGGAGCACGGCCCCGGGGGCACCCCCTCCGCCGCGGCGGCCGACCACGTCACGCAACTCGCCAAGCGCGCGGACAAGCTCACGGGCTTCGACTTTGGGCCGCACTGGGGCGACGTCTTTCCAGCCGAACCGGGCACGACGCCCGCCGCAGACCACTGCATCGTCACCTGGGGCTCGGCCGCTGGGGCCTGCCGGGAAGCAGCGGAGCGCCTGACCCGGACGGGTCACCCTACCCGGGTCGTGGCCCTGCGCCTGATCGCCCCGCTGCAGCGTGAGGCGCTGCGGACGGCCATCGCGGGCGCTGCATCGGTCCTGGTCGTGGAGCAAAACCACGGGGCCCAGCTCTTTCACTACCTGCACGCCGAGCAGGCCCTACCCAGAGGCGCCCGTAGCCTCGCCCGGCCGGGACCCCTGCCCCTTCGCCCCGGCACCATCGCTGCTGCCATCCTCCACCCGCAGACCCAGGAGGCCTGATATGGACGCCGCAACCGCCACGCCGACCCTGCGCGCCAAGGAGTACAAATCCGGCCTGAACCCGGTCTGGTGCCCGGGCTGCGGCCACTTCGCCGTCCTATCGGCCATCACCAAGGCCCTGGCCTACCTGCAACTGCCCAAGGAGCGGGTTGCCGTAGTCTCCGGGATCGGGTGCTCGTCCCGGGTGCCAGCCTATCTGGACGTTTATGGCTTTCACGGCATCCACGGCCGCGCCCTGCCCCTGGCCTCCGGACTCAAGGCGGCCAGGCCGGACCTGACCGTCCTAGTGGCAGGCGGCGACGGTGACGGCTTCTCCATCGGCGGCAACCACTTTCTGCATGCGTGCCGGCGCAACATGGACCTGACGTATATCGTCATGGACAACGAGGTCTACGGCATGACCAAGGGCCAGGCCTCCCCCACCACGCAACCGGACTGGGTCCAAAGCAAGCTAACCCCTCACGGGACCGGTGTACCCCGCTTCCAACCGGCAGCCATCGCCCTGGCCGCCGGGGCCACCTTCATCGCCCGCGGCTTCTCTGGCGACCCCAACGGCCTGACCCAGTTGCTGGTGGAGGCCATCCAGCACCCGGGGTTCGCCTTCGTTCAGGCGTTGAGCCCCTGCCAGACCTTCCGCCCCGAGCAGAAGGAATGGAAGGACCGGGTCCACCCCTGCCGCGTGGGCACCACCGACAACCACGCCGAGGCGGCGCGGCTTCTCCAACTGGACGACGGCATGGCCCTCGGCCTGCTCTACGCCCAGCACCTGCCCGTGTGGCAACCCAAGCCCGGGGCCCCCACGAGCCTCGCAGAGATTGAAGCGGAGTTCCTGCAATGAGCCCACCTCCCTTCCAGGGGCCGGCGGGCCCCATCGAGTCCTTGGCCGAGTTCCTGGTTCACGCCCTGGAACTGGAGCATGAGTCCGCAGAGCGTTATCTGGAACTGGCGGAGAGCATGGAGGTGCACCACAACACCCAGGTTGCGGACCTATTCCGACAACTCGCGGACATGAGCCAGACCCACGCGCGGGAGGTGCAGGACCGAGCCACTGGGCTTCACTTGCCGCAGATCCCGCCCTGGGGCTTCAAGTGGCACTGCCCGGGCAGCCCGGAGGTTGATTGCGGCCACTCCAAGATCAGCTACCTGATGACCACTGTGGAGGTCCTGGAGATCGCCCTGTTGAACGAGACCCGCAGCCGGGACTTCTACGCCTGGGTCGCGATCGACGCCCCAGACCCCGAGGTACGGGCCCTCGCCGCCGAGATGGCCGATGAGGAGGGCGGACACGTCACCCTCCTCGAAGCCTGGATCAACGCGGAGGCCGAACGCCAGATCGACCCGACCGAGGACCTGGATCCGCCCAACGTCCTCGGCTAGCCGGGACGTCCGTCGATTCGCGGGCGCATCAGCATGGGGCCATACACCCACAGGAAGACGCCGAACGCCAGTATCCAAAGGACACCGGAGACCACCAGCCAGGTGCCGTATTCCGCCGGGTCAACCAGGGGCGGCAGGACCCGCGCCAGGGCGGCCGCGTTCACCAGCACGAAGGCGACGTTGGTCGCGGGCGAGGTCGCGACCAAGCGTCCGGTGTGACCCTGAGTGACCCGCACCATCATCCCCAGCGTGAAGACCCCAAAGGCTCCGACGGTGAGGGCATGCATCGCCGGGAAGGGGGCCAACCAACCGAGGCCCGCCAGGGCGTCCAGGGCCAAGCCCGTCATCAGCCACAGGTACCCGGCATAGAGCACCGCGAGCATGGGGTTGCGCCAGGCGCGCGGGTCCTGCCATCCCCAGAAGCGCAGCACCTGAACGACTGCCAGCCCGGCCGCCAGGGCCGCCCCCAGGGTGACGGCGAGACCGCCCCAGGGCCGGGGCAGGAGTGCGAGCAGATGGGCCAAAGCCAGCGCTGGGGCGAGCGTAAATGTCAGAACCTCGACCGAGCGCCGAACCTCGGCCTTGGCCCCGGCGACCCCCCGCTCCGTGAAGAAGGGCATGACCCGCCCGGCGACGATGAGCAGTGTCAGCAGGGCCAGGTCCAGCATCAGGCGGTCGCCCGCGGGGGCGGTCCGCGTCGCCAGCCCCAGGGCATCCAGGTGGACGAGCAGGGAGGCCAGAGTCATGGCTGCGAACAGGGCCAGAAAGACGCGATTGGTCCGGTTATCGCCGCGCCACAAGGGCCGCAGGAGACCCAACGCAAGAAGGGGGAAGAAGGCCAGGTCCAGGACCGCGATGGCGACCCCAGGCACGGGGAGGAAGGGAGCGACGCGGGCGGCGAGCCAGACCCCGAAGAGCCCCGCGAGCCAGCGGCCCGTGGGGGTCGGCATCCCGGTCCAATTGCGTACCGCGGTCAGTAGGAACCCGGCGATCACGGCCCCGACGTAGCCGAACAGCATCTCGTGGGCGTGCCAAGTGGTGCCCGGATAGTAGCCTGGCGGGGACAGATGTCCGGCGAGGACCGCAAGCCAGACCGCCATCAGAAGCACGGCCGCGGCCCCAGCCCCCAGGAAAAAGGGCCGAAAGCCGAGGGCGAAGGGGGTTAAGCCCCCGCGGATCGGGTTGAGGTCGATCGACAAGCGGGCTTCGGGCATGGAGTGTCTTCTCCGGATGTGGGCGGGCGGTGGACGAGCGAGGAGCGAAACCTAAGGACTACGAGTCCGCCACACCCTCTGGGGATTGCAGCATCGGGGCCTCTGGCGGTGCAGCTTACCGCGAGCCGGCAAGGTCCGAGCTTTGACCTCGATCAATCCCCACCTGGC
>JBFZCW010000380.1:0-2547 GCA_041307765.1 Chromatiaceae bacterium
TGGAAATCGCCCCGCGCATCTGGTGGGCCGGCGAGGTCCTGGCGGACAACCCGTTCCAGTGCCACGTCTACCTGCTGGAGCCGGAGACCAGTCGGTGCTGTTCGACCCGGGCTCGCGCCTAACCTTCCCCGGCACCCTCGACAAGATCGGGGAGGTCATCCCCCACAACCAGGTCCGCTACTACGTCTGCTACCACCCGGACCCGGACATTGCCGCCGCAATGCCCCTGATCGACGAGTTGATCGACCGCGGGGACGCCGCGCTGGTGACCCATTCGCGGGCCCAGGACCTGCTCAAGCACTACGGCCTGCGCATGCCCTTCTGGCTGGTAGACGAGCACGGCTGGCGACTGCCGCTGGACGACCGCGAGATCCAGTTCCTCTTCACCCCCTATGCCCATTTCCCGGGGGCCTTCTGCACCTTCGATCCCCAAAGCGGGGCGCTCTTTTCCAGTGACCTGCTCGGCGGCTTCACCACCCAGCCGACCCTGGTCGCCCTGGACGAGTCCCACTTCGAGGGCATCCGGTTTTTCCACCAGCATTGCATGCCGAGCCGGAACATCCTCGGCTATGCCCTCTCCCGGATCGACCGCTTCCCGTTCCAGGCCATCGCGCCCCAGCACGGCTCCATCATCCCGACACGGCTGGTGCAGTTCATGGTCGAGAAACTGCGTCACCTGGAGTGCGGCATCTACCTCTTCGCCCGCGGCAACACGGACATGCAGCGCCTCTCGCGTCTCAACGAGACCCTGCGTGAGATCACCCAGACCATGCTCCTGTACTCACCCTTCGCCTCTTCGCCCCCAGCGACCGGCACATGGCCGCCGCGGCGGCCATCCACATCAGCACCGCCCCCGAACACCCCGGAGGTCTAGCAGGTCATCGAGCAGCTCGCGCTGCCCCTGCAGGTCGCCATCGAGCGGGAGGTCATCGACCGCACCATCGACATGGAGCGTGAGAAGGCCTCTGAGCGCTCCATTCGCGACCCGCTCACCGGACGCTTCACCCGCTTCTACATGCAGGACGTCATGACCCGGTACTGCGCCCTTCAGGACCGGGACCACCGTCAGGGGGTGGCCGCCGTGATGCTCGACATCGACCGCTTCAAGCGCGTGAACGACACCTACGGCCACGGCGTCGGGGACCGGGCCCTGCAGGCCGTCGCCGCCCTGCTGCTCGGCATGGTCCGGGAGGCCGACGTCTTGGTGCGGTACGCCGGCGAGGAGTTCATCTGCTTCCTGGTCGACGGTGCAGCCGCCTCGACGGACGCCTTCGCCGAACGCCTGTGTATAACCCTCGCTAGCCACGCCATTGACATCGGGGACGGGCAGATCCTGAGCGCCGCCGCGAGCATCGGCACGGCCCGCCGGGTGCCGCACGAGCCCCTCGACCATCTCATCCGCCGCGCCGACGAGGCCCTGTACCAGGCCAAGTAGAGGGGACGAAACCGGGTGGTGCATGCCGACCCGCCGTCCCTGGCGCAACAGGCCCTGTGCGGGCCGCAGCGGTTCCCTGCCGCGACTAGATCAGCCCGCCCCCGCCAGCGCCGCGGCGGCCTCCACGTCCACCGCCACCAGACGGGAGACACCAGGCTCGTGCATGGTCACGCCCAGCAGATGATCCGAAATCTCCATGGTCACCTTGTTGTGCGTGATGAAAATGAACTGCACCTGGGCCGACATGGAGCGTACCAGCTCGCAGAAGCGCCCGACGTTGGCGTCGTCCAGGGGGGCGTCCACCTCGTCGAGCATGCAGAAGGGCGCCGGATTGAGCTGGAAGATGGCGAAGACCAGGGCCACCGCGGTCAGCGCCTTCTCCCCACCCGAGAGCAGGTGGATGCTCGAGTTGCGCTTGCCGGGGGGGCGCGCCATGACGCTGACGCCGGTCTCCAGAAGGTCCTCTCCGGTCAGCTCCAGGTAAGCGTTGCCACCGCCGAACAGCTTGGGAAACAGACCCTGGAAGCCCTGGTTGACCTGGTCGTAGGTGTCCTTGAAGCGCCCGCGGGTCTCGCGATCGATCTTGCGGATAGCCGCCTCCAGGGTCTCCAGCGAACGGGCGATGTCCTCGTGCTGGGCATCGAGGTAGCGCTTGCGCTCGGATTGCTCCTGGTACTCGTCGATGGCGGCGAGGTTGATGGCCCCGAGGCGCTGGATGCGCCCCTCGACCTTGGCCAGCTCCTCGGCCCGGGCGGTCTCGTCGGCATCTGGGGCCAATCCGGCCAGCACCTCGGCTGGGGCCTGACCCGCCTCGGCGAGCTGTTCTTCGAGGGTGCGGCGTCGCACCAGCCGCTCCTGGCGGGCCAGGCGCAGCTCGTCCAGGGCGCGGGAGCGCTCGCGGGCAGCCTGCTCGGCGCGATGCCGCTCCTGCTCCAGGGCGCGCACCGAGGCGTCGATGCCCTCCAGGCGGTCGCGCGCAGAGGCAAGCTCGGACTCGACCTCCACGCGCAGGTCGAGCTGCTCGGCCAGCAGCTCCTGGCGCTCGGCCAGGGGCTCGACCAGGTCTTCGATGGCGGCGGTCAGTTCCTCGCGCCGCGCCAGGGCCTGGGACT
>JBFZCW010000381.1:0-4902 GCA_041307765.1 Chromatiaceae bacterium
GTCTATATTGCAACCCAGGGCCCGCTGGGGCACGCCGCCTTGAGGGCCGCCCGAGGGGCCGGGGCACCGGCGGTGACCGGCTTCCACACCCAGTTCGACCAGTACAGCCAGCACTACGGTCTGGGCATTTTGACCCGGCCCATCGAGTGGACGCTGCGCAAGTTCCACAACAGCTCCGACGCCATCCTGGTGCCTACCGCCGAGCTGCCCGACCGGTTGAGAGGGCGGGGGTTCGTTAATGTCCAGGTTTTCGGGCGAGGGGTCGACACGCGGCGCTTCGCCCCAGGCCACGACGCACGGATCTGCGGGCGGCTGCGGCCCCCAGGAGCTGGTCCTGCTCTATGTCGGGCGCATGGCACCGGAGAAGAATATCGAGGTGGTCCTCGCGACTCTCGCGGCGGCCCGGGCGGCCGCACCCCAGGTTCGCGGGGTCCTGGTGGGCGACGGCCCTGAGCTTCCTCGCCTGCACGGCACCCACCCGGAGTGGGTCTACACGGGGGCCAAGGTCGGTTTGGATCTGGCCGAGCACTACGCCAGCGCCGACCTGTTCGTCTTTCCGAGCCTTATCGAGACCTTCGGCAATGTTGTCCCTGAGTCCATGGCCAGCGGTCTGGCGGTCATTGCGTTCGACTATGCCGCGGCGCGGGAGTACATCCGCCCAGGGGTGAACGGCTGAACCGTGCCGGGGGAGACCGCGAGGCCTTCATCGCCGCCACCGTCGCCGTCGTGCGGGAACCAGAGCGGATGCGTCCTGCGGGTGCCGAGGCCAGAGGTACCGCAGAGACCCTGGATTGGGAGAGGGTCATCGAGGCCGTGGAGCGGCGCCTGTTGGAGGTGATCGCCCGCCGAGGCATGGGCCGGGCCGCCCTGGTCCTGACGGGGGTCTGAGACGAGGGGCGGCGCCCGGGTCACCTCCGCCCGCACCGCCTTGCCTGCGCCTGACCCACCGCAACCCCGGATTCCGTTACACTGCTATCGGGTTGGGCGGGCACGTCTGGCCCCGTCTCCCTTGGTCAGTCCCGGATCGCCCCATGCGTGCACGCTGGACCCTCAACCTCGTCCTCCTGATCCTGGTCGCTGGCCTGGGTTGGGCGATGCTGCGCGATCTGCGCGAGGCCGAGCAGACGAGCCCTCTGACCGGCATGGACCCCGCCCGCATTGAGGGTGTGGAGCTGACCCGCCCGGGCCGCGACATCGTGAAATTGGAGCGCATCACGGGAGGGGGCTGGCGCATGACATCTCCTTACCGGATCGCCGCGGATTCGGACCGCGTCGAGCGTCTCCTGGGCGTCGTTCAGGCGGGGGTCCTGCGGAGCTTCCCCGTCGGCGGGGCAGACCTCCAACGCCTGGGACTGGAGCCCGAGCCGGTACGCATCAGCCTGGGCGGGCAGACGCTGCGGTTCGGCGGGACCGAGCCCATCAACGGGCTGCGCTATGTGGCCTCCGGCGACCTTGTCCTTCTGATCAAAGACCTCTATTACCACCTGCTCACGGCGCCAGCGTCGGACTACGTGGCTCTGCATCCCCTGCCCGCGGGTCTGCCTCTGGCGTCTGGGGGTCTCAACGGGGAGGCGCTTGACCCAGCGACCCTGAGCGCCATCGCGGCCCTCAAGGCGGAACGCGTTGAGCCCTTGGACGGTGACCTGGCCGGCCGGATCCTGCGCATCCAGCCCCAGGGAGACGGTGCGGCCCTGCGTTTTCTGGTCTCGCCCGATGGGCTGCGCTGGTCCCGGCCCGACCTGCGCCTGACCTACCTGGTGGCCAGCCCCCCGCCGGTCCTGGTGGACCAGGAGGCCGCCGGCGCGGCAGGCGGTGCGGCCCGGACGGAGCCCGCGCCCGAAGCTCCCGCCCCGGGGTTTCTGCCGGAGCAGGCGGTGGGTGTGGTCGAGGGGCTTGGCCCGCCACCAGGGGAGGGGCAGGCGCAGCCGGCACCCGAGTCGGAAACTCCGGCGGGGGCCGAGGCCGACGGGACGGCCGCCCCGCCGTCACCGTCCAGCGGGGATGGCTCGGCGGAGCCCATCGTAGACCCCGAGACTCCGACGGAGATACGGGTCGAGCGCCTGACGCCGGGCGACCCGTCATCCTCGGTCCAGGAGCTTGACCCCGTCGAGGCCCGCCAGCGCCAGATCGAGGACGCGGTCTCGTCCTCGTTCGGAGGGCCGCCGTTGCGAAGTCAGGCCCAGCTCCAGCGGGAGGCGGCGGGGGCCGACGACGGGGATGCGATCGTGTCTCCGGAAGAGGCCGCCGGCCCACCCCCGGCCGTCAAGCTCAGTCCCTGACGCTAGACTTGTGCCCGAGCTTCCCGAGGTTGAAACCACCCTGCGCGGCGTGCGTCCCTACCTGGAGGGGCGGCGCATCGCGGACCTCAAGGTGCGCGACCCGCGTCTGCGCTACCCGGTTCCGCCGGACCTTGGGGCATCGCTCGCCGGGCAGCGCATCGCCGCGCTGCGGCGGCGCGGGAAGTACCTGTTGCTGGATCTGGACCGCGGGACCCTGCTGATTCACCTTGGGATGTCGGGCAGCCTGCGCGTCTTGCCCGCGTCCAGCCAACCTGGGCTGCACGATCACATCGACCTGATCCTCGCCGACGGGCCCTGCCTGCGCCTGCGCGACCCGCGCCGCTTCGGGGCCTTCCTGTGGCTGAGCGGGCCTGCGGAGGCTCATCCCCTGCTTGCCAACCTGGGCCCGGAGCCCCTTGGGGACGGCTTCGACGGGGACTACCTGCACCAGGTGTCCCGCCGGCGGCGGATTGCCGTCAAGGCCTTCATCATGGATGCCGGGGTCGTGGTTGGTGTGGGCAACATCTACGCCAACGAGGCCCTGTTTCTCGCCGGGATCCACCCGAACAGGGCCTGCGGGCGCATCGGCCTGGGCCGTTACCGGTCGCTCGCCGGGTGCATCCGCGCCGTGCTCGCTGCCGCCATCGACCAGGGCGGGACCAGTCTCCGGGATTTTGTCCAGGAGGACGGCAGTCCGGGCTATTTTTCCCAGTCCCTCAAGGTCTATGGGCGTGCCGGCGAGCCCTGCCCGACCTGCGCCGCACCCATCCGGCGTCAGCGGATCGGGCAGAGGTCGAGCTTCTACTGCCCCAATTGTCAGCACTGAACCGCCCCTGAGCCATCACGGACCCGCCCTATGCCTATGCGCTGCAGACCTTGCCGACTATCCCTGGGTGCCACGTGGCTCCTGCTGCTGGCCGCGGTCGGGACTCAGGCCAGCGAACTGGTCGGTCACGCCATCGTCCAGAGCGATGCCAGCTTGCTCATCAAGGGGGAGGTCATCCGCCTGGACGGGATCTATGTCCCGCCGACCGGCCGCGACTGCCGGGAATGGATCCAACCGGTGCGCTGCGATTCCCGAGCGGCCCTTGCCCTGGACTTCAAGGTCAAGGGTTTCATCCGTTGCTTTCCAACCGCGGAGAACGACGACGGGAGCATCAATGCCACCTGTTACGTGGACCGCACCAGCTTCGACCCGGGGGAGGACTTGGCCGCTTACCTGATCCAGCGCGGCTTAGCCCTGGCCCTGCCTGACGCCCCTTTCGAATACCATGGCCTGGAGAAGATTGCCCGCAACCAGGGCGTCGGTGTTTGGGGCTTCACCGTGGACAGCTTCGGGCGAGAGGTCTTCCCGCCCGGGCGCGGCTGGCGCCCGGACCAGCGCCGATGACCTGCGCCGGCGGCCTGAGCGGATGCGCCATGGCGGCACCCGCCGGCACCGAGCTTCCAGGTGGGCTCAGCGAGAAGCGGCTGGGCGAAGGCTGAGATCCGGCGCTCAAAACCCGCATCCGCAACGAGTGCGACACGCGCCTGCAGGCACTAGAATGCGCAACAGACCCCCGTCATCCAGCCCTTAGGAGAGAACGATGAGCACCGGTGTTCGAAGGTCCTTGCGCTTCCCGCCCGATGAGGGTGCCGTGGCATGGCTCGACCCCAGCGTTCACGAGGACAATCGCGACTTCAAACCCACGATCGCTGCCTTGGTGACCGATGAGGCGCTCAAGGGCTGCGGGCTGATCACGCTAGTCCACGATTGGCTGCGCGAGGGGGCGGAGTGCATGGTGCAGGTCGGCGACCTGGCACCCCTCAGGGCCCAGATCCGCTGGGTCAAGGATCTGAACGATAACGTGCTGAAGATTGGCGTGGTGTTCCTAGAATAGCTGCCTGCGTGACCTCTCTTCCCGTGGGCCGTTCCCTAGGCCGGCAGCTCAGGGTGCGGACCTCCTCGCAGTCGATCCCGGCGCTGGACCGGGACGGCGTCGGGGAGGCCGCGCCCCCCGATGCCCTCAGCGCTTGCGCGGAGGTAGCAGGTCCGTGATGGAACCGTGGGCCATCTCGGCGGCTAGGCCGATGGTCTCGTTCAGCGTCGGGTGGGGGTGGATGGTGAGGCCGATGTCCTCGTAGTCGGCCCCCATCTCCAGGGCCAGCACGGCCTCTCCGATCAGCTCCCCGGCATTCGGGCCGACGATCCCCGCCCCCAGGATGCGTTTGGTCTCGGGATCGAACAGGAGTTTGGTCAGACCCTCGTCCCGGCCGATGCCTAGAGCCCGCCCGCTGGCGGCCCAGGGGAAGACCCCCTTCTCGTAGGCACGGCCGTCTGCCTTGGCCTGGGTCTCGGTGAGGCCCATCCAGGCGACCTCCGGGTCCGTGTAGGCCACCGAGGGGATGGTCATGGGGTCGAACAGGGCCGGCAGCCCGGCGATGACCTCGGCGGCGACCTTTGCCTCGTGGGTGGCCTTGTGGGCCAGCATGGGGTTACCCACCACGTCGCCGATGGCGAAGATATTGGGGACATTGGTCCGCATGTGGCCGTCCACCGGGATGAAGCCGCGCTCGTCCACCAGCACCCCCGCCTTGTCGGCGTCGATGAGCTTGCCATTGGGGCGCCGGCCCACCGCCACCA
>JBFZCW010000382.1:0-8015 GCA_041307765.1 Chromatiaceae bacterium
CCTCCTCGCGCATGCTGCACCGCGACCGGCTGCTGGAGTTGGTCAATGTCGAGACGTTCGAGCGCGTCCTGGAGGCCCTGCCCTCGCCGCTGGACGCCCTGCTGGCGGGCAGCAGCAGCCTGATCGACGTGCAGCGGCGCCTCCACTCCTACATGTCCACGGAGGCCCACCGGGTCCTCGGCCATAGCCCCTCGGGGGTGGCCCGGGCCCTGGCCTACCTGATCCTGCGCGAGTCGGAGCTGCGCGCCCTGTTCGCCCTGACCCAAGGCCACTTGCTCGAGCTGCCGGCCCACTTCGTGGAGATCGCCGTCGGCCTGACCGACCCGGTCTGCCCGATCGGTTCCATGCTGGCCAAGGCCGCCTGAGCCGAAAGGGCTGAGTCCAAGAGGGGACACACCGATGTTGAGGCCGCGCCCGATGAAGCACGTCCGCCTGCTGGTCCTCACCGAGGACCTGCCGCGGGCCTCCCTAACACTGGCGGAGGTGGAGAGCTTCCACCCGGACCCACGCCCGCCGGTCGAGAGCGAGTTCGTCAACGTGCCTGGGCGGGCCTACCGGGAGCTGTTCCAGCAGGCCCGCTCGCGTCTGGACAAGATCTCCAAGCTCGCCCCGCTCCCCGCCGAGCCCAACATCGAGACCGTGCGGGTGGTCGGGGCCGAGGAACTGGACACGCTCAACCGGTGGCTCGGAGAGATCTGGGCCGATGCATTCCAATTCGAGGAGCAGTTGCGCCACCTCGACGAGGCGGAGCGTTCGGTCCGGGAGCAGGAGGCGGCCCTGGCCAACTTCGCCAACGTCAACATCGACCTCAAGATGCTGCGGACCAAGACCCGTTTTCTGGACTTCTACGTCGGCAGCGTCCCGCGGGAGAACGTCCGCCAGCTGGAGGGGGCGGTGGGCCTGGCCAAGCACCTGCTGTTCACCTACATGACCACCGGCGACCATGCGCACGTGATCATCGTGGGGCCCACCGGCGGGGCCGAGCAGGCCCAGCTCGGGTCGGTCCTCAACGCCGCCGGCTTCCAGCCTCTGCCCATACCCCAGGGGCTCGACAGCGAGCCCAAGGAGGTCCATCGCCAGATCGAGGAGCACCGCACGGGGCTGGTCGAGGAGCGCGCAACGCTGCGCCGGCGCATCGCCGCCTGGGCCGAGGGCAACGCGGAGCGCCGCCTGGATGCAGAGCGCAACCTGATCCTGGCCGAGCCCTTCGTGACCCTGGACCCGAGCATCCGCAGCGCCGGCTACCTGGCCTGCATGTGCGGCTGGGTCCCGGCCCGGGATGTGGCGAACCTGGAGGCCAAACTCCGGGACACCCTTGCCCTGCCTTTCCAGCTCGACGCCCGCGACCCCAGGTCGGACGAGCGCCCGCTGGTCCCCACGGTGGCGGTCGAGAACCGCCTGCTGGCCCCTTTCGCCATGTTGGTCAAGCAGTACGGCATTCCGCAGTACGGCGAGGTCGACCCCACGCCACTGTTTGCCCTGACCTTCCTACTGATGTTCGGGGCCATGTTCGGCGACCTGGGCCAGGGTGCGGTCATCGCCCTAGCGGCCTGGTACTACCGCGACAAACTCGGGCGCTTCGCCCCCTTCGGTATCCTGGCCGGTGGGTCTAGCATGGTCTTCGGCCTGATCTACGGCAGCGTCTTCGGCTTCGAGCACATCCTGCCCGCCCTGTGGATGTCGCCCCTGCACGATCCGCTTCTAATGCTCAAGATCGCACTCGGTTGGGGGGTCGGCTTCCTCACCGTCGCCTGTCTGCTGGCCATCTACAACCGACTGGTGGTGGGCAACACCGTCGGTGCCCTGTTGGGGCACCATGGGGTGGTCAACCTGATCTTCTACCTGGCCTTGATCTGGGGCGGAGTCAGCGTGGCGACCCAGGGGTCCTTCGGCCATATCCCGACCGCCCTGGTGATCCTGGCCCTGGGGACGCTCGCGGTGCATTCCTGGCACGAACAGGACGCTCCCCTGGGCGAGAAAGTCCTGGTGGTCTTCATCGAGACCCTGGAGACCGTCATCGGCTACGTCTCAAACAGCCTGTCGTTCCTGCGCGTGGCGGCTTTCAGCCTCAACCACGTAGCCCTGTCCATCGCCGTCTTTACCCTGGCGGGGATGATGGGGACCTTCGGTCACTGGGTCACGGTGGTTCTGGGCAACGTCTTCATCCTGGTCCTGGAGGGTGGCATCGTCATGATCCAGGTCCTGCGCCTGGAGTTCTATGAGGGCTTCGCCCGCTACTTCTCCGGCGACGGGCACGAGTTCACGCCGCTGCGCCTGCGCCGCGGGACCAAGGCGGCGACGGCCCCATGACCCAGACAGCCACCAAGGCCGGTCTCAAAAGACCCAAGTTCCACGCACCCGCGGCAACCGACCCTAGGCCCTAAGGCCCCGCGCCGGTCACCCACTCACCCCAACGACACCCCACTCAGGAGCATCCCATGTACTGGCTCGTCGCCCTCATGTCCCTCGCCATCGTCGGCCTGATCGTCTCCGGCATCGTCCTTGAGATCCGCCCCAACTTGAGCCTGCGCGTCCGCCCCTGGTACAAGCCGGCCATGGGCATGCAGCTCCTGGCCTTCGTTGGGGCCCAGCTCGGGCTGCTGCTGCTGGGCATCTCTGACGTCATGGCGGCAACAGAAGGTCTCGCCACCACGGCGGCGGCAGAGATGTCCACGGGTCTGGGCCTGGCCATCCTGGGCGTGGGCATCCCGACCGGACTGTCGACCATCGGCGCCGGAATCGCCGTGGGCCCCATCGGCGCCGCCTCGCTGGCGGCCATCACCGAGAAGCCGGAGACCCTGGGCCGAACCCTGATCTACCTGGGCCTGGCAGAGGGTATTGCCATCTATGGTCTGGTCATCAGTATCCTGCTGCTGAACAAAATCTAATCCCCGGGTAGCACGCACATGAGCGCGGACGCCGAGCACGGCCAGCCGACGCGGATGCTGTTTCTGGGCGACGACAGCCTGGCGGACGGCTTCCGGATGATCGGCTTCGAGACCTACCCCAACCCGGAGCCGGGCGAGGTGGATCGCATCTTTCGCGACCTGATCCGCGCCCAGAGCAAAGCCTTCGCCATCGTGGACGACCGCGTCATGGCGGCCGACATCCCGGCCCTGGCCCAGGTCCGCCGCGAGGGCGGGCGCATCGTGGTGGTCTCCATCCCCCCGCTGAAGGAGCCCCCAAAGCTTGCCAGCGAGGTCGCGGCCCGCCTGCAAGCTTTGTTCGGCACCTCAACCATGACCTCACGGGAGTCATCGTGAACCAGGTACAAGAACTCGAACGGGCCATCCTGGCCCGGGCCGAGCGCCTCGCGGCCGAGTATCGCGACCGCGCCCAACGCAGCCGTGACAGCATCCTGCGCGAGGCCGCGGAGCGCCTGCGGCTGCGCGAGCAGCGCGAGGAGGCCATCGCCAAGGGGCTCGGGGAGCGCACCTTCCGCCAGCAGGTCCAGGCCAGCGAGCTGAAGATGCAGAGTCAGGTCGACCGGGTGCGTTGGAACCTGGTCAAGGACGTAGAGCGGCGCCTCACTGAGCGCATCGAGGCCCTCCAGGAGGACGAGGCGGCCTATCTCGCCCTGCTCCAGGATCTGCTCGCCGCCGCGGCCGGACAGATCGACGGCGACCTGGTGGTAACCGCCAACGCCCAGGACCGCAAGCGCCTGGCGGGCGCCTGGGACCAGATCTGCGCGGCCGCTGCCCCCGGGCGTACCGTCACCCTGGCGGAGACCCCCATCGGCGCCCTGGCCGGGATCCTGGTCAACAACCCGGACAACACGGTGCGGGTCGACAACACCTTCGAGGGTCGCTTGGAGCGACTGCGCCCGCGCATCCAGCAAGTCATCCTGGAGCGCCTGCTACCTGCCGGCTTCGATACCGGCAACCTGTTCACCGGGTGAGACCATGAGCGAAACGAAACGAATCGGTGTCATCCGCGACATCAACGGCCCCATTGTCACCATCGAGCTGCCGGGCATCCGCAACGGCGAGCAGGTGAAGATCGGGGACTACGGCCTGTTCGGCGAGGTGATCTCGCTGAAGGGCAACCAGGCCGTGGTGCAGACCTACGAGTCCACCGACGGCGTGCGCCCCGGCGAGCCGGCAGAGGGCCTGGGCTGGCCGCTGTCTGTCGAGTTGGGCCCCGGCCTCATGGGCGGCATCTTCGACGGGGTGCAGCGCCCCCTGGAGAAGATCGCCCTTGAGTCCGGCGACTACATCCGCCGGGGCTTAAGCATCCCGGCGCTCGAACGTAACAAGACCTGGGAATTCACCCCCAACCCGGAGCTGGAGACCGACTCCGAGATCGGCGCCGGGGCCGTGCTCGGCACCGTGCAGGAGACCGCCAGCATCCTGCACCGCATTCTGGTCCCGCCGGGCATCCTGGGGGTCCTGGAGGAGCTCGCCCCGGCGGGAGACTACGACATCGAGGCGACCATCGCCCATGTACGCAACGCCGCCGGGTACGTCCACCGCCTGAGCCTGTACCAGCGCTGGCCAGTGCGCCGGCCGCGACCCTACCTGCGACGCGACGACGGGGTCTCGCCGCTGATCACCGGGCAGCGGGTCATCGACACCTTCTTTCCCCAGCTCAAGGGCGGCAAGGGGGCGGTCCCCGGGCCCTTCGGTGCGGGCAAGACGGTGGTGCAACAGCAGATCGCCCGATGGTCCAATGCCGACATCGTGGTCTATGTGGGCTGCGGCGAGCGCGGCAATGAGCTCGTAGACGTCCTGGAGACCTTTCCCAAGCTCGACGACCCCTACACCGGGCGCAAGCTCATGGAGCGTACCCTGCTGGTGGCCAACACCTCCAACATGCCGGTGGTGGCCCGCGAGGCATCCGTCTATGTCGGCATGACCATGGCCGAGTATTACCGCGACATGGGCTATGACGTCGTGATGTTGGCCGACTCCACCAGCCGCTGGGCCGAGGCCCTGCGCGAGGTCTCCGGGCGCCTGGGCCAGATGCCCGTCGAGGAGGGCTACCCGGCCTACCTCGCCTCGCGCCTGGCCGCGGTCTACGAGCGCGCCGGCCGCGTCGAGACCTATGCGGGGGCCACCGGGTCCGTGACCCTGATCGGGGCTGTGTCGCCCCCCGGCGGCGATTTCTCCGAGCCCGTCACCAGCCACACCAAGGACATCATCGAGACCTTCTGGGCCCTGTCCAAGGAGCTGGCGGACGCCCGCCACTACCCGTCCATTGACTGGGTGACGAGCTTCTCCGGCCACGTCGGCACCGCCGCCCTGTGGTGGGCCAAGGAGGTCGATCGTCATTGGGAGGCACGCCGCGGCCAGGCCCTGGCCCTGCTGGCGCGGGACGCAGAGTTGTCGCGCATCGTCAATCTGGTCGGCCCCGAGGCCCTGTCCCACGCCCAGCGCTGGGAGCTGGAGGGGGCCAGTCTGATCAAGGAGGCCGTGCTGCAACAGAGCGCGCTCGATCCGGTGGACACCTTCTGCTCCCCCAAGAAGCAGTTCGCCCTGCTGGACCTGACGCTCACCATCTATGACCGTGGCGCCGCGCTCATCGAGCTGGGGATCCCGGTACAGGAGCTGCAAAACCTGCCGATGCTAGCCAAGGCGCGGCGCTGCAAGGCCATCTACAACAGCGAGCAGGTGGACGGCATCCTGGCCTTCCACAGGGAGTGCGAGCAGACCCTGGAGCAGATCCGCCTCGAATACGCCAAGCAGGGGGACCACGCCTGATGAGCACCAAAGAATACAGGACCATCAGCGAGGCCCGCGGCGGACTCCTGGTGACCAAGGGGACCTCGGGAGTCGCCTTCGGTGACCGCGTCCAGGTGCGCGACCACGCCGGGACCAAGCGCAACGGCCAGGTCATCCGCTGCTCCGAGGGCGAGGCCCTGATCCTGGTCTTCGAGGGGACCGATGACCTGGACCTGGAGACCACCTGGATCCGCTTCCTCGATCAGCCGGTCGAGATCGCCCTGTCCCCGGAACTGCTGGGGCGCGAGTTCAACGGCCTGGGGGAGCCCCGCGACGGGCGCCCGCCGATCCTCTCCAACACCCGCCGCGCGGTCAGCGGCTCGGCCATCAACCCGGCGGCACGCAACTACCCGCGGGAGTTCATCCAGACGGGCATCTCCACCATCGACGGCCTCAACTCCCTGGTGCGCGGGCAGAAGCTGCCGATCTTCTCCGGCTCCGGCTTGCCCCATAACCGGCTCGCCGCCCAGATCGTGCGCCAGGCCCGCCTGGTGGATCAGGAGTCGAGCTTCTCCATCGTCTTCGCCGCCATGGGCGTCTCCTACGCCGACGCCAAGTTCTTCCGCGACGAGTTCGCCAACTCCGGCGTGCTGCGCAACGTGGTCATGTTCATCAACCTGGCGGACGACCCTCCGGTGGAGCGCCTGACCCTGCCGCGCACGGCGCTGACCGCCGCCGAGTACCTGGCCTACGACCTCGACCGTCACGTGCTGGTGGTCATGACCGACATGACCTACTACGCCGAGGCCCTGCGCGAGGTCGCCACCGCCAAGGGCGACGTCCCGGCGCGCAAGGGCTACCCGGGCTATCTGTATTCGGACCTGGCCGAGATCTATGAGCGCTGCGGGCGTATCCACAACCGTCACGGCTCCATCACCATGATGCCGGTGGTCTCGATGCCCTCCGACGACATCACCCACCCCATCCCGGACCTCACCGGCTACATCACCGAGGGCCAGATCGTGCTGTCGCGCGACCTGCACAACCAGGGCATCTACCCCCCGGTGCACATCTCACCCAGCCTCTCGCGCCTGATGAAGGACGGCATCGGCAAGGACGACACACGCGAGGACCACCCCCGGGTCGCCGCCCAGATTTACGCCCTCTACGCCCGGGCACTCGAGACCCGCAACCTGGCCTCCATCATCGGTGCCGACGAGCTCTCGGAGCGGGATCGGCGCTTCCTCAAGTTCGCCGATCTCTTCGACACCCGCTTCGTCGGTCAGGGCGAGGCCGAGGACCGCAGCATCGAGGCGACCCTGAACCTCGCCTGGGAGCTGATGAGCACCTTCCCCAGGGACGCCCTCACCCGCGTGAACGAGACCGACCTGGCAAAGTATTACCAGGGCAGCGATTAGCTCCGGCATGCCAATCGGAGCGAATTGCCCTTTCTTGAGCAACAACAGTCACGCGCGAGGAAACCGTGCCGAATAACGGTGACGAAACAGTGGCGGTGCTCCGGGACTTGCAGAAGCTTGGGTTCAGTGATGCGGAATTTCGCAAGATGCATCACATGGGCGTCGGCATCGACGAGCACATGAAATATTCGGCGGGCAAGAAATTCCCGCAAGGCTCAAACAACGAGCTTTTGCTGATGAAGTTGCGGAGAGAACTGAGTCGCCTCAAAGGGACGTTCTAACATGGCCCAACAACTGATCAAGGTCCCGCCGACCAAGAACACCCTCCTAACCCTTAAGAAACAGACCAAGTTTCTCGAGCAGGGCCATGATCTGCTGGAGCGCAAGCGCGAGCTCCTGACCCGGTTGGTCTACGAGCGCATCGGCGAGTACCGGCGCCTGCGCGACGAGGCCGAGAAGGCCTTGGACGACGCCTATCGGTGCCTCAGCATTACCCATCTGCGCATGGGCAGCCGCGGCATCCACCAAGCCGCTCTGGGTGCCGAGCCAACGCTCCGAGTGGACATCCTGCCCAGACGCAGCCTGGGAGTCGAGTACCCGGCCGTCTCCGCCGAGCGCCTGCCCCTGAAACCGGTGGGCTTGCTGGGGACGGACGCCAGCTTCGACAACACCCGCGACAACCTGACCAAGGCGTCCGTCCTGCTCGCGCAACTCGGAGAAGTGGAGATCGCCCTGCACCGGCTCTTAGAGGAGCAACGCAAGGCGCAGAAGCGTGTGAACGCCCTGAAATACAACATCATCCCCCGCTACCGGCGGACCATCCACTTCATCCAGTCGGCCCTGGAGGAGGAGGAGCGCAACACCCTCTTCCAGGTGAAGCTCTTGCGCGAGCGGGCAACCGGCGGCGCCTGACCGACCCAGCAGACAGCCCCCGCGG
>JBFZCW010000383.1:0-7070 GCA_041307765.1 Chromatiaceae bacterium
CCACGTGGCAGTCTCCAAGGACGGGATCGGACTCATCGCCATCAATGTGGGGGAGGATGCGGACACCGTCGCCCAGTTCCTGGCAAGTACTCAGGTGCAGTTTCCCCTTCCCTTGGACGAGCGCTCCAAAGTCGTGATGAGCTACCCGGTACGCGGTTTGCCGACCACCTTCGTCGTCGATCCCGATGGCCGACTCGCCTATGTCGCCACCGGGGAGCGCGAGTGGGACGACCCGGACTTGCTGGATCTGGTCCGGGCGCTCAAAAAATAGGGCTTTGGTTGGGGGCGGCTTTCGTCCATCGGCGCCGGGATGACAGCGCGCCTCGATGGTCATACCCCTTTTCCCCAGGAGCCCGCCGAAGGAACCATAAGACCCAGGACGCCCGCTCGTGGAACATAGCTTCGTACACCTTCGCGTCCATTCCGAATACTCCCTGATCGATGGGCTGCTGCGCATCAAGCCTCTGGTCAAGGCCGCGGCGGGTGCCGGTATGCCGGCAATCGCCGTGACCGACCAGGTCAACCTGTTCGCCCTCGTCCGGTTCTACAGGGCTGCGGTGGGGGCCGGCGTAAAGCCTATTGCTGGGGTGGATCTCTGGCTGCGCAATACCGGCGACGTCAACAAGCCGTACCGCCTGACCCTGCTCGTGCAGAACCGCGCCGGCTATCTCAACCTGACCCGGCTCATCTCGCGCGCCTACCTGGAGGGGCAACACCTGGGTATCCCTCAGGTGGAGCGGGCCTGGGTGGCGGAGGCGGCGGACGGGCTCATCGCCCTGTCCGGCGGCGTAGAGGGGGATGTCGCCCATGCCCTCCTGGCCGGCAATGCCGCGGAGGCGGAGCGCCTGGCCCAGGGTTGGCTGGACCTGTTCGGCGACCGCTTCTACCTGGAGCTGACCCGCACTGGGCGGGAGCTGGAAAACGAGTGTGTCGAGGCGAGCGTGGATCTGGCCGGCCGCCTAGGTCTTCCAGTGGTGGCCACCAACGACGTGCGCTTCCTCGCCCCCGGCGACTTCGATGCCCACGAGACCCGAGTCTGCATCCGCGAAGGACGGATCCTGGACGATCCCCGCCGCCCTCGGCGTTACAGCGAGGAGCAATACCTGCGGACCCACGTGGAGATGGCCGAGCTGTTTGCGGACATCCCCGAGGCCCTGGAAAATACGGTGGAGATCGCCCGGCGCTGCAACCTGGAGTTGCGCCTGGGCGAGCCTAGCCTGCCGGATTTCCCTGTCCCCGACGGCATGACCCCCGACGGATTCTTCGCGGAGCAGGCACGCAAGGGGCTGGAGCAGCGCCTGGCCCGAATCCTCGACCGGGCGGCGCCCGACTTCGCCGAGCGGCGCAAGGTCTACGACCAGCGCCTCGCCCTGGAGTTGGAGGTCATCATCCAAATGGGCTTCCCCGGCTACTTCCTGATCGTGGCCGACTTCATCCAATGGGCCAAGGACAACGGCATCCCTGTGGGGCCGGGGCGTGGCTCCGGGGCTGGGTCTCTGGTCGCCTATGCGCTCAAGATCACCGACCTCGACCCCATCGAACACGAG
This sequence comes from Chromatiaceae bacterium, assembly GCA_041307765.1. Classification (GTDB taxonomy): domain Bacteria; phylum Pseudomonadota; class Gammaproteobacteria; order Chromatiales; family Chromatiaceae; genus DYRB01. The sequence continues at coordinate 1,548 of JBFZCW010000383.1, forward strand.
CTCCTATTCGAGCGCTTCCTCAACCCGGAACGCGTCTCCATGCCCGACTTCGACATCGACTTCTGCATGGAGAAGCGCGACCTGGTCATCGACTACGTCTCCCGGCGCTACGGGCGCGACGCCGTCTCCCAGATCATCACGTTCGGCACCATGGCCGCAAAGGCCGTGGTGCGCGATGTGGGCCGCGTCCTGGGTTATCCCTACGGCTTCGTGGACCGCATCGCCAAGCTGGTTCCCTTCGAGATCGGCATGACCCTGGAGAAGGCGCTGACCGAGAGCGAGGAGCTCAAGCGCGCCTACGACGAAGACGAGGAGGTCCAGGCACTGATCGATCTGGCCATGAAGCTGGAGGGCCTGGCGCGCAATGCCGGCAAGCACGCTGGCGGTGTCGTCATTGCCCCCACCGTACTCACCGACTTCGCTCCCCTTTACTGCGAACCCGGCGGCGAGGGGTTGGTCACCCAGTTCGACAAGGACGACGTCGAACTGGCGGGGCTGGTGAAGTTCGACTTCCTGGGGCTGCGCACCCTGACCATCATCGATTGGGCGTTGGCCACCATCAATGCGGCCCGCAAGGCCGGCGGCGAACCGCCCCTGGATATCGCCGAGATCCCAATGGGCGACCCGGCGGCCTATGCCCTGCTCCAACGCTGCGAGACTACCGCGGTTTTCCAGCTTGAATCCCGGGGGATGAAGGACCTGATCAAGAAGATGAGGCCCGACTCCTTCGACGACATGACCGCCCTGGTGGCCCTTTTCCGTCCTGGCCCGCTCGGCTCCGGCATGGTGGACGACTTCAACAACCGAAAGCATGGGCGCGCCGAAGTCGCCTACCCTCACCCGGACCTGGAGCCAATACTCAAGGCTACCTACGGTGTCATCCTCTACCAGGAGCAGGTGATGCAGATCGCCCAGGTGCTGGCCGGCTATTCGCTGGGCGGTGCCGACCTGCTGCGCCGCGCCATGGGCAAGAAGAAGCCGGAGGAGATGGCCAAACAGCGGGCCATCTTCCTGGAGGGGGCGCAGCGGCGGGGTGTGGACGGCAACGTCGCCAGCCACATCTTCGACCTGATGGAGAAGTTCGCCGGCTACGGCTTCAACAAATCCCACTCCGCCGCCTACGCTCTGGTTTCGTACCAGACCCTTTGGCTCAAGGCCCATTACCCCGCTGCCTTCATGGCCGCAGTCCTCTCCGCGGACATGGATAACACCGACAAGGTCGTCACCCTGATCGACGAGTGCCGCGCCATGGGGCTGCGGGTCGAGCCCCCGGCTATCAACCGCTCTGCCTTTCGCTTCACCGTAGGGGAGGACGGAGCCGTGATCTACGGCATTGGGGCCATCAAGGGGGTCGGAGAGGCCGCCATCGAGGCCATGCTTGGGGCCCGGGCCTCCGGCGGCCCCTTCTCCGACCTGTGGGACTTCTGTCGGCGCATCGACCTGCACAAGGCCAACCGCCGGGTCCTGGAGGCCATGATCCGGGCTGGGGCACTGGATGGGTTGGGGGCCAATCGTGCCACCCTAATGGCCCAGTTGCCCCTGGCGCTCAAGCTCGCCGAGCAGGACCGCGAGAGCGCCGCGGCCGGCCAGGTGGACCTCTTCGGCGCGCTAGAGCCGTCCCGCAAGAGCGCCCCCGACCCCCAGGTCGCGGGCGAGGTACGCGAGGAGTGGGAGGAGGACCAGCGCCTGCAGGGGGAGAAGGAGACCCTTGGGCTCTACCTCACCGGGCACCCCATCAACCGCTTCGACCGCGAGCTCAATGCCCTGGTCAGTGCCCGCATCGCCCCCTTGCTGGAGGCCGGCAAAGACCGCAACGACCGCGAGCCGCGCACCCTGGCCGGTCTGGTGGTGAGCGTGCGGCACGGCAAGACCCAGCGCGGGCGTATGGGCTCGGTGGTTCTGGACGATCGCACCGGGCGCATCGACGTGGCAGTCTTCAACGAGACCTACGAGCAGGTGCGCGACCTGCTTGCCGCGGACCGCATCCTCGTGGCCACTGGGGCCTTCACCTACGACGACTACCGCGACAACTGGTCCCTGCGGGCGGATCGGGTGCGCACCCTGGAAGACGCCCGTGCCGAGCTGGCGAGCTACCTGGAGCTGACCTTGGACCTAAGCACCGCGCTGGCCCAGGCGCGGGCGGGGCAAGTCTGCGATGCCCTGGAGGCGGCACTGTCCGCGTACCGCGGCGGGAACCTCCCAGTTCAGGTCGAGTACATCCGCCCCGGGGCCCGCGGGCGCCTACGCCTGGGCCAGGCGTGGCGGGTACAGCCCCGCGACGAGTTCCTCAAGCGGCTGCGGCAGATCCTCGGCGCGGAGGCGGTCCAGGTCGTCTATGGCGGCCCGGCGTCAGCTCTGCGCCCGCAGGAGGCCCCCCGACCACCCCCGAGGCTGGCGCTGGTGCGGTGAGGCGGTGCGGTTGACTGCACCCCTGGCAATAGTCTGGCGTTGCGGCGGGTTTGGTCCCCGTGGAAGCGGCGAGCTGCGGACCGATGTGCACCCTTGGCCAAGGGCTCAGGCGGAGGGTTTGTCCTCGGCGTCGTGATAGGCATCTGGGACGAAGCGCGGGGTGCACAGGGCAAGGAAGACCAGATCGCCGTCGCCCAGGTTGGCAATCCGCTGGGGACAACCGGGCGGGATGTAGACCAGGTCACCCGGGCTCACGACCTCCGGGCCCAGATTGCCGACCTCGACCATACCCTGACCCGCGAGAATCAGGTACCGCTCGCTGATGCCAGCGAGGCGATGCCAGCGGGTGGTGACGCCGGCGGCGACGCGGGCGCGGGCCACCGAAAGGGCCGGATCGTCCGGGTGGTTCCAGGTCTCCAGGATGCGGCAGCGCTCCGCGATGGCGTATTCGTCGGCCTCGTCCGGCCGGTGGATGCGAGGGGGCTCGCCGGCCACGGCTCCCTAGCCGGCCTGGGCCAAGCCCTGGCGGTAGGCGGCCGACCGGCGGTCACCGCCGCGCGCCCTTGGGGCGGCGCGCCGGTTCAGGTGCGCTTCGATCTCCGCGCAGAACGCGGTGTCTCCCAGGACCCAAGCCTTGTTGGTGGCGGAGCGGATGCGCTCCAGCAGGGAGGGGCCGATCGGCTTTGCGAAGAGCGCTCGCCAGGCCTCCTGGCGGGCGCGGGCGCTGCGGCCCAAGGCGAGGTATCCGGTGTGGGGGCGTACCAGGCCGTCCTCGCTTCCGATCGCATGAGCCCCGTAGCTGGACCAGTCGTAGGATGCCGCATCCTTCACCAGCCCGGCACGCACCGGGTTTTCTTCGATATAGCGGGCGCAGGAGTTGGCATAGCCCTTCGGGTCCACGAGGGTGGCGCGATAGCGTCCGTCCCACAAGGTCCCGGTGCGGTCGTAGCGCTCGTTGAAGTAACGGACATAATAGCGTCCGACGTACTGCATCAGCTTGCCCAGCCCGTTCTCCGAGTGGGGGGCGATGAGCAGGTGGAAGTGGTTTGGCATCAGCACGTAGGCATGGATATCGCACCTGAACTTGTCCGCCGCGGCCCGGAGTCGTTCCCATAGAAACCAGTAGTCCGCCTCGTCGAACAAGATGCGTTGGCCATTGTTGCCGCGCTGTATCACGTGTTGCGGGTACTCGGGGAGGACGAAGCGGGGTAGGCGTGCCATGGTGGGGGTCGTGGACCATCGGTTTCCAGGGTTGCCCGAAGTATAGCCGAGACCCGGCACCTGGGATCCGGTCGCACCCTTTTGGCCAATGCGCGCCCCAAGATTGTCACAGGAGCGTGAGTCAGAGAAGGGTGGCTACAGAGCCTTCTGCCCTGCCACGGCGCAGTGCGGAGTCGCGATGGCTGCCCAGTCTCTACCGAGCCGCATGCTGTGGTCTAATAGCGCCCCGGATCCCATCAGAGCCTACGACACCTGCCGCCCATGGAACAGCCGCCGACCGCGCCGACTACCCCGCCGATTGGCGGCCGCCGTGCCTGCCGCGAGCGCAACACCCTGGAGACCAGGATCCGGGTCGAGATCGACCTGGACGGGACGGGCCGGTCGAGCTTCCGCACGGGGCTCCCCTTTCTGGAGCACATGCTCGATCAGGTGGCGCGCCACGGCCTCATCGACCTCAGCATCCAGGCCGAGGGGGACCTGCACATCGACGCCCACCACACGGTGGAGGACATCGGCATTACCCTGGGCCAGGCCCTGGCCGAGGCCCTGGGGGACAAGAAGGGGGTGCGCCGCTACGGTCACGCCTATGTCCCGCTGGACGAGGCCTTGTCGCGGGTCGTGATCGACCTCTCCGGGCGTCCGGGGCTCTCGTACCATGTCCAGTACACCCGAGCCATGATCGGGGGATTCGACGTGGACCTGTTTCAGGAGTTCTTCCAGGGCTTCGTCAACCACGCCGGGGTGACCCTGCACCTGGACAACCTGCGCGGCGTCAACGCCCACCACCAGGCCGAGACCCTGTTCAAGGCATTCGGCCGCGCCCTGCGCATGGCGGTGGAGCCGGACCCGCGCATGGTCGGGGTTACCCCCTCCACCAAGGGCGCCCTCTGAGGCGACGCCGTGCCCGAATCGACCTGGAGGTAGACCAAAGGTGCTCCTGATCCCCGCCATCGATCTCAAGGACGGGCGCTGTGTGCGTCTGCGTCAGGGCCGCATGGACGATGAGACGGTCTTCTCCGACGACCCGGTGGACATGGCCGGTCGCTGGGTCACCGAGGGTGCCCGGCGACTGCACCTGGTGGACCTCAACGGCGCCTTCGCCGGGGAGCCGGTCAACGGGGCCGCCGTGCGGGCCATCGCCGCGCGTTTCCCGGGCCTGCCCATCCAGGTCGGCGGGGGCATCCGCGACGAGGCCACCATCGCTGCCTACCTGGATGCGGGGGTGACCTGGTGCATTATCGGCACCGCGGCGGTGACGGATCCGGCCGTGGTGGCAGGGGCCTGCCGCGCCTTCCCTGGACACATCATTGTCGGGCTGGATGCCAAGGACGGGCAGGTCGCGATCAATGGCTGGGCGGAGATCACCGAGTATCGGGTCGAGGAGTTGGCCAAACACTTCGAGCAGGACGGCGTTTCGGCCATCGTCTATACGGACATCGGGCGCGATGGCATGCTGACCGGTCCGAACGTGGAGGCAACCCAGCGCCTGGCGGAGGCAATTGCCACACCGGTCATTGCCTCCGGGGGCATCACCAACCTGGACGACATCCGCGCCCTGGTCAAGGCCAGCCAGGCGTCGGCGAGCGGCGGCGAGATCGTCGGAGCCATCACCGGGCGCGCCATCTACGAGGGCAGCCTCGACTTCGCCGCCGGGCAGCGCCTGGCGGACGGTCTCTCACAGTGACGGAGTTGGGTATGGGCGCGAGCAGTCTGCCGGGCGACTGGCTGGAGGCCGTGAAGTGGGATGAGCGTGGACTGGTCCCGGTCATTGCCCAGGAACGCGGCACCTGCAAGATCCTCATGGTCGCCTGGATGAACCGGGAGGCCCTGCGCCTGACCCGGGAGACGGGGCACGCGGTCTACTGGTCGCGCTCCCGCCAGCGGCTCTGGCAC
>JBFZCW010000384.1:0-19293 GCA_041307765.1 Chromatiaceae bacterium
TGAGCAGTTGCTCCCCGTCGCGCTCAAAGAGTTCTTTAGGGTACTCGGATGCGATCAGCCCGAGTTGGTAGAGCTGTAGGGCTCCGAGGCTCCCGGCGTTATCCTGCAGGATATGTCCAAACTCGCGAAGACGGAGATAGCCATGTTCTGTCCCCCGAGTCTCTCGCAACTCCCCAAGGAAGGCGCTGGTGTCCCCAAGGAACTCCTGAATCAGGTCGTAAAGGAAGTTTGGGTCTGAGCTCAACCGCTGGACGTCCTGTAGGGCTTGCTCGTCCAGGCAGGGCACCTCTGACGGTGCCCAAATGTCGGCGTCGGGCAGGCTTGGTACGGAACCAGGCGTATCGTCGGTACCGCGGATCACGTCAGCGATCGCCTCCAACAGAGCCTGGGGCTGGATGGGGCTTGGGATGGTGGCGGTGATGCCGGCGCTGGCGAAATCCCTGACTTGGCTGGTGCTAGCCCCCCGGATCAGACCGATGCAGGCTGGCCAGGCGTCCCGCGTCATTAAGAAGGGCAATAGCTTGAGGGCCTCTGCGGTACTGATTCCGGGGAGATCCATGGTCAGAATGACCAGGTCGAAGCTGTGTTTGGTTAGCGCCTCAATGGTTTGCTCACCGCTGTCGACCTCGAAGATGTGATGCCCACCCCGGGCCAGGGTGGAACGTACGATGCGGCGTTGCGCTGGATTCGGCTCGGCAAGCAGGATGTCGAGCCGAGGTGTCAGGGGTCCCAGTGCGGTATGCCGATCCGCTAGGCGCACCACGCCCGTGCTGGTGACCAGGTTGCCGCAGGCGCGGTGTAGGGTGTCGAATAGTAACGTTTTGTCGATCGGGACGGTCACGGTATCGAAGAACCCGACCCGCCGGAGGGCAGCCTTGCATAAGCTCCCTGCACCGTCGCCGAGGTGAAGCATCGGCATCTTGGCAAGGCGCGGCTCGCTCCCCACGAGGGCGGCAAATTGCTCGCCCGGAACGCCTCGGTTCTGGGGGCCAAACAGGGTGACGTGGAAGGGCTGCTGTGCTTCCAACGCGCTCCACATCAGCGCCAGACCGTGAAGTGGATTGGCGGTAGTTTGTACCGCGATCCCCCATCCCGAGAGGAACTCCAGTAGGCGTCGGCTCTCCGCCCATCCTCCGTCGATGACCAGCACCCGCTTGCCGGCGAGCGACCGGCTCGGATCGGTCGATGGGGGGCTAGGCTTGGGACTGGCCATGGCGTTTGGGCTCCAACACACCAGTTGCGTCGGCAAGCTCTTGGGCGATCGTTTCGATGTATGTCCAGTTGGTCAGGAAGGCCTCGACGCATACACCGTCGAACTGGCGGTTGCGCTCGCTGCGGAGGTAATCGGCCGCGTCCGTCAGCGACCAGGGTCTCTTGTACGGGCGGGGCGCGCACAGCGCGTCGAATACGTCGGCCACCGCAGTGATGCGTGCCTCGATGGGGATCTCGTCCCGAGCAAGTCCCTGGGGGTAGCCTGTCCCATCGTAGCGTTCGTGATGTGCGAAGGCGATGGTTGCACCCATGCGCAAGAACTGCGACGGGCTGTCTTGGAGGATATCGAAGCCGATGCGGGAGTGGGTCTTCATGATCGCCCACTCGTCGCTGGTGAGACGGTCAGGTTTCAGCAGGATCCGGTCTGGTATGCCGATCTTCCCGATGTCATGCATGGGCGCGGCGTGTTCGAGGATGTCCGCGTGCTGCGGGTCAAAACCCAGGGTCTCGGCGATCAACCGGGCGTAACGGGCGACGCGCAGAATATGGTTCCCGGTGTCTTCATCGCGATACTCACCGGCCCGGGCGAGGCGGAAAAGGGTCTCCTTTTCGCGCAGGGCCAAGTTCTTCGTCGTTTCCCGGACTTCATCCTCAAGCCAACGGGCACGGTCGCGAGCGACAACCTGGTGCTGCCGCAACTTCAGCAGGTTATGGCAACGGGCGCGGCACTCGAAGTGGTCGATGGGTTTTGACAGGAAATCGGTAGCCCCCGCCTCCAATGCCCGGTAACGGACGGCCTTGTCGTTGAAGCAGGTGATGACCACCAAGGGGATGTCGGCGCAGGCGGGAATCTGGCGGAGCCACCGCGTAAACTCGACGCCATCCATGTGCGGCATCTTGAAATCGGTCAGAACGAGGTCGGCGCCATGGGATCGAACCCATTCCAGCGCCGGCACTGGGTCGGCGAATGCCTCGACTTGGATGTCGCTGGCAATCGACCGCACGAGCTCCGACAGGATCATTCGGCTGACGGATTGGTCGTCGATGACGATGACGCTTGGCACGGCTCGCTCTATCGGTGGTTTCCTTCATCCTCCCACGCACTGAGGCAGGATGCCTGTCGCAGAAGTCATGATAGATCGGGGAATTGCGGAAGAGAAGCAATCTGTTTGGAAGGCGGTTCCCAGTTCGTCGGTGCGCTTGCAGACCTCGCTGACTCTGATTTGGCTTGCTGCCCCATGGTTTGCGGGGGCGAGTCAGGTTAGGCTGGAGGTTGGATCGTTATTTCCGGGGGTTAGCAGATCGCCCTTGGGCCTCGGATCCCTGGCGCCAGTTGAGCTTAGCGGTGCTTCTTGCCGACATTCTCCATATGGCTCAGCCAGCTTGAGAAAATGCCGCTGGAGCTGATGTGATTGCGCCGTCCATGGAAGGTCCCGAAGCAACGCTCGTCGTCTGTGCTGAAACGTGCCGAACCCACCGCTAGCAGGGCGACGATCAGCAAAACGTTAAGGACTCCGGCGGCGACCAGGATAGCCCCGTGGAGTAGAACGTCGTGGAGCAGCCAGACTGAGACCAGCTGGTAATAATGGGTCACGGCCCAGATGGAGGCGAATAGCAGGATGACGGCGAGGAGAGAGAAGAAATCCGCGACCCGCTCATGGGTGCGGGAGAAATTCTTGACGTCTTTGCATACCGTCATGGCGGAATCCTCCTCGTGTGGTTGGAGCCTAGCGTCGTAGGGCGTCCAGGCGCCCTTTGTGACAGCATAAGCCCGTCCATCCGCCGCGGCAATTCTTCACGGTTGGCCACCCCCCCGTCAGACCTTGCGGGGCTGCAGGGATTGGCTTAGGGGCAGCCGCTGCAATCAGGGGAACAGCGAGCCTTCGACCCACTGGTGTCGGCGATCGATCGGCACATTGCGCCAGTGGACGGCGCGGGCCTGGGACCAGCGCCTCAACCGGCCTTGGATCCCCCCCTGCATTGCGGCGAGGTCGGGGCTATTCCGCCCCTAGCGTACCACTCTTGTGGTGTCCAGGCATGGATGGCCAAGGCGTGCATACCGGTCTGCAATTCTCCGGCGAGGAGGCTGTTGACCCGCCTGTGGCGGGCTAGGGGCCGGTCGGCTGAGAAGTCCTCGCTGACGACCAAGACCTTGAAATGGGACTCGGCCCCGGGCGGGACGCTGTGCATGTGGCTCTCGTCCAACACCTCCAGGTGAAGAGGGGCGAGGGCGGCGCCAAGGGCTTTTTCGATGCGCGTCTTGCGGCTCATAACATAGGACTCGATGAATGACCAAGCTTAAAACATAAGGCCGTGGGCACGGGGATACAAATGCGGTGCCTGTCCTCACTGCCCTCCGATCATGATGCAGTCGGCACCGACGAAAGCGTTGGCAGGTGCGCTCATGTGCCTTCCCCGGTCGCCGACGACATTGAGAGTCCGCATCCTCTGCATCGACCCAGGGCGCGGGCCGGACAGCGTTTGCATGATCGTCGGGGGCGTGCCCGCTGTCCTGGCCCAGAGCGTGGTAGCGAGGCCGGCGTCGATGCCGACCGCGGATAGGTTCGGATCAGGGCGGGGGTGCGGCGGGGGGCTCGTACAGGATCGCCAGCACGTCTGCAAACCCGAAGTCGCGCGCCTAGTCCGCGGCGGTGCGCCCTGATGCGTCGGGCAGATCCCGGGTTGCGGCGTGGCGGAGCAGGACTGAAACGGTCGCCCGGTGGCCCTTGTAGCGGCCCAGATCAGGGCTGTCCAGCCCTGGGTGGCCTCTTGGTGGTCCGTGTCGGCCCCGCGTTGGAGCAGGAGGTCGACCACGCCGGCGTGGTTGTAGCGTCACCATGCGGGTGTGGGTCGCGGCGGTGATACGCTACCCGGGCCCGCGGACGCTGCTGCACCGCCCAACGCTGGGCCTGTTTCACCCGCTCGACTCCCGGCGCCTGGTCCCCAGGCTATGGGCGGCAGGGGAGGCGACTAAGGAGCCGCTTCGGGCGAGGCTGCGTCCAATTGCAGCGTTTCTCTGCTGGACTCCGAGCAGGGCAGATGGTGGGATCCGTTACCGGAAGAAGTTGATGTTTAGCATGCCATTGACGGCGTCGGGCGAATCCGATCGTAGATGGATACCACATCCTCCCGGCCAGACGGTGGTCCCGCCGATCGACCGGCTTCGTGTTAACTTTGTCCCTGAGCCGCGCGCCTGTCATGGCCACGGCGACAAATAGGCAGCCGGATAGGGGGTGTCAATGGCGACGGGCGCGGTCGGAGCAGGTGCCGCAAACGCAGTGGTTTACCTCGGGCTGGATGTGGATCTCGCCGAGGGGCTGAGGCCGTACCTGGCTAACCAGGGGGTCGGGCTCGTTGTCTGCCGCGGAGTAACGGACGCAGCCCTGGCGTTGCGCGGCGGGTCTGGCGGGCTGTTTCTTCTTGATGCCCGCGCCGGGGGCCCTGTGGCCGTCAAGGCAGAGGATGTCGCCGAGATCCTGAGGGAGTTGGCCCCCAATGGGCCTCGCTTGGAATGGGTCTGTCTCGCTCACGCAGGGGACCTCTCGACGCACCTTGCGGCCCTGCGTGGCGGTGCCTTGGCCTGGTACACCGGCGTGCCTTCGTTGCCGGAACTGTCGGCGCGGCTGCTCGGGCTGCTCGGGATCTCCCGGGGCGGCGCGTATCGTGTCCTGGTAGTGGACGGTCAGGAGGTCGCGGCCGTGCAAACGGGGGGCGTCCTGAACCGGGTCGGGATCACGGTGCACACGGTCTTCGATGCACTCACAGTCCTTGGCGCCATCGAGGAGTTCCGGCCGGATCTTATCCTCATGGGTCTGCACATGCCCGGGGCCAGCGGGATCGAGTTGACCAGGATCATCCGCGAGCACGATGACTTCTTCGCATTGCCCGTCGTCATCTTCTCGGCTGAGAGGGACCGCGATCAGCAGCTGGATGCCTTGCGGGTCGGTGCCGACGCTGTCCTGGCCAAACCGGCGGATTATGATTTGTTGGTTCGCACCGTGGGGCGATGTATCGAGCGTGCCCGTTTCGTGCGTGACCGGTATGCCGGTGCGGCCCCGCGGGACCCGGTGACAGGGCTTTGGACTCGCAGCCACCTGCTCCAGCGTATCGAGCGAGCGATTATCGAAGGGGCTGCGCAAGACCCGGGCCAGGGCGTTTTGTACATCAACATCGATCCCGGTGCCGGTCTCGACACCGTGCGAAAGGCTGGGGCGATGGATCCTGCCATGGCTCGGATCGGCCAAGTGGTGCGTGCCGAGACGGCATCCAGCGACATCGCCGCCCGCGTGGGAAAGCGGAGTCTGGGCGTTTTGCTGCAGCGCCCAGGGGCAGGGCTTATCGACGCCTGTGCCGAGAGACTGCGGGGCGCGATTGCCGGGACCACCTTTGCCGCAGGCGGTTTGGGGGTCAAGCTCACGGTGAGCATTGGCGTCGGAACCTTCCAGCCCCCAGCGGACGACGCTATCACGATGGTCTACCGCGCTAAGATGGCCTGCGCCAAGGCTCGGCAGGCCGGCGGCGACCGCGTCGTCACGCACATGCCGGCCTTCTCCCTGCGGGCCGGTGCGGCAGCCTCCGCCGGTCTGGCGAGTCTGATCCGCGAGGCCCTGCGCGGGGATGGCTTTCGGCTCCTTTACCACCCTGTGGTCCCGGTCAAGCGGCTCGGCGGTCAGCGCTACGAGGCCGTGCTGCGGTTGCGAAGCCCGGACGGAGAACTGATCAACCCCTCGGATTTTTTGCCGGTGGCAGCCCTGGACGGGCTGATACCCGCAATCGACCGCTGGGTCATGGTGCGCGCCCTGGACGACACGCTGGCCCGTCGTGAGGCTCAGCCTGGGCTCGTGCTCATGGTGCGGCAGACCCTAGAGACGGCCGCAGCCACCGACTGGGTCCCCTGGCTGCGCGACGAGATTGCCCGGCGTGACCTGATCCGCCATCGCCCCGTCCTGATCTTCGAGCTGACCGACGTTCTGGCCAACATCGAGACGGCCCGGGCTTGCTTTGACTCCCTAAAGCGGCTCGGCATCGGGATCTGCCTCAATCCCTTGGACGAAACTTCCGTGGCTCTGGACGTCCTCGGGCAGTTCCCCTGGTCCATGGCGCGGCTTCGCCATGGGGCCTTGACCCTTATGGGCACGTCCAAGTTAATGGCCCTTGTTGAGACGGCGCACCGGCGCGGAGCTCAGGTGATTGCCACCGGGATTGAGGACCCCGCGGTCATCGCACAGATCTGGGGCTGCGGCGTGGACTTCATCCAGGGCTACTTCATCCAGGCGGCGGGCGAGGCGCTGGACTTCGACTTCTCGGGGACCGAGATGCTCTAGTCGCACCGACCTGGGACCGGCATCGCATACTCGATGCTAAGGTCCCTTGGCGACGCGCCCCCTATCCTGCGCGACAACCCGACCGATCCGCTGCTCCGACGACGCTGGTCGGCGGCGCCCGCGGGGCGTTGCGAGTCATCCCAGCATCAAGCGTGCATCAGGCACAGCGGGACCAGCATCTCGGCGCGGCTCAAGCCCCCGTGGGCCCCGATCTGGAGGTGCGGGGTCTCGCTGGGGAGGCGCTCTTGGATGACGCTGTTGCCGCGCATCAGGAGGGTCAAGTCGCCGATGCGTTCGGCGAGGCGCGGGTTGGGCTCTCCAAGGCCGAAGAGGCCTTGGGCGATGAGGTCTTCGCTCCGGACGACGTCCAGATGCTCGGCAAGGCGGGCGCGGCAGTAGGCTGTGAAGATGTCGACGTGCCCGGGCCGCAAGTAACAGAAGGCTGCGCGGGGCTCGCCGCAGGGTGGGAGGGCCATGCCGCGCGTGAGGGTGGGGTGGTCGGCCAGGTCGATGCGGTCGGCGGGGGTCGTGTCGACCTGGCCGTGGTCGGCGGTGATGAGGAGCACGGTATCTGTGCCCGCGGCCTGGACCAGGAAGTCGATGACGGCCTGCTCGATCTCCTGAAGATGGCGGACAGTCGCCTGTGCCTCGATGCCGTGCCGATGCCCCAGGGTGTCGAGCCTGGGCCAATAGAGGTAGAGGTACTTCGGGGCAGTGTCCTGGCGCAGGACGGTGGCGGTGATGCGGAACATCCCGCTCAGGGTCTCGAAGGGCAGGATGCGGGCGCCGCCCGACAGGGCCAGGTTGAAGTCGGACCCGGCGATGTAACAGGGAGCGACCACCAGGGAGGGCGTCTGCATGCGCTGGAAGATCGGCACCAGGCCGTAGAGCTTGGCTGGGTCGATGCCGGCCTGGCGGTAGCCCGCCCCGCCGTAGCGCGGGTGGCCTGGCAGGACCGTCATGATGCAGCCCAACTCGCGCAGCCAGGTGAACCAGCCGGTGAGGCCGTGTTGCTGGGGGGCGTCGCCAGTCAGGAAACAGGGGATGGCCGCTGCGGTGGTGGACGGGAAGACGGAGGTGATGGCCCCGCGCAGGTGCCGCGCCAGCGGGCCCTCCGGGGAGTGGCGGGCCAGGTAGTCGGCCCCCAGACCGTCGATGACCAGAAGGATGAGGTTGGTGATCCCTCGGATCTCCTCGGGGGGTAGGAGACGCAGGGCGGGATAGGTGCTGTGTCCGCCGCGGGCGGCCATGATGGACGCCATCAGGTTGACGATACTGCCGCCTTGGTAGTCCGGGGTCTGCATGGTGGCTGCCCGTGTGGGTCGGGCTTCAGCCCGACGGCGAGGCCTCGCGTCGCCTGCCAGGCGGCGTTGGCCTGAAGAAAGCTAGCCTGGGTGTTGGGTCGGCCGTCGCCCCGCATCTGCCCCAGTGCTCAGGCCGCGAACATACGCTGAGGCCCCGGCGGGCGCCAGGTCGTCCAGCAGGGTGCGGGCCGCGGCGCGCAGCTTGGCGATGACCTCGGCCCGCCCGCTGGCCCCGGTCAGTGCGGCGACTGCGCTGAAGTCTCGGTGCTGCAGGACTGCCGCGACAAGCGCCCCGGCCTGGTCCTCGGGCAGGATCCGGCTCCGGAGCGACGGGCCGCGGGACAGCCCCGCGGCGGCGAGGCCACCCAGCGGGGCAATCACGGATTCGAACGGCCGCGCGGCGTGTGCGAACGCGGCCAGCTCCCGCCAGGCCGACGGGTCAAGGTCTGGGACGAAGGCGGGGCCGGAGGCGAGCAGGGCGAGGGCGATCTCGGGCTCCAGGTCGCGCAGGGGGCCGGCGAGGAGGCTCGGCAGGCGCTGGGCCAGGCGGCGGCGGGCAAGCCCCGCCAGATTCTCTCCGGCGTGGGACAGACCGGCCAGGACCACCGCGGCATGGGCTCCGCTGGCGGCGTTGCGGCTGGTGCCGATGTGCGCCGCGGGCAGGCCGCAGCGCTGCCAGAAGTGCAGCAGGTTGGCGGTGGCGCCGAAGCTGGCACCGAAGAGGTCGAGCCCGAGCCCTCGGGCGTCGGTCTGTACCCTGGCGAGGAGGGTCCGCCCCAGGCCGCGCCCCTGGACCGCGGGGTGCACGGCAATGCGCACCAGGCGCAGGTACCTTAGGTCCGTGGCCTCGCCGATTCCGGCATGGGCGTTCAAGGTCTGAGGCAGCAGGTGTCCGCGGGGGCGCCTGTGTCCGGCGAAGACGGCGGCCCCGAGATCCGGGTCGAGCCCGCCCTCCAGGGCGCCGAGGGCGGTCGCAGCGATGCGCCCCCGATGGCTCAGGGTGTAGACCCGCAGGTCGGGCCCGTCGAGGAGATGACGGAGGTCCGTTGGCCGCGTCTGGTAGTGGGCCAGGACCAGCAGTCCGAACAGCTGGCGCAACTGGGTTTCGTCGCCGGCGAGGGCATCGCGGTCCAGGCGGGCGAAGGTGCAAGTCGCGGGGTCGGCCTGGGCCAGGTCGTCGCCCGCGGCGGGGACGGCATCCAACAGCAGGGCCTGGGCGGCCAGGGCCTCGATGGGATCGGCATCGGCCCAGCGGATGGGGGTGGTCAGAGTCAGGGCCCGCCAGCCCGGGGTCAGTCGATCCAGGGTGGCCCGGAAGCGGACCTCGAAACCGCGCCCAGTGCCCTCATAGCCATACACGGTCGTCGCAAAGACGATGCGCCGGTAGCGGCGCAGCAGGGCCTCGAGCAGAGGGGCGGGGATGCCGGCGGCCTCGTCCACCAGGAGCAGGTCAGCGGGTGGGTGCGCCCGGGCCAGATGGTCGGGGGGCAGGAACAGGAGGGTCGCCGCGCCGTGCCGCAAGGACCCTGGGGCCGCCTGGGCCTGCGGCAGCACGCGCCCCGCATGGGCGAAGATCGGCCCGACTGCGGCGTGACGGGGGGCGGTCACCAGGATCTGCGCCTGGCCATCCGCCAACAACTCAGCCGCCGCCAGCCCGAGGGCCGAGGACTTGCCGCGGCCGCGGTCCGAGGTCAGAACCAGAGGGCGGCGGCCGCGACCACGGGCGGTCTTGAGGATAGCTGCAATGGCCAGACGCTGGTCACGAGTGCCAGGGTCGTTCGGCTGCGGGCTGGGATCGGCGGGGATGCGAGGTGCTGTCGGGGCCAGTGGCTGGCCCGCCCGAACCAGGGTCACCCCAGGGGCCTGGCTCAATACCCAGGCCAGGCGCCGGGTCATGCGGCTGGGCTTCCGGGCCGTGACAGCGGCCTCCCGGGTGGGGCCCTCCCCCAGGGCATCCGCGACGGCCGGCCAGGTGTCGAGGTCGGGGGTCAGCAGGATCAGCAGGCCCCCGCCGCGCAGCGCCCCCAGGGCAGCGCCGAGGCTGTCGGGGTCCAGGCCGCCGTGGGTATCGTACACCAGGGTGTCGAGCTCGGTGCCGAGCAGGCGGTCCCCGGCCGTCGCCGGTAGGTGTGGCTCGGGCAGGTCGCGGTTGCTGAGCCAGACGGGCGTACCCTGATGCTCCAGGAGGGCCGCCAGGGTGGCGCGGGCGGCATTCAAGGTCCAGTCGGCGGGGCCGGACAGGACCAGGGCGCGGCGTTGATTGGTGCTCAGGGCCTCTGCGCGTAGGCCCTGTGCGATTGCGAAGAGTGCCTCGTCGGCCAAGCAGGGAAACCTCGGGCCTTGAGTTGGGTGGGCCCGCCGCAGGCCTTGGCTGGGCGGTAGGCTATCAAAGAGGCGCGCGGGGCCCGGGGCGGGAGGGACTGGTCAAGTCCGGATGAAACCCATGAACTCGGCCCGGGTGCGCGGGTCGTCCTCGAAGGCGCCGCGCATGGCGCTCGACACGGTGGTGCTGTTCTGCTTCTGCACCCCGCGCATCATCATGCAAGTGTGGCTGGCCTCCATGACCACGGCGACTCCGTGTGGGTCCAGGGCGGCCATCAAGGCGTCGGCGACCTGGTTGGTCAATCGTTCCTGGACTTGGAGGCGGCGGGCGAAGACATCCACGACCCGGGCGATCTTGCTCAGGCCCACCACCTTGCCCTTGGGCAGGTAGGCCACGTGGGCGTGACCGAAGAAGGGAAGCATGTGGTGCTCGCACAGGGAGTAGAACTCAATCCCCCGTACCACGACCATCTCCTTGCAGTCTTCGGTAAAGACGGCCCCCTTGATGACCTCCTCCACCGTGGCGTGGTAGCCGCTGGTGAGGAAATCCATGGCCTTGGCTACGCGCAGCGGCGTGCGTCTAAGCCCCTCGCGGTTTGGGTCTTCCCCTAAGCTGCTCAGCAGGTTGCGGATCAGCCCCTCCTTCTCGGGGTCGTAGACCTCATCCTCGGATCTGGCGTCGAACGTTTCGGCATAGTGGCCGGCCGTAACCATCCGCGGCCTGCTGGCTTGTTCGGACATGATTTCCCGCCTCCCGGGTCGGCTGTTTGGGGTCCCCCATCAGGATAGGGGGTGTGTCGATGCGCGGGCAAGAGAGTGGGGCCGCTGGAGAGAAAGGAAAGCCCGAGGGGCGAGGCCGGGGCCGATGCCGGCCTCTGAGGTTGCGAGTTGACCGACTGCGCGCCCGGATGACGGCGACAGAGGCTTGTTCGTCCCGCCGGATTATCTGCGGCCCCGCGACCTAGGCCGTCCCTGGTAGGCCGCGATCTGCTGGATGACGACCTGAAAGGGCAGGGCAGCGAGATTGCCGAACCGCTCGATCGCCTGGATCAGGAGCCCGAAGATGTCGGCAATCTGGACTGGGGGCGGCACGTCCGGGTGCAGTGCGACGTGGATCCCTCGGAGGCCGCCGACCTGGACGCGCATGGCCTTGGCGTGGGGCAGGACGGCGGTGTCCCTAGTCGCCTTCAGGGCGAATCGGGCCTGTTGGCGCAGCACCTCCAAAGTCTCCATGCATCGACCCTGGGCCTCGTCTGAGGCGCAGCGGACGCCCTCGCGTTCGGCGATGCAGAAGCGCTGCGCCTTGGAGCAGGCGCAATTGTTGGTCAGGATGGCCTTCTCGTAGGGGCAGAAGCGCTCGTTTATGGCGCGGTAGGTGTCGCGAAAGACCTCGTTGTCCACGCGAAGTCCTCAGGGCACGCCCTTACTGGTGAAGCGCTGAATCATCCGGCGGTCCCGTTTGGTGGGCCGGGCCGCTCCGTCCGGGTAAATGCCGGTCTCGCGCCGCGCGCGAACCTGCTCTTGGCGGCGCGATCGGCTGGTCTCCTCCTCAGCGTAGAGCAGGGCGGCCTCCGGGGCTGGACGGCGCTGTTTCGATACCGCCAGCACGGTCACCTCCCAGGAGAGGGACTCCTTTTGAATGGTCAGGCGGGTCCCAGGGCGCACCGTCTTCGCTGGTTTCGCGCGCTGACCGTCGATCTCGACCTTGCCCCCGTTGATGGCCTCCACCGCCAGGTGCCGCGTCTTGAAGAAGCGCGCGGCCCACAGCCACTTGTCGACGCGGATGGCTTGCGTCTCGGCGGCTGTGGGGGCACTCATGTCAGAGCCCAAGGAGCGGGTCGAGCTCGCCGCGGGCATCGAGCCGTGCCAAGTCGTCGTAACCCCCGACGTGGCGGTCGCCGATGAAGATCTGGGGCACCGTGTGCCGACGGGTAATGTCCATCATGTGCTGCATCTGATCGACGTCGTGGTCGACGCGGATCTCGTGGAAATCCACCCCCTTGTGCTGCAGCAGGTGCTTGGCGCGCACGCAGTAGGGGCAGATGGCAGTGGAGTAGATGGTCACGGGTGGCATGGCGGTCTGCGGGTTCCTGCTCGCGGTCTGAGGCTGGGGGCCGGCGCCTCGCCCAGCAAAGGCTTCTATTAAGGCACGATTTGCCGAACTTGAAAATCGCCGCTGGCGCCCGGAAACAGGAGGGACCGGCGTTTGGGGTCTGGTTCCGCCGCTGGCATCGTTGGCCAGGCACCAAACGCCAAGGGGCCCCGCGCGGGTCGATGGGTCGCGCTGAAACGATTCGCTCGATCCCCTGGATGTGGGCAGCCCTTCCGGACCACAATCCGCCCTGGCCGCGCCGGCGGCCAAAAAAAGTCTGGCATCGTGCGTCCCGCTGCCAAGCGAGATCCCCTGAGGCTCCCATGTACCGCGACACCCCTCGTCCCATCTACCTCGAAGATTACCGGCCCCCGGAGTTCCTGATCGAGCATGTCGACCTGTGCTTCGACCTGGACCCCGAGACCACACGGGTCCAGGCGGCCATTACCTTTCGGCGCAACCCGGCGGCGGTGCGCGGACAGGGCGAGCTGCGCCTGGACGGGGAGCAACTGGAGTTGGAGGCCATCGCCATCGACGGGCGCCCACTGGCCCCAGCGGAGTATCGGGTGGCGGAGGATGCCCTCACCCTGCTGCGGGTTCCGGATCGCTTCGAGCTGACCACCCGGGTCTGCATCCACCCGGCCCTCAACACGGCACTGGAGGGCTTGTATCAGTCCGGGCAGATGCTCTGCACCCAGTGCGAGGCGGAGGGCTTCCGGCGGATCACCTACTTCCTGGACCGCCCGGACGTGATGGCCCGCTACAGTACCACCCTGGTGGCGGACCAGGTCCGCTACCCGGTCTTGCTGTCCAACGGCAACCCGGTGGAGTCGCGCCATCTCGACGGGGGCCGGCACCTGGCGCGCTGGGAGGACCCTTTCCCTAAGCCAAGCTACCTGTTCGCTCTGGTGGCGGGGGATCTGGGATTGGTGGAGGACCGCTTCGCTACCGCCTCCGGGCGCGAGGTGGCATTGCGCATCTATGTCGAGCACGACAATCTAGATAAGTGTGACCATGCGATGCGCTCTCTCAAGGCGGCCATGGCCTGGGACGAGGCCCACTATGGGCGCGAGTACGACCTGGACGTCTACCAGATCGTCGCCGTCAGCCACTTCAACATGGGCGCCATGGAGAACAAGGGGCTCAACGTCTTCAATGCCAAGTACGTCCTGGCCCGGCCAGACACCGCCACGGATCAGGACTTTCTGGGAATCGAGGGGGTGATCGCCCACGAATACTTCCACAATTGGACCGGTAACCGCATCACCTGCCGTGATTGGTTCCAGTTGAGCCTCAAAGAGGGGTTCACCGTCTATCGCGACCAGGAGTTCTCCGCCGACATGGGCTCGCGCGGGGTCAAGCGCATCGCCGACGTGCGGGCCCTGCGGGCGCGGCAGTTCGCCGAGGACGGCGGGCCCATGGCGCACCCCGTGCGCCCGGACTCCTACATCGAGATCAACAATTTCTATAGTGCGACCGTCTACGAGAAGGGTGCGGAGTTGGTGCGCATGCAGGCCTTGCTGTTGGGGCCTGAGGCCTTCCGGCGGGCCACGGACCTGTACTTCGAGCGCCACGACGGCCAGGCCGTGACCACGGAGGACTTCGTGCGCTGCATGGAGGCGGCGAGCGGGCGCGATCTCAACCAGTTTCGTCTGTGGTACAGCCAGGCGGGAACCCCGGTGATCGAGGCGGACGACCGCTACGACCCCCAGGCCCGGATCTACGAGCTGACGCTCCGCCAGTCCACGCCGCCGACGCCAGGTCAACCGGACAAGGTGCCGCTGCATATCCCCATCGCCCTGGGCCTGTTGGGGCCGGACGGCAGCGACCTGGCCTTGCGTCTGGAGGGGGAGACGGCAGCCAGCTCGGGCCGGACTCGCGTGCTGGAGTTGCGCGGGGCCGAGGAGCGCTTCCGCTTCACCGAGGTCCCCTTCCGGCCCGTGCCATCCCTGCTGCGCGGCTTCTCGGCCCCGGTGCGCCTCCGTCGGGACTGGCAGGACGAGGACCTGATGTTCCTCATGGCCCACGACGGTGATGGGTTCAACCGTTGGGACGCGGCCCAGACCCTGGCCCAGCGCCTGCTCCTGCGCATGGTCGCCGAGCCCGAGACTCCGGTCTCGCCTGGATTCCTCGCCGCCTTTCGCGGGGCCCTTCGCGCCGGCGCGGCGTTCCCACCGGCGGAGCTGGCCTTGCTGGCAGAGGTCCTGAGCCTGCCGTCTGAAGGCTATCTGGGGGACCAGATGGGTCAGGTGGACGTGGACGGTATCCACCATGCCCGCGAGACGTTGCGCCGCGCCATTGCCCTGGAGTTGCAGAGCGACCTGTTCGTGGCGTACCAGGCCAATCAGGACGAGGGCCCCTATGAGCTGACCCCAGCCGCAGTGGGGCGGCGTGCCCTCAGGAACCTCTGCCTATGGTATCTCGTGGCTGGCGGTACGGACGACGCCCGCGCCCGGGTGCGCACCCAGTACGCCAGGGGCGAGAACATGACCGATACCCTGGCGGCGCTCCGCCTGTTGGTGGGCGACGGCGGTGCGGCGGGTGATGAGGCCCTGGCCGAATTCTACGGCCGCTGGTCCGCAGACCCATTGGTCCTGGACAAATGGTTCAGCATCCAGGCCACCAGTGCCCGCCCAGAGACCCTGCTGCGGGTGGCGGCGCTCCTCGTGCACCCGGCCTACGACAGCCGCAATCCCAACCGGGTGCGCAGCCTGGTGGGGGCCTTCTGCGCCGGCAACCCGGTACGCTTCCATGCCGCGGACGGTGGCGGCTACCGCTTCCTGGCCGACCGGGTGCTGGAGCTCGACCCGCAGAATCCGCAGATCGCCTCGCGCCTGCTCCAGTCACTC
This sequence comes from Chromatiaceae bacterium, assembly GCA_041307765.1. Taxonomy (GTDB): domain Bacteria; phylum Pseudomonadota; class Gammaproteobacteria; order Chromatiales; family Chromatiaceae; genus DYRB01. The sequence goes on from JBFZCW010000384.1 coordinate 15,104, forward strand.
GCCCGCTGGCGGCGTTATGACCAAGCCCGCCAGGGGCTGATGCGCGGGGAACTGGAGCGCGTCCTGGCGGCGCCGGAGCTCTCCAAGGACAGCTACGAGGTCGCTTCGAAATGCTTGCAGGCGGCCTAGCGGCGGGTGGCTGGGATGCCGCGTTGGCTCAAGCGGCCAGCGGCCGGCGACCAGCGGCCAGCGATTCGCGATCCACCCAAACGATCAGGGAACCACCATGCGTCACTTGCTGTTAGTGGCCCACGGCAGCCGCCGTGAGGCATCCAATGAGGAAGTTCGGAAACTCGCCGCGAGTCTGGCCCCGCGGGCCCAGGGGCGCTTCGATGCGGTCAGCTGCGCCTTCCTGGAGATCGCAGACCCGTCCATCCCCGAGGGGATCGATGCGGCGGTGCGCTCGGGGGCGGGCGAAGTCGTGGTCCTGCCCTATTTCCTGTCGGCAGGTCGCCACGTTGCGGAGGACATCCCCAGGGAGGTCGAGGCCAAACAGCACGAGTACCCGCAGATACGCATCCAGGTGACCCCCTATCTGGGCCTGGCCGGCGGCGTGGCAGAGATCCTGCTGTCCCTGGCCGATGCCCGAGGGTGAGTCACGGTGGCTCCAGTCGTCCAGCAGGGTGACTGCGCGCCGGGTCAAGGCTCGATCCAGGGTGCCTTGGGGTCGTAGGGGGCGTACGTGGCTTCCGGTTGCTTCTCCTTCGGTTGGCGTGGGATGAATGCCGCCTCCGGTGCGGGTGCGGGGTCGCCGTCAGAGTCCGACTGGGGGGCATCGGGGCTAGGCTGGTCTTCCTGCGGCGGGACCAGGGCATTGATGGCTGCCGCTTCGTCCCAGGCCAGGTCCCCGTCCTGCCCGTCCTGCCCCTCCTGCGGTTCCGGAGTCATGTCCGGCTCGGCGGGCGTACCGGCCGCCATGTAGCCCTTGCGGGCGCGGATGCGGCGGTTGGCACATTCCACCATGTCGGCGTGGGAGGATGGGTCGGTACACCCCGGTGGCGGGACATAGAAGGCCTCAAAGGCGGCGTCCAGCTCTTGCACCGAGCGGAACCCCCCAAGCCCGGGCGGCGGAGGCGGCGTGGGCGGAGCCTTGGTTGGGGCCGCGGGCGCCGGGGGCTCGGCAAACAGGCTGGTTGCGGCCTGGGAGGCCGGTGCAGCAGCGGGCTTCGGTGGTTCGGTGGGGGCGAGCCGCTTGTCCGGCAGGCGGGTGATCCAGTCAAAGCCGCCGAGGATGGCCCCGGCCGCAAGCAGGACCCCGACCAGCCGGAGGGCGTACCGCAGAGTCACCCGCACCCATCGCCCGGGCCCGGGCCCGGGCCCGGGGCGGACGGCGGCCGACCGCCGGAGCAACGGCAGGCGCCTGAGAGGGGGGGAGCCGAGGCGGGCGGACTGCAATGGACGGGGACTTCCCGCGATAGGTCGGATGCCGATGGAGGACATCGGTGCTGGGGGCCCGCCTCGACCGGTCTGGACCAGAGCGCGCAGGCCAGCCCCGTCGATCATCTCGATGGGATTGCCCGCGGCCATGCGCCGCGCATCGCGGGTGAGCTCGCCGGGCACGACCAAGAAGCCGCGTTCCGCACCCTTCGCCGCCACGGCGGCGGTCAACTCCCTGACCTCGGTTGCGCCGACGCGCCACGCCTGCCAGTACCGGATATGAACGACGGCCGAAGTTGGGGGCGTCCCCCGGGAATCCGCCTGTGGAGGCGGGGCGATGGCGCGCTCGTCCGCGCGGGTCAGGAGGATCTCGCGGCGTCCGCCGGCATATCCGGCCGCTCCGTCGCTGACCTCGTAGCCCTGTTTTCGAAACACCTCCGCTACCAGGCCCTCGAAGTCGTTGAGGCCCAGTCCGCGCAGCGTTATCCCCACTGGGTCAGCAATTGACTCCCGGCCCAAGAGCGTGGTGTGCCACAGGCGGTAGGCGGCTGCGAGCAGAGGGAGGCGGGACAGCAGATTGGGCCAGGTCCCGGTAGCCGGGGGGGTCCTTGGGACCATCGTGTCGTCGCCTCCGTCGCAGTTGTGGGTCTGCCCGATCGGCCTCGGGCTTGTCGGGCTCTGAGCAATCCTTTCCGAGCGATGCCGGTGCCACTTCTGGGCACCTCCGCTTGCACCTATCTCGCACCTGTCTGGACGGCAAGTGTTCAACAGGATCCCAGCCTTCGCAAGACACCCATACTAGCCGTTGCCCGTCCCGCAGGCCGCCGGGTAGGACAGCCACCGACCCTAGCCGCTGGTTGGGCCATTTGACAGCGGGAGAGCAGTAGTCTAAAAATAGGACTACCAGAGGCTTAGGAGTCAAATAGGCGAAAGCGCATGAATATTCGTGCGTACCGTGAGCACTTGATCGCTCTCGCCCTGGCGGGCGCGGCCCTGCTACTTCAGGGGTGCGGCACCACCGGGGACCGTGCGCTGAGCGGCCCGCGTGGCGAACTGGTGACGGCGGCCCTCTCGCAGGTTGGCACCCCGTATCGGCTGGGCGGCAACAGCCCACGGGAGGGACTCGATTGCAGCGGCTTGACCGCCTATGCCCATCGCGCGGCGGGGCTGAAGATCCCGCGCATGGCCGCTCACCAGCGGCGGTCCGCCAAGCCCGTCGGGGAGAAGCCTGGCCCAGGCGACCTGGTCTTCTTCCGCATCCCGCCGGGAGGGGAGCACGTCGGTCTGATGGTGGACGGCGAGCGGTTCGTCCATGCGTCGACCTCCCGCCAGCGGGTCCAACTGGCACGGCTGGACTCGCCCTATTGGCGCCGCCATTACGTCGGGGCGGGAACCTATCTCCGTTGAGCCGGGACCGAGCAGCCAGCAGCCGGCGTTATTGATCCCGCGCACTTGCGCGTCCAGAGCCGTGCGGCGATGACACGCCGGGTGGCTGGACGGCGGGACAGGGCACCGAGTCACCCGGGCTGGGCGCCGGCAGCCCTTTGCTGGTTTGACAATGCGAGGGGGTGGCGGGCCGGGTGGGGCTTCGGCCCTAGGCTAGGTCCTCGCCTTTTTTGGGCCCTTTGTGCACAATGGGCGCTGCGCACCGACCTCAGGCGCCGGGCGCTACCTTCACCACTTCACGAGTAGGAGAACTAGCCATGTCCGACAAGCCCATGAGTCAGAGCCGCCGCGATGCCGTCAAGCTGATGCTGGGCGGCGCCGTTGCCGTGCCGTTCATCAATCTGGTCGGCGTTTCCGGCGCCCATGCCGCGGACCTGCCCCACGTCGACGCAAAGGCCGATCCCACGGCCATCGCCCTGAAGTACGTCGAGGACGCTGCCACCGCGACCCGTCCGGACAAGGCCGGCACCCCGGGCGCCGAGCAGCACTGCGCCAACTGCCAGTTCGCCCAGGGCACCGGCGACTGGGTCCCCTGCACCCTGTTCCCCGGCAAGGCCGTCTCCTCCAAGGGCTGGTGCATGTCCTGGACCAAGAAAGCCTAAGCTTTCTGCCGATCGGGTTCGGTCGGTCATGCGGGGCTTCGGCCCCGCATCTGCTTTCTGGGCCGACGAACCTGTGCCGTGCAACACACTGGGCCCCGTGTAGTACCCCATGCGCCCGCTTCCCGCCCCTTCCCGCATCCGGTTGATTTTTCTCCGTGGCCTCGTCTGGGGACTCATCGGCCTGATCTACGCTCCCCTGTTTCTCGGACTTCTGGCCATCTTTCGCGATCTGGGCCTCGGCCACGCTGCATTCGTCCCCGCGGCAGCCGTGGCCAGCGCCGCCGGCGCGACGCTCTACGGGGCCCGCCAGGTGGCGCTCGCGGGTACCGCCATTGGGGTCACCGTGGCGTCGCTCGTGCTCTTGACCTCGCCGGAGGTCCTGGGCCTGTGGGGTGCCGTCGGCCTGGCGGTCTTGGTCGGTGCGGCTCTCGGATGGTGGGTGGACTTTCCCGAGCGATGCTCCCTCCAGGTGCCGGCCAAGGCCGTGGCGGGGTTGACCGCCGGGGCCCTGTGCGGGGGCGTGCTGGCTATGGCAGAGTCGCTGCATCCCTTCGAGTTCCGCGCCGCCAGCACCCTGGCATTCCTCGTCTCCGTCGCCGGCGTGCTCTATGTGGCCACCGTCACCTGGTGGGTACACCACGCCATGGCCGGCGCAAACCGCTACTGCGACCTGATCGAGGTCGCGGTGGTTGCCGTGCTGGCAGGGCTCGCCGCAGGGGGGCTTTGGCTGGGGGCCGGGCCCCTGATGGGCTTGGGCGAATCCGG
>JBFZCW010000385.1:0-6119 GCA_041307765.1 Chromatiaceae bacterium
TTCTTCTTCGCCGCGACGGCCGCTGCCGCCTGCGGGCTGACGCTTGGGGCGATGATCACCTCGACGAACTGGCGCTCGCAGATGGCCGCGGCCGTGGCGCCGTCGAGTTCCTGGTTCACGGCGATGATGCCGCCAAAGGCCGATTCCGGGTCCGTCGAGAAGGCGCGGTCGTAGGCCTCCAGCAGGGTGCTGCCCAGCGCCACGGCCGCGGCCATCTGCGAGCGCCAGTTCGTCGAGGTGATCATCGCCCCAAGCGTCAGCCCGCAGGCGGCAGCGGCCGTCGCGGCGAAGAAGAACGTGCGGCTGCTGAGTTGCGGCATGTGGAGCGGGTCGCGCGCGCCGTTCGTCGACTACAAGCGCGTGGGCGGCGGCCTCCTGGTTCAGGACGCCGACCTGGCCCTGACTGCTGAGGTGCGGACCGTGACCAGGCGGGCGCCCACGGAGAAGGAGCTGGCGGATCTGATGTTCACCTGGCGGGTGGCCAAATTCGTCAAATCCAACGCCATCGTCTACGGGCGCGACCGCATGACGATCGGCGTTGGCGCCGGCCAGATGAGCCGGGTCAACTCGGCCCGCATCGCCGCCATCAAGGCCGAGCAGGCGGGGCTGCAGGTGGCCGGCTCGGTGATGGCCTCCGACGCCTTCTTCCCCTTCCGCGACGGCATCGATCAGGCGGCCTCGGTGGGTATCACCGCAGTCATCCAGCCCGGTGGGTCCATGCGCGACGAGGAGGCCATCGCCGCTGCCGACGAGCACGGGATGGCCATGGTCTTTACCGGGATGCGCCATTTCCGCCATTGACAGCGATGCCAGGGCTTTGCCCTGGGCTGGTCTATCTGGCCCCGCTGGGGTCATCTGCAACATTTGGTGGAGCGGGGTACTAGAGCATGCGCATCCATCCCACCGCCATCATCGAGGACGGTGCTGAGATCCATGAAACAGTCAGCGTCGGCCCCTACTCGATCGTCGAGGCCGGGGCGGTCATCGGCGAGGGCTGCGTCATCGAGAGCTGCGTGCGCATCTATGGCCAGACCCGCATGGGGCACAACAACCGGGTCTGTCACGGTGCCACCCTGGGCAGCGAACCCCAGGACCTGACCTATACCCCGGACAAGTCCAGGCCGCTGACCATCGGCGACGGCAACCACTTCAAGGAGGGGGTGAACATCAGCCGTGGCGTCAAGACCGAGGGCGGCACCCGCATCGGCAACAATAATTACTGGATGGCCTACTCCCACGCCGGCCACGACTGCATCGTCGGCGACTCCAACATCTTCGCCAACACGGCCACCTTGGCCGGCCATGTGGAGGTGGCGGACCGCACCTTCCTGTCGGGCCAGGTGGCGGTACACCAGTTCTGCCGCATCGGCTCTTACGCATTGGTCGCCGGGGTCTCCGGCGTGCCCCAGGACGTGCCCCCCTATGTCCTCGCCGACGGGCACCGCGCCCGGATCCTTGGACTCAACGTCGTGGGCCTGCGCCGCAATGGGTTCACCCCGGAGCAGCGCAACGTCATCAAGAGCGCTTACCGCACCATCTTCCGCACCGGTCTGCGGCTCGCCGAGGCATTGGTCAAGGTCGAGGAGGCCTTCCCGGCCTCACCCGAGGCCGCGCAGATCGTGCAGTTCATCCAATCGAGCCGGCGCGGGGTCATCTCCTTCGCCTGACCCGACCCCTGCCGTAGGCCAGGACGCGCACCCCCCGGACCGCCAAGGGCAACAAGCATGAACATACTCATCATCGGCAACGGTGGGCGCGAGCACGCCCTGGCGTGGAAGGCGGCACAATCGCCTCTGGCGGAGCGGGTCTATGTCGCCCCGGGTAATGGCGGCACCGCGCGCGAGCCGGGGGTCGAGAACGTCCCCATCGCCCCGGACGACATCCCGGCCCTAGTCCAGTTCGCCAAGGGCAATGGGATCGGGTTGACCGTCGTCGGGCCCGAGGCACCGCTGGTGGCCGGGGTCACGGACGCGTTCGAGGTTGCGGGGCTGCGCTGCCTCGGGCCGCGCCGGGCGCCAGCGCAACTGGAGGGGTCCAAGGCCTTCACCAAGGATTTCCTGGCCCGCCACCGCATCCCCACCGCGACCTATGCCGCCTTCTCCGAAACCGCGGCGGCCCTGGACTACCTGCGCCGGGTCGGCGCCCCCATCGTGGTCAAGGCCGACGGCCTGGCAGCGGGCAAGGGCGTCATCCTCGCCCAGGACCTGGCGACCGCGGAGGCGGCGGTGCGCGACATGCTGGAGGGCAACCGCTTCGGGGACGCCGGTCGCCGGGTGGTCATCGAGGAAATGCTGCGCGGCGAGGAGGCGAGCTTCATCGCCCTGGTGGGCGGCGGGCACATCCTGCCCATGGCCAGCTCCCAGGATCACAAGGCCCGCGACGACGGCGACCAGGGACCCAACACCGGGGGCATGGGCGCCTACTCACCGGCCCCGGTGGTCAGCCCTGAGATCCACGAGCGCATCCTGCGCGAGGTAATGGAACCGACCGTGACGGGGCTCGCCGCCGAGGGCATGCCCTACCTTGGTTTCCTCTATGCGGGGCTGATGATCGCCGCCGACGGCACTCCCAAGGTCCTGGAGTTCAACTGCCGCTTCGGCGACCCGGAGACCCAGCCCATCCTGATGCGGCTCAAGTCCGATCTGGTCGAACTGTGCCTGGCGGCCACCGATGGCCGCCTCGGTCAGGTCGAGGCGGAGTGGGACGAACGCCCCGCCCTAGGGGTGGTCATGGCGGCTGGGGGTTATCCGGACGATTACGCAAAGGGCGAGGTCATCCAGGGGCTTGATGCCCCCGAGCCCCCCGGCTGCAAGGTCTTCCACGCCGGCACGGCCCTGCGCGACGGCCAGGTGGTCACCAACGGCGGGCGTGTCCTCTGCGTCACTGCCCTGGGGGGCACGGTAGCCGAGGCCCAGGCGCGGGCCTATGTCCTGGCGTCCGGCATCCAGTGGCCCGGGGCCTTCTACCGGCGGGACATCGGCTACCGCGCCCTGGCCCGGGCGGCCTCCGGTTTTAGGTTTTAGGTTTTAAGCGTTCAGCGGCGGGGATCGAAGGCCTCGACGCCGTCACGGATCTGGTCCGGGGTCAGGTCCAAGGCCCAGGCGGCAGCGACGGCCGCCAGCAAGTCGTCCACCTGGCGTAGGCCGGTGCCGGTCCAGGGCCGGGCGCCAAGGTCGGCCACGGTGACGTCACCCCGCCCTAGCACGATCTGCCCGGCATCCAGGGTTACGGTGCGTCCGCCGGCGGCTCGGTGGGCGATGACCAGGGGGCAGGCGGGATCGGCGGCGAAGAAGATCACCTCCCCGTCGCTCAAGCGGGCCATCGCCGCGACCAGCGGATCGGCGGCATTGAGCACGGCCGCACCCTCCGGCAGGACCACGTCCACCTGGGTCCGCATCAGGGCGCACAGGCGCTCCGGGCTGTCGACATAGCCGTCGTCCGGTAGCAGCGTCGGATCGATGTTGGTGAGCACGCCCACCTGGCAGCGGTCGTAGGCGAGCCCCTCGGAGAGCAGGACGTCCCGGCCGTTCTCGATCACGGCCGTCTCGCAGGCGGGGTCGTTGAGCAGCCGCCGGGCGGGTTCCCAGTGGCTGCAGTCACCCGGATCCATGAGCTGGCCCCCAAGGAACAGACCGTCTCGGCAGGCGAGCCCGATGCGCCGTCCGTCCTGGCCGAGCAGCCAGGCGAGCAAGCGGGCGGTGTCGGTGATCCCCTGGCTGCCGGCGACGCCGATCACCGGGATGCGCCGGTCCTTTGCGGTGGCCGCACCCATGTTGCCCTGGGTGCCGGGGTCTGGGAGAAGGGCGTCGGCCATCTGCTGCAAGGTAGCGACGGCTGCGGCGACGTCGAAGGCCCCGTGGGCATCCGGATCTATGGCGGCCAGCAGCAAATCCCGACCGAAGTGGAAGGCGGTGCGGGTGATGGCCTCGTGCCAGGCCCGTACCGCTACCTTGTAGACACCCCGCCGGGAGGTGCTGCGCGCCCTGCCGAAACCGCCCGGCATGCCCGCCAGGTTCTGCAGTTCCAGGGTGACGTGCTCCAGGATGTGTGCGGGCCAGGTCCCCTCCGCGAGCCGGCGCAGGAAACCACCGCGCTCCCCGTAGCTGCACCTGTGCTCCACCAGGCCGGGAAGCAGGGCGGCCAGACGCTCCGGAAGTCCCGGGATGGTGTCCGATGGGCAGTCCTCCAGATTGCCGATATCGACCCAGGCCTCCAGCACCGGGCGATAGGTCCAGATGTTGGGTCCGCGCAGGTGGACGAAGCGTAAGAATTCGATGGGGCTTGATGACACGGCCTGTTCTCGCGGCAACCCGGGCCGGCATTGGCGGCAAGGCACAGTCTGGTGCGGAAGAGGGGCTTGGTTCAAGTGCGACGCGCGTTTCGGTAAGGGGGCGCCGGCTAGCCGGGACCTCGCCGGACGCATCGCCATGGGGGCCGAGGCGCTTGCCTCTCTGAGGTCCGATCGGGGCCAAGCGACCCAGGTGGCCGCTCTGGGGCTGGAAGGCGGTTGCTCCAGGGTCGATTTGCTGCGCGTCGGCCGATGGGCTAGGCTCGCCGATCCCCGATGATCGGGGACAACCCCGTCCCTGGGAGTCAGCCAGCCTCATGCACAGTTCCGGGTCCAAGCTGCTTTTCGCAGGGACGATCTTCTCCAGCGCCTTCCTGCTCTTCCTGGTCCAGCCCCTGATCGCCAAGCAGATCCTGCCCTGGTTCGGTGGATCCTCGGCGGTCTGGGCCCTCTGTATGGTCTTCTTCCAGGTAACGTTACTTGCCGGTTACGCCTACTCGGACTGGGTCTCGCGGCATCTGGCCCCACGCCGCCAGGTCCTGGTGCACCTGACCCTGTTGGCACTGAGTCTCGCCTTTCTCCCCATCCTGGCAGGACCACAGTGGAGGCCCGCAGGCGACGCCGACCCAACCCTATGGATACTGGGCCTGCTGATCGCCACTATCGGCCTGCCCTACTTCCTGCTCTCGACCACGGGCCCCCTGATCCAGTCCTGGGTGTCACGCACCCTGATCGGGGCCCACGTCTACCGCTACTTCTCCCTGTCGAACCTGGCCTCGCTGCTCGCGCTCATGAGCTACCCGTTCATCCTGGAGCCGAGGGCGGCACTGGCCACGCAGGCCTATGTCTGGTCCGGCGTCTATGCCCTGTTCACCCTGCTGTGTGCGGGTGCCGCCGTCTACTTCCTGCGCCATGCCCACGCCCTGCCTCCGGAGACCCATGCCCGCACCCACGAGGCCGAGGGCGACTGGGACCCCAAGCGGCGGGACTACCTGCTGTGGCTCGGCCTCTCGGCCATGGGCTCCTGGCTCTTGGTGGCCATCACCAACCACATCACTCAGAACGTGGCGGCCATCCCCTTCCTGTGGCTGTTGCCGCTCACCCTCTACCTGCTGACCTTCGTGCTCTGTTTCGAGAGCGACCGCTGGTACCGCAGGCGCTGGTTCCTGCTGCCCACCGCGGCCCTCCTCCTGCTATGCGCCTATGGGCTCCAGGACAGCCGCATCGGGGTCAATATCTTCGTGGCCATCCCCGTCTACGCCCTGGGCCTGTTCTTCTTCTGTATGTTTCTGCACGGGGAGCTGGCGCAGATGCGCCCTGGACCGCGCTACCTCACCCGCTTCTATCTCATGCTGTCGCTGGGCGGGGCGCTGGGAGGGATCAGCGTCGGGCTGGTGGCCCCGCACGTCTTGCCGGCCTATTACGAGTTGGGACTCGGGTTCGTCATCACGGCCTTGCTGGCCATGGCCCTGCTGCGCCCGTCCAAGGCCCTGCGCGGGACGGCCGCCGCCATCGCGGTACTGTGCGCCTACTTCCTCTACGTCCAGGTCGCAGACGACTTTTCCGGGACCCGGCGCATCACCCGCAACTTCTACGGCAACCTGCTGAGCCTGGACACCCAGCGCGACGACCCGCGGGCCAACGTCCGCCAGCTCTACCACGGCTCCATCAAGCACGGCGAACAATACCTGGCCCCCGAGCGCCGTCTGGAGCCCACGACCTACTATGGCCCCACCTCAGGCGTCGGGCGCGCCATCGCCAACACGGACCCCAACGAAAAGAGGGTGGGGCTGATTGGCCTCGGGGCCGGCACGCTCGCGGCCTACGGGCG
>JBFZCW010000386.1:0-4084 GCA_041307765.1 Chromatiaceae bacterium
CAGGTAGGCGAAGTAGAACATGGGCGGGATGGTCACCGGGTTGGTGACAAAGACCAGCGCCACGGAGATAGGCAGGTTGACCCGGAACGCGATGGCCGCCGCCGGGCTGAGCGAGCCGTCGTCCAGCCGCCAGATCTGATCCATGCGGGCGGCCAGCTGCGGATCGTGGGTGACGATCACCAGGCTGGTACCAATCTCGGCGTTCAGCTCCAGCATTAGCTCGTAGACCATCCCCGCGGTATGTCGGTCGAGGTTGCCGGTGGGCTCGTCGGCCAGGACACAGGCCGGACGGGTGACCAGGGCCCTGGCGATGGCGGCCCGCTGGCGCTCGCCTCCCGAGAGCTCGGAGGGTTTGTGACCCAGCCGGTGCCCCAGGCCGACCCGTTCCAGCAAGGCCTCTGCGCGGCTCCGCGCCTCTTTTGGGGCGAGCCCGCCGATGAGGAGCGGCATGGCGACGTTCTCTACCGCGGTGAACTCCTGGAGCAGGTGGTGGAGCTGATAGACAAAGCCCAGGCTGCGGTTGCGCAGTTGTCCGCGCTGGCCCTCCCCCAGGGTCGAAACGTCCTGCCCCACCCAGCGCACGGTGCCGGCGCTAGGGCGGTCCAACCCCCCAAGGCAGTGCAGCAGTGTACTCTTGCCGGACCCGGATGCCCCGATCACGGCCACCCGGGCCCCGGGCGGGACGGCAAAGTCCAGGCCGCGCAGAACGGGGACCTCGACTGGCCCCTGCCGAAAGGTCTTGGTCAAACCACAGGCCTCGAGGACCGGCGTGGTGCTGCGGGCTGCGTCACTCATAGCGCAGGGCCTCCGCCGGATCGGTTCGGGCGGCGCGCCACGCGGGATAAATCGTCGCGACCACCGACATGCAGAAGGCCCCAATGCCGACCGCCATCACGTCCGAGCTGTGTACGTCGGAGGGCAGTCGGCTGATGTAGTAGATGCTGGGATCGAGGAAGTGGATGCCGAAGGCCCCTTCGATCCAGGCGACGATGGGTTCGACGTTGAGCGCCAAAAGGACGCCGCCGACCACGCCGAGCAGGGTCCCAACGACCCCGATGGCGGTCCCTTGCACCATGAAGATACCCATGATGCGCCCTGGCGAGGCGCCCAATGTCCGCAGCACGGCGATATCCGAACGCTTGTCGGTGACCACCATGACCAGGGTCGAGACAATATTGAAGGCGGCCACGGCCACAATCAGGAACAGGATGATGGTCATCATCCGCTTCTCTGTGGCCAGGGCGGCGAAGAAGTTCCGGTGGTGCTGGGTCCAGTCCGTGACCAGGTAGGACCCGCCCATGGCCAGGGCTACCTCCCTGGCGAGGCGAGGTGCCTGGAATTGGTCGGTGAGCTTCAGCCGCAGCCCGCTCACCCCATCCCCCAAACGCATCAGCTTGGCCGCATCGTCCAGGCTCAGGAAGGCCGCGCCGCGGTCGTAATCCTGCATCCCAACGGCGAAGATCCCGGTGACGTTGAAGCGCTTGAGCCTCGGCATCATCCCCGCCGGGGTCGAGCTCACCTGGGGAGTGACCACAGTCACTTTATCGCCCACGCCAACCCCCAGCACCAGCGCCAGCTCCTGGCCCAGGACGATGTTGAACGCGCCTGCGCGCAGCTCATCGACAGAGCCGGAAACCATGTCCTTACGGAGCTGACCGACCTGGTCCTCTTCCTCGGGGATGATGCCGCGCAGCATGGCGCCGCTGACCTTGGAGCCGTTGGCAAGCATGGCCTGAAGCTCTACGAAGGGTGCCGCCCCTACCACATGGGCATGGGTGCGCACCCGGTCGAGCAGCTCGCGCCAGTCCTCCATGCCACCGTAGGGGTCGCTCAGCGTGGCATCCGAGGCCATTCCGAGGATGCGAGCCTGGATCTCCTTGTGAAACCCGTTCATCACCGACAAGACCACGATCAGGGCCACCAGCCCAAGGGTGATCCCGAGCATCGAGATGAGCGAAATGAACGAGATGAAATGGTTGCGCCGCTTGGCGCGGGTATAGCGCAGTCCGATGAAGAGCGAGAGGGGATGGAACATGGCGTCCAACAGGTCCGTTGCGGAAACCGGTGCTACGGCAACCGGCGTGGGCGGATGGGCGGCCGCCGACGGCGCCCAAGGTGTGCGGCCCAGTAGCCGCAGGCGGCGCAGTCTATCAGAGGAAGCGGGCGTGCGGTCGGGGTGCCGGCCGCAGCGTCAATCTGACTCCGACGCTCAGCCCGCCCCCTGCGCCGAAGGGGACGCAGACTGGGCCGGCGCGGCGGGCTGGACAGCGGTCTGATCCGGTGCCTTGGGCTGCGCTGCCGCCGCAGGCTGCTCCGGCGCCTTGGGCTGAACCGTTGCCGCGGGCTGAATCTGGGCCTTGGCCTCGGTAGTCGCAGGCTTGGCGGGCGCAACGCCCTGAGCCGACGCTGCAGGCTGGGCCACCACCGGTGTGGCCGCGGGCGGCAGATACACGGGTGCCTGGGCCGGGGCGCGATAGACTGGGACCTGCGGCGTCGGATAATAGACCGTCGCCGGGGCAGCCGGTGCGGCATGGGCCGCGCCCGTTACCGGCCCCGGCACAGGCTTGGCAGCGGGTGTGGAGACCGTCGCCACATGGGGAGCGTTGGGGGCCGTGACCGCGACCGGGGTCGGAGTCGCGGTGCGCGCTGGGGCTTGAGCTGGGGCCTGCACCTGAGGCGCGGCATGGGCCGCGTTAGTGGCCGCTGCGCCGGCTGTCTGGGGCGGCTCGGTGCGCGTCGCGATGGCTGGCGCCACGGGTGGCTCGGGGTTGTGCGCTACCGCCGGGACCTTGGGCGCATCGGGCGCAGCGGTCACCACGGGCGCAACAGGCTGTGCCGCAGTTGGCGTACCCTGTGGCGCGGCGACAGCCGCCGACTGCCCAAGGGTCTCACCCGAGGTCGAGCTAGGCGCAGCGCCATCCGGCGCCTGCGCTGCGGGGGCGGCCTGGGCCAGCGTCTCTGGCGTCCCCGCAGGGGGCTCGGCTGGACTCTGGGCTGGTGCCCGCGCCGCCGGCTTGGGCCGCGGGGCCGATGCCCGCTGTTGAGCCAGGTAGGCCGGGTAGCTTGGACCCTTGCCGACGATGCTGACCTCGGTTCCCACCCCGACGTGCCGGAAGGCGATGGGGGCGAATGCCTTGGGCATACGGATACACCCATGGGACGCTGGCCGACCGGGTTTGGGGATCGGCCCCGCGTGCATCCCGATGCCGTCGCCGGTCAGACGCAGGAAATAGGGCATGTCCGCCCCATCGAAACGCGCCCCCTCGGGGATCGGCGTCCTGCCGACCTTGGCGTTGGAGTTGAGGAGTTGGCCGCCCTTGCCGTAGATTTTGCCGTAGAGGTTTGACTCCTTGTTGGCCACCTTTTCCTGGACCGCGAAGCTACCTACCGGCGTCGGATACTTGCTCACGCCCGAGGCGACCGTCGTCCAGCCAACCTCCTTGTCGCCCTCGTAGAAGCGGGCCTTCTGCTCGTCCACGTTCACTACCACGCGTGTTACGGCGCGACCCTCACCGCTCCACTCATAGAGCTTTGTCTTCTTGGCCGGCTCCGGGTCGGGCAGCGGCTCCGGCTTGACGGGCTGGGCGGCCACCGCCGGTGCGTCCTTGGGTGCGGCGGCCGGCGCCTGCATCCGGGTCTGCAGATCGGCAAGGGTGGAGCAGCCCGTCAGCAGGCCGGCGAGCACCGCAGCGCCGGCCGCGACGGCCGCTGCCTTCGACAGAGCAATCGAGGGATAGCTGGTGTTCATCGATGGACCGAAGTTTCTGGTTGAATTGTAGGTGCTAGGGACGGCCCCTGGGGGCATTGGGGCGCAAGGTTAACCCAAAAGCCAGTCGCGATTCACCCTTTGACTGTCAATAGTTGGACGGGGATCTTGCGCAACGGCCGACAGATTGCCCCGGTCGCGCAGGGTTCTCGGCAACGCTCCCGGCCTCGCCGCAACCGGCGTGCGGCGGTCCACCGGCCCAACCAGGCAGGTGCACCAGGCGAAGGAAGCCCCTATAATACTGACTTTGTCCCGACCCTCATCAGGTCGGGCCCCCGGAGAGGTGCCGGAGTGGCCGATCGGGCCTGACTCGAAATC
>JBFZCW010000387.1:0-28835 GCA_041307765.1 Chromatiaceae bacterium
TACGGATGCCCGCAGCGGCGCCCCGGCGGCTTGTGTCCATTCCACCAGGCGCAGCCCGGCCCCAGCGGACCACAGGCCTATGAGGCTGGCGAGGGCGATCCAGCGCCCGCGCCCCGGTGCGCGGACCGCAACCCACAGGAGTCCGCCGGAGAAGACCACCGCCAGGCTGACCCCGTAGACCCCGGCCACCGGCGCCAATCCTCCCAGGGGGCCATCCACCTGCGTGTAGCCGATGGCCAGCCAGGGGAAGCCGGTGAAGAGCCAGCCCCGCAGCCACTCCAGCAGCACCCAGACGCCGGGCAGAATGAGCAGTGGCCCGGCCAGCCCCGCTCCGCGCGGGTTCCGGCGGAGCGCATTGGTTCCGCCCGCACCCAGCGTCCGCATCAGCCAGCCGGCCAGGCCGTAATACAGGGCCATGGCGAGGATGAAGAGGAGGGTCAACAGGTGGGCCACTAGAGGCGGCATATTGCCGAACTCGTTGAGGCTGATGCGGATCCAGAAGATCCCGAATCCCAGAAGCCCTAGCCCGAACCCCCAGCCAGCAAGGAAACTCCCACCCCGGGACCGGTCCTCCAGGATCAGATAAAAAGCCGCCACCGCCACCACCGCCAGCGGCCAAAGATGGAATGGGGCAAAGGCCAATACGGCGGAGGACCCTGCAACGGCGGCGGCCAGGACCAAGCCCCACCGGGGTAGTTGCGGCAACGCGATGGGCATGGGTGGTCCTGCCTGGTGCGAAAGGGGGAGGGCGGCGCGGCTTTCTAACAGCCGCGAGGGATGCCGTCAAATCGGACCACCTGGTTCCAGATCGGGCCCGCCATCGCCAGTCCCCGCAGCGGGGGCGGCAGCCGGGTGGCCTCTGCCGGCCGGCGAGAGAGCTGGCGAAGCGAAGGGCGGCGACCTGTCCGCACGTCGCCGCCCTGCGGTACAATTTGTGCACCGCAATACCAGGGGCCGCACCCGGCGCCCCGGTAGCCCGTCCGCCACCGGACATCAAGCGCTTCGCACCCTCCCCCATGACCAGCCCCGACCTGGCCCCCGAGGCCCCATCGCGGCGCATCCGCGAGATCCCCTACAACTACACCTCCTTCTCGGACCGCGAGATCGTCATCCGCTTCCTCGGGTCGGAGATGTGGGGCCTGATCGAGTCCCTGCGCGGAACGCGCCGCACAGGGCGGTCGGCACGCATGCTCTTCGAGGTCCTGGGGGACATGTGGGTGGTGACCCGCAACCCCTACCTCCAGGATGACCTACTGGAGAACCTGCAGCGCCGCCGAGCCCTGGTCCAGGCCCTCTGCCACCGCCTAGACCAGTTCGAGGCCCGCCTCAACGACAATGCCCAGGCCGCCCGTTTGCTGGCCGCCGCCCGCGCGGCGGTCGAGCGGTTCGGCGGCTGGTTCCAGGAGCACCGCCGTTTGCGCGAGCGCCTACGCCGGGCCCTCGCCAGCGTCACCCGCGCCGACAACATCGATTTCGGCGGACTCGCGCGGGTCTCCCACGCCACCGACGCAACCGATTGGCGCGTGGAGCTGCCCTTCGTGGTCATCTGTCCGGACACCGAGGCCGAGGTCGCCCCCATCGTCCGCGCCTGCATCGACTGCGGCCTAACCCTGATCCCCCGCGGCGGCGGGACCGGCTACACGGGCTCGGGGGTACCGCTGGAAGACCGCTGCGCGGTCATCAATACCGAGAAGCTCGAGGCCCTTTCCGGGGTGGAGCGTATCGCCCTGCCGGGGGTGGCCGGCGAGGTGCCGACGGTGCGCTGCGGGGCCGGGGTGGTGACCCGCCGCGTCTCCGAACTGGCCGAGGCCCACGGGCTGGCTTTCGCCGTGGACCCCACCTCTCAGGATGCCTCTACCATCGGCGGCAACATCGCCATGAACGCCGGCGGCAAGAAGGCGGTCCTCTGGGGCACGGCCCTGGATAACCTCGCCTCTTGGCGCATGGTCACCCCGGACGCAGACTGGCTGCAGGTGGAACGTCTGGAGCACAACCTCGGCAAGATCCATGACCAGCCGCAGGTGCGGTTCCGAATCGCCCGCTACGCGCCAGATGGTGTGACGCCCAGGGGCGACCCGGAGATCCTGAGCGTGCCGGGCGCGGCCTTCCGCAAGGTGGGACTGGGCAAAGACGTGACCGACAAGTTCCTTTCCGGGTTGCCCGGGGTACAGAAGGAGGGCTGCGATGGGCTCATCACCTCGGCGCGCTTCATCCTGCACCGGATGCCGGACCAGGCGCGCACGGTCTGCCTGGAGTTCTTTGGCGCAGACCTGTCCCGCGCCGTGCCGGCCATCGTCGAGATGAAGGCCTACGTCGATGCGCTCGCGGACGTGCAGATCGCCGGGTTGGAGCACCTGGACGAGCGCTATGTCCGCGCCGTGGGTTACTCCACCAAGGCCGCCCGCCGCGAGTTGCCCAAGATGGTGCTGCTGGCGGATCTGGTGGCGGACGACGCCCGGGCGGTGGATGCCGCCGCCTTGGAGGTGGTGCGCCTGGCCGATGCCCGGGACGGCGAGGGTTTCATCGCCGCCAGCCCCGAGGCTCGGCACCGCTTCTGGCTCGACCGGGCCCGCACCGCCGCGATCTCCCGGCATACCAACGCCTTCAAGATCAACGAGGACGTCGTGATCCCCTTGGCGCGCCTGGCGGACTATAGCCGCGGCATCGAGCGCATCAACATCGAGCAGTCCATCGCCAACAAGCTGGCGATGATGGACGCGGTACTCGACTATGTCGTCAGCGATCTGCCCGAGGCCCGGCAGGCCGGCGACTACGAGCCCTCCGAAGAGGCGGCCGCCATCCTCAATGCCAAGCGCTTTGCGGCTCGTGAGGTCGTCGTCGCGGCCCGTTGCCGCTGGCAGGCGGTGCTGGACCACTTGGACGCCCCAGCCGCGGAACACCCGCAGTTGCTCCAGGGTCCCGGCCGGGTGGCGTTGCGCCCCGGCGATACCTTGCTCGACCTGATGCTTCGCCGGGACCTGCGCCAGTCCTACCGCCACGAGGTCGCGGTGCGCCTGGACGAGGTCTTTGGGGGCCAGCACCTCTCCGGCGTGAGGGAGCGCCTGCGGCAGATCCACGCCCGCATTCGCGACGCTCGCCTCTTCGTCGCCTTGCACATGCACGCCGGGGATGGCAACGTCCACACCAATATCCCGGTCCACTCTGCGGACTATCGGATGCTGCACGAGGCCGAGCGCATCGTCGGGCGCATCATGGCGCTGGCCGCGAACCTGGGCGGCGTCATCTCCGGCGAGCATGGCATTGGCATCACCAAGCTCCAGTTTCTGGAGCCGGACAAGCTCGCCGCCTTCGTGGACTACAAACAGCGGGTGGACCCCCAGGCCCGGTTCAACCGCGGCAAGCTCATGCCCGGGGCCGGGCTGGAGGGGGCCTATACGCCGTCGCTGCGCCTGGTGGAGCAAGAGGCGATCATTCTGGAGGAGACCGAGCTCGGCGCCCTCAACAACGACATCAAGCATTGCCTCCGCTGCGGCAAGTGTAAGCCCAAGTGCATGACGCATGTCCCGCGGGCCAACCTGCTCTATTCGCCGCGCAACAAGATCCTTGGCACCGGGCTCGTCGTCGAGGCATTCCTCTACGAGGAGCAGACCCGCCGCGGCTTGTCCCAACGCCATTTCGCCGAGATGAACGACGTGGCCGACCATTGCACTGTCTGCCACAAGTGCCAGCCGCCCTGCCCGGTCGACATCGACTTCGGTAAGGTCACGATGCGCCTGCGCCGCATCCTGGTGGAGCGGGGCAAGAAGCGCTTCAGCCCTGGGGCCTGGGCGGCCATGCGCTTCCTCAATGCCACCGATCCGCGGGCGGTGCACCTGTTGCGCCTGGGCTTGGGCCGGTGGGGCTTCGCCGGGATCAACCTGGCCCACAAGGTTGCCCGCGCTCTTGGATTGTTACGTCGGCGCACCAGCGTCCCCGCAGCCACCACCGGCCGGCCCGGTGCCGCCAGCCTGGCCCTTGACCTGATCAACCGCTCGATCCGTGTCGCCCTGCCGATCCGCACCTTCCGCCAAGAGCTGGCCTTGGAGGACGCCACCCAGGTCCCAATCCTGCGCGACCCGCAACGCACTGCAGAGGACGCCGAGGCGGTCTTCTACTTCCCTGGCTGCGGGTCGGAGCGGCTCTTCTCCGACGTGGGCCTGGCGACACTGGCCATGCTCTACCGCCAAGGGGCCCAGGTAGTCCTGCCCCCTGGATACCTCTGCTGCGGCTACCCCCAGAGCGCGTCCGGGCTGGAGGCGAGTGGGCGGCGCATCACCATGGACAACCGGGTGCTCTTCCACCGGGTCGCCAACACCCTGAACTACCTGGACATCCGGACCGTGATCGTCTCCTGCGGGACCTGCATGGACCAACTCCTCCAGTACGAGTTCGAGCGCATCTTCCCCGGCTGCCGCCTGCTCGACATCCACGAATGGCTGATGGAGAAGGGGGTCAGTCTCCAAGGCGGGCCTGCGACCCCAGGGATGGGGGATCTCCGCGAGAGGCCGGGGAGCCAGGGGGCGGAGCTTAGGTACCTCTACCACGACCCCTGCCACACTCCGATGAAGACCTACGCCCCGGTCAAGGTCGCCTCGATCCTGATGGGCCAGGAGGTTCAGTTGAGTGACCGTTGCTGCGGCGAGGCTGGAACCCTGGGGACCTCCCGACCGGACATCGCCAATCAAATCCGCTTTCGCAAGCAGGAGGAGCTGATCCGTGGCATCCGCGAGCTCACCGGTAGTGGCCGGGCGGATGGCCAGGTCAAGCTTTTGACGGCCTGCCCGGCCTGCCAGCAGGGGCTGGCCAAGTACGCCGACGAGACCGGGCTCGCCACCGGCTATATCGTGGTCGAACTGGCGCGGCACATCCTCGGCGAAGGCTGGCAGCGGCGCTTCACCGATGCCCTGCAGGATGGCGGCATCGAGCGGGTGCTCCTTTAAGGCCGACGGCCCCAGCGGTCTCCGTCGCTGGTTGGGCTTGGACAGGGCCAGCCGCGCCAGCCGCTCTTTTAGGCGCGGGCAAATGAAGGCGCCGCCATTAGACATCCTAAATATTATCGATCCATGATGGATTAATCCGGCCAGCATCCCGCCGATCTGGGGTCGCCACTCAGCCGGAGCCCCCCGACAGACGGTTCGCGGGAGGGCGATCAAGGTGTGGTGGGTGCCCGCTGACCTCGCCAGTCACCCCGAGACAGTAAGTCCCGGCAACGAGGGTGATCCGCCACGTCAGATCACTCCAGTTAAGTGGAGAGCCCAGCCGCCGATTATCCCCGGGCTGATGGCGGCATCGGACCGACATCCATTCGCAATACCGTTGACACTACGCAGTGCGGGCGTAGACTTCTGGCTGCGCTGTCCATCAGCCGTATCTATCGCTAAGGGCCATGGGTATGAGGGAAGGGCGCGGTATTGCGCATGAGGCTTTCGGAGGGGGAGGGTCGGGGCGACGATCAACCTTTTTGGGGGTGGACCTTGCCGCGCAGGGGCGGCCAAACCCAGAGTTCAGGACGGTCGGCTGGAAGACCCTCCCCTGTTACTGGGATCCTTTGCGGCAGATGTCTTTTCCACCGGGGGCGGCTTCCCCTGCCAATCGGTTTCATGATTGGTTGATGTTCCCCTGGAGCAGGTGCCCCCGTGACCGCCAGGTCGCTCGTACTGGGTATCAATGGCCAAACCGACGGCCCGACCATCAAATAACCAAAAAGCGGGGAATTTCGGTATGTTTGAATCCATCAAACAGTCATCGGCGGTGGCCTTAGCCGCGTGCTTGGTGTGGGCAGGTTTTTGGGCTGGTCCAGCCCTAGGAGTCGGTACCTTCAAGCCATTCGTAGCGGCGGCACCCGCCGGTAATACGATGGAGGAGGCGGTCAAGAACGTTAAGGCCAAACTCATACAGGGAAAGTTTGAGATCGTTGGGGAGGATAGCCCCTATAACGACGGATCCCTGCGTCTTATCGGCGTTACCAGCGCCGATCTCAAGAGGGCCGCTTCGCAACATGGCACAGGGGGTTTTGGTGCGGTGATGCGGGTCGGTGTGACGAGCAACAACGGCGTCATCGAGGTGAGCTATACGAATCCGTCGTATATCGGTGTTGCGTACAATATCGGCGACATCCCCCGCGTCGAGCAGGCATTGGCCGCAGCCTTGGGCGGGGGTGAGCAGTTCGGGTCGAAGGGCCTATCCCAGCAAAAGCTGGCACGATACCATTACATGGCTACGATGCCCGGTTTCAAGGACGCCAAAAAGGTGGCCTCCTTCAATTCCCATGCCGCGGCGGTGTCTGCCATCGAAAAGGCCATGAAACAGCCGGATTCCGACATGCGCGCCATTTGGCAGGTCAAGGTTTAATGCCGACCAAACGCTCTTTGGGGTCCGGTTGGACGGTGGTCCGTGGCGTGGCCAGATTAAGGGCATTATGGATAAGATCGACATCGCTACCCCAAAGTCGAGCGCGGCCTTGCCGTGGGAGATCTTGGTCAGCGGTAAGGACGTCTATTATCTGCCGGGCAAATACAGAATTGCCCTTATGTTTCCAGATCTGACCATGCAGCAGTTTTTGAAGATCTCGAACGTCCCGGATATGATGGAACGAAGCGCCGAGGAATTGGTAACGCTGGCCGGCGCCAAGATTGAAAAGAAACGCGAGGGTTTTTCAGTCGATTGATTTTTACGGACATGCCGTCCTCAGGGATCAGCAGCCGGCTCCTGCTAAGGCCTGAAGCCGGTTTATCGTTGGGCGTCAAGCGTATGACGAGCCCAGCTGGCGGCTGTGGACGTTCCGAATCATGTGTATGGGGCTGCCGCTGCGCGTCTGACGCCTGGCACGAGCGCCAGGGTCGCAGTGCGACGATGTTGCGGATCGTCGAATCCGGCGTGCTCCCCGCGGGCACGCCCATTCAGAGCTGCCTTGAGTAAGCATCAGAGACGCCAGTTATGCCACTGACCACCGATGACGCGAGCGACGAGGAGATTATCGACATCTTCGTGGAGGAGGCAGAGGAGGTCTTCCAGAGCATCGATCGGGATTTGGCCGTCTGGAGGCAACGCCTGACGGATAGGGATGCCCTAGCGGGGATCCGCCGAGGTTTCCACACGCTGAAGGGCAGTGGCCGGATGGTCAAGGCGCTGGACCTAGGGGAACTCGCGTGGAAGGTGGAGCACATGCTCAACCGGGTAATCGACGGGGCTGTGCCGGTTACGGACTCCATGGTACAGCTCGTAGCCGCCAGCCGCGGGGTGATGCCCAAGCTCGTGGAGGCGTTCAAGGCCCGGCGCAGGGCGGGGATGGGCGATGAGTTGGAGTCTTTGATGAACCAAGCTGACGCGATCGCCGGTGGGCAAACGGCCACGGCTTCCCCCAGGCGTCCGACGGCGCCGGCCCCGGCGGGCGATGATGCCGCGGTGCAAATGAGGCTCACGGAGATTCAGCGTATGCTGGAACGCTCCGCCCAGAGGTCTGACGAGGCGCTGCAGCGCTCGGAGATGGCGCTTCAGCAGGTGCGTCGTCTAGCTGCCGAGATCGGCGCCATGCAGTCCGAAGCACAGGATCGCGCCGGACATGCGGCGCTCGCTCCACTCGCAGAGCGGGTGAACGCCCTCAGCGGAGAGATCGTGGAGCTTCGCCTGGAGCGGAAGAAGACCCAACAGGACTCCGCGCCCCACCCGAGGGAGCTGCTCCAGTCCATCGACCAGCGCATTCGGGAGAAGCTGGCGCCGACGGAGCGCTTCAGGAGCGAGGTCGAGCGCAAGCTCGAAGAGACCCGTCGCGCCGCCGCCTCGGCCCGCAACCTGGCCATCTGGGCCGTCCTCATCGGCGTGGCCTTGCTGGGAGGGACTGCGGTCGCGGTGTTCCTCGGATCTCCCTGACCGCGGTCTGGTCACGGCCTCTGCCGGGCCGTTCAGTTGCCCCAGCCGAGCTGGTTGTTGCGCTGGAACTGCCAGGTACGGGTGATGTCGAGGATATCCGTCTCGGCGGCGATGTCGGGGGGAAAGGGGGAGTACGGGGCGGCCAGCTCGACGATGTGAACCGCGGCTTCGTCGAGGATCTCGAAGCCGGACGATCGCAACACCTGGACCTTCTCGACGCTGCCGTCGGCGCGCACTGCCACGCGGAGGATCAGATTGCCGTAAAGGCGCCTGCGTCTCGCCTCCTCAGGGTAGTTGAGGTTGCCGATCTGCTCCACCTTGCGTCGCCACGCCTCTAAATAGGTGGCGTACTTGTACTCCTTGGTGCTGGAGCTGACAGAGGTACGTCGCGGCCGATTTGAAAAGACACTGGTCTTCTCCTCGATGCGCGCAGCCAACCTCGCCAGCTCCTGGTTTCGGCTGGCTAGGATTTCGGCCGCGCTGACCGGTTGAGACGCCAGTGGCGGCTGGACCGGTCGGGCGTGCATCTGGAGGCTATCAGTTTTGGCGGACTCGACGGCCAGGGCCTGAGTATCGTCAGGGACCGGAGGCTGTGCGTCCGGCTCCGTCGGCTGCGGCACGGAGTCCGGCATCGACTCAGCTGGGGCTTCCGGCTCCAAAGCCGCCATTGGCTCCTCCGGCGGGGGCTCCTGGGACGGGGGCGTGTCGGGGTTGATAGCGAGCACTGGTGTCCCGGCACCCAATGGCTCCGGCGGGCCATCGACGTCCTCCTGTCGCGTCGTCGCGTCGCGCGTCCCCTCGTCGCCACCGCTCCGCGTGGTCTGGGCAGGGGCAGCGACCTTGTCTGGGACGGCCGCCTGCGGTGCGGCCTGGTGTAGGACCACGACCTCCACCGTACTGACGGCCCGGCGATCCGATCGCGGCGGTTCGATGCGGACCCCCAGGATGACGAGAAGATGGGCGGCAAGCGCCACGGCGAGGGTCACTCCAAAGACGCAATTGGATTCTCTCCCGGCGCAGATCCGGCCCCCCGGCTTTTGCCCGACGGCGCCGGCCAGTGCCCTCATTGCTTGCCTGGTTCGCCCGCGGCGGCATCCACCAGCGGCGGGCTGAGTTGGACATCCTGCCCTTTGTCAAAGAAATCCGCGCGCTTGGCCATGGCCGGATCCATAACGACGCTTCCTGCGCGGTCGATCATCAGCACGTAGCGCACCCCGAGGCGCCGCGCAACCTCCACCCAACCCTCGGGTCCGGCGATGAAGAGGGCCGTGGCCGCACCCTCCGCGGTGGCCGCGTCGCTGTGGATGACGGTGACGCTGTGGACCCCGGAAGCCGGATAACCGGTGCGCGGATCCAGGGGCTGGTGGTACGTCTTGCCCTCGAAGACGAAGTTGTGTTCATAGTCGGCAACGGTGGCGATACTCTCATCGCCGCGCAGCTGTAACACGGCCAGCACGCCCGACCCGCTGGGGCGGCGTACCGTGATCCGCCATGGCTGGCCCGATCGTTCGCCGATGACGCGCACGGTTCCGCCGGCGCTGACCATGGCATGGCGGACGCCGAGCTCGCGCAGGTGCTCGACGGCCAGGTCGATTCCATAGCCTTTGGTGATGGCGCTGAAGTCGAGGTCGACCGCGGGGTTGGAGCCGCGCAGCGTCAGTCCATCGATGTGCACGTCATCCATGCCCGGGTCCGCCGCGACGAGCCGGCGGATCTCTCGCGCCTCAGGCGGTCGCCGGCCCTTGACGGCGTCGCCATGGAAACCCCACAGGTGGTTGAGGTGCCCGATGGCTGGGTTGAACAGACCGCCGCTCTTCTCATAGAGGCTTTGGCTCAGGCCCACCAGGGGCATGATGGAAGGGGGCGCGACGAATGCCTCCCCGGTCGGCAAGAGTTGGTTGACTCGCCCCAGGGGACCGGGGTCCCAGGCATGCCAGGCACGGTCCATGAAGGCAAAGTCTTCCTCCAAGAGCCTTGCGGCGCGCTCAGCATCGGTACGACTGACGCCGACGATACTGACGTCAATTTGGGTATCGAAGGCAATAAAGCGGGCGGTGACGACCGGGGTCTCATCCCTGCAGCCGGCGATCAGCGCGAGGGCCAGGCTCAGGGTCAGAATACATGCGGGCACGAACAACGGCCTGCGGCTAGTGCTCACCCAGTTTCTCCTCGATGACGGCGATCAGGTCTCCGGCGATATCGAGCCCGTAGAGGGCATCAAGCTCGCGGATGCAGGTTGGGCTGGTGATGTTGACCTCGGTGAGGTAATCCCCGATGACATCGATCCCGGCGAATAGGACACCCCGGCGACGCAGCTCGGGGCCCACGACGCTCGCGATGGTGCGGTCGCGCTCGCTCAAGGGCCGGCCATGGGCGGAGGCACCGGCGGCGAGGTTGCCACGGCTCTCCCCTGGGGCCGGGATGCGTGCCAGGGCGTAAGGCACCGGCTGGCCATCGACCAGCAGGATGCGCTTGTCCCCTTCGGCGATCTGGGGGATATAGCGCTGGGCCATGCAGTAGCGTCGGCCGTGGTCAGTCAGGGTTTCGACAATGACGTTCAGGTTTTGGTCCCCCGCGCTGATCCGGAAGACCGACATGCCCCCCATGCCACCCAGAGGCTTCAGGACCATGTCGCCATGTCGGCTGAGGAACTCGGCGATGTCGGCCGCGCTGCGCGTGACTAGTAGGGGCGGGCAGCACTGGGGAAAGTGCGCCGTGAAAACCTTTTCGTTTGCGTCGCGCAGGGTCCGCGGGTCGTTTACCACCAGGGTGCCTGCGTCCTGGGCCTGCTCCAGGAGGTAGGTGGCATAGATGTACTCCATGTCGAAAGGCGGGTCCTTGCGCATCAGGACGGCCGGGAGGCTGGCCAGCGGCCTGACCTCGGTCGCCCCGAAGCGGTACCAATTCTTGGTGTTGTCCTCGACCACGACCTCGCGCATCCGGGCCAGGCAATGCTCCGGTGTGAGAGCAAGGCCCCCGAGCTCCATGTACCAAAGCCGCCAACCTCGGCGCTGGGCGGCCAACATCATGGCGAAGGTGCTGTCCTTCTTGATGTTGATGGACCCGATGGGGTCCATGACGATTCCGATTTCCAGGCTCATCAAGTCATGTTACTCCAGTCCATGAACGGCCGTCAGAGCGGTCGTGCGCCACATGTTGCTGCCAGGCCACGTCCGCCCTGGTTGGGGCCCGGGCGCTGCCCTTGCATACCCAGCCTGCAGTTGCTAGATTGTCACAGCATCATCAGGTTGGATCGCGGGCCGAGGGATGCTGGGGCAGCGAGTTGGGGGGCCAACTTGGCAGGCGAGCCTCACTCATCCGCGCCGCCACGTCGGGCATGGTGATCCACGCGAAAATTACAAAGGGGATCGACCACATCCCAATGAACACATGCGTTTCCTGCCACCGATCTCCTGCCGCAGTCGTTCGGTTTGCTGCCATCGTCCTCGCTGTTTCCGTAGCAAGTCCCGGATCCGCCGATCCCGATCCAGCCGAGGAAACCAATGTAGCCAATCCAGGCGCCAACGCCTCAGCGGATCGATCCGACTTCGAGCGCCTGCTCGAACAGCGAGATTTTGGCACCTTCATGATGTACAAACGGTTGCCTGTCGAGAGTCGAGATGAGGTGTTCCTCTCTTACAGCCAGGGGCTACTATGGACCAAATAAAAGCAGCCGTTCTGAATGCCTTCCTTCATCGGCAATGATGGGGTGTCGTGCGCTGGGTTTGCGTTAGCTCGCCGCATCTTAGGCCCCGGCGTCCATGAAGTGCAAAGCCGGTCTGTGGTCCCGCAAAGCGCAATTGGTGGAGCTCCGCGTCGCGACGGTGCGTGCCGTGTGGTCTCGCTCCCGGGGTGGCGCAATGACCTGCGTTGCGGCTATTCACGCCGCAGGACCGCAAACGTCCCGGCCTTCTCGGCCAGGCAGAGGGTTCGCTTGCACATCCTGGGCCCTGTCGCTACGCCAGTGCTGCGACCAGCCATCGAATTCTGTACCCCGTACCCGCGCGCCGTAGCCGACCGCTCCTCCTGTTGGGTGGCCCGTCGCCGATGTCGCCGACAGTTTAGGCTTGACAATAGTGAACTCGGTCGAGTTCAGTGTGGGGAAACTGTGGGATACTTCCAGCCTGTTGCGGAGGGTGGCTTGACGGTCGCGCGATTCCGGCGTGCTGCCGGGGGAGGCCACGGTTGCCGTCCCGGCTCGCCGCGCGTCGGGGGCAGGACCAGGCCGCCGCCGTCCCCGGGCTACTTTGAGGCGCCACGATGTGCGCAGTGAATCGGACATGCGACGGTGAACGGTAGTGTCGATACCTGCCGCAAGGGGCGCGCAGGTCGCACCTTTTCTTGCTATAGGCTATTCTGCGCGTGCATGGAAATGATACCCCCAGGGGGCATAAATGGCATGACCTTGGGGTCTGACTATGGCGGAGCGGGGCTAGTGCCTAAGCGGTTGCACATGTCGTGTCGG
The DNA here is from genome assembly GCA_041307765.1 of Chromatiaceae bacterium. GTDB lineage: Bacteria > Pseudomonadota > Gammaproteobacteria > Chromatiales > Chromatiaceae > DYRB01. The sequence goes on from JBFZCW010000387.1 coordinate 12,335, forward strand.
GGGACCGGGGGGCGTCGATGAATGGCGAGGGAGATCCCAGTGAGCTTTCCGGTTTGAGAGTGCTGGTCATCGATGACAGCAAGACGATCCGGCGCACCGCCGAAAATCTGTTGATCAAAGCCGGCTGTGAGGTAATGACGGCCGCTGACGGCTTCGAGGCGCTGGCAAAACTCATCGATTGGCGTCCGCATGTGGTCTTCATCGACGTCATGATGCCTCGCCTGGACGGCTATCAGACCTGTGCCCTAATAAAGAACAACAATTCTCTGCGCGATACCCCAGTCATCATGTTATCGAGTAAAGACGGGCTGTTCGATCGTGCCCGGGGGCGCCTAGTCGGGGCCGAGCAATATCTTGCCAAGCCCTTTACCCGCGATGAACTGCTGGATGCGATTCGGCGCTTCGCCCAGCGGGGGCTGTGAACCCGAGGCAGGCCCCCAGCAGAATAGTACCGCCATGCGAAAGGTAGAGACATGATCGATTTTTTTAAGAAACCCCAAGGAAACGCCGGGGACTTGAGCCCCACGCCGAGCCTTGCGACGGTTCTCATTGTGGACGATTCTCCGACCGAAACGACGATCTTCCGCAACGCGCTCATTAAGGCGGGGTTTCGCGTCGAGACGGCGGTCAATGGGGAGGAGGGCGTGGAGGCCGCTCAGAGACTGCATCCGGATCTCATTCTGATGGACGTGATCATGCCCGGGCTGAACGGCTTCCAGGCGACGCGCATGCTCAAGCGCGACCCGGCCACCGCGCAAATTCCCGTGATCGTCGTGACGACCAAGAGTCAACAGACGGATCGTGCCTGGGGTTTGCGTCAAGGGGCGGTTGATTACCTGGTAAAGCCAGTGGATCCCAAGGAGTTGGTCGCGCGAGTCAAGGTAGCCCTCGGTGAGTGATCGGACCGCGCCGGGCGGCGTTGTGAGTGCGGATGGTTTGTTTGCTGCGCTCAGGGAGTTGGAGCGGCGGTGTCAGGCGCACGCCGTCGGTCTCCCGCAACGCGAGAAGCCGCCGGAGGTTTGGGCCGGCATCCTGTTTCGGGTGGGCCAAGTCCCGCTATTGGCGGATTTGGAGGAGATTGCCGAGGTGCTCGAATTTCCCAGGGATATCACTCCCGTACCGGCGACCCGCCCGTGGGTGCGCGGAGTTGCCAATAATCGAGGCACACTCCTGCCCATCTTCGACCTGCGGGGCCTCCTGTTCGAGGCTCCAACGGCCCGAAATCCGAAGAACCGTGTGCTCGTGGTGCGTGACGCAGAGGTTCCGTTCGGTCTTCTCGTCAGCGACGTAACGGGCATTCGGCGGTTCGATGCTGCGGCTGTAAGGAAGGACTTGCCGGACATGCACGCCGCGATCAGGCCGTTGGTCACGGGAAGCTTTTCGCTTGGGCCGGAACAATACCCGGTATTCAGTTTGCGGCGGATGGCCCAGGATGCGAGGCTCAGCCTGGCGGCTGCCTGAGGCAAGGGGGGTAACAGCGCCGGGGACGGGTGACGCCTGCCGACCACGGGTCGCGCGCACCGGATTCAGGCCCGGCGGCGATGACGCCAGCATTGGCGGCGCAAGAAAGATTCCGATTCTGCGACAGGGGGAACGAAGGTGGCGACAACGATGGTATCGGGAGTAGGTGGGCGGCGTCAGGGCGGAGCCAATGCTTTGATCATTGTGCTCTCCGTGCTGCTCGCAATAGCGATCGGCCTGGCCTTTGCCAGTTTCTTACACGGTGAGCGCTGGGCGGACTATGGCGCGAAGTCCCTGCTGAAGGTGGCGACGCAGCAGAGTCAGGCGCAACAGTTGGCCAAGGAGGCGAGCGAAGCGGTCCGTGTCGACCAGGCGGCCTTCGAGCGGCTGGCCCGTCTGCGCGCATCGCTCCAGACCGGTTTCGACCAACTGAAGAAGGGCGATCCGAAGGCAGGCCTACCGCCGGCCCCGCCTGAAGTCGCTGCCAAGCTCAAGGCGGCTGAAACCGCTTGGGCCGCCGTGCGAGATGGAGCGGATCGGGTCCTCGCCGCGAAAGCCGCCATCCTCAAGGTGCCGGGGATGGTTGAGCAAACGCGGGGGCAACTCACTGGGCTGTCCAACGCCATGGACGAGGTTGCTCAGTTGCTGGCGAGCAAGAAGGAGGCCCAGGCGCGGGTGCTCGCGGCGGCAAGGATGCTGGCGCCAGTGGAGCGTATGTTCCGTGCACTCGGGGAGTTGCTCGCGGGCGGCACCGCCACCGAGACGGCCATGAACCTCGGCCTCGACGCGGCTGAGGAGTTTTCCAAGGGGCTGGACGCTCTCATCGAGGGCGACCCTGATCGCGGCCTCGAACCCGAAAAGGACCCGGATGTGCGCAAGGCGCTCGAGCGGGTCGGAGGCGTCTTTCAAGGCATGATGGTGGGCGCTCAAGAGCTGATGGCCACGGTGCCAACGGTGGTGCCGGCGCTCGGTGCCCCTGCGCAGATCGCTGGCGGTGGGGCGAAACTGGGTGCTGTCCTGGACGGGCTCATCGAGACCTACCGTCAGACCCCTGGACGCATGAAGGTGGGTCCCGTGACCGTCGGCCCCGATACGGTACTCATATTCGGGGTCCTGGCGGCACTCCTACTGCTGCTCTTGGCGATGCAGTTGATTCGTGACTCGCGTCGACGGGAGGCGGATTCGAAGGCGCAGAATGACGCCAACCAAGAAGCGATCCTGCGGCTGCTTGACGAGATGGGGAACCTCGCCGACGGGGATCTCACCGTGACGGCAACCGTGACCGAAGAGGTGACGGGCGCCATCGCTGACTCGATCAACTTCACCATCGATGCGCTGCGCGAGCTGGTCACAACCATTAACGACACCTCTGAAAAGGTCGCCGATTCCGCTCTGTCCACTCGCGCCAGGGCGACGGAGCTGGCGGAGGCCAGCGAGGTGCAGGCGCGAGAGATCGCCACCGCAACCACCGCCATTCAGGCCATGACCAGCGCCATCGACGCGATGGCGCGCGACGCCGGTGAGTCCGCGGAGGTCGCCTCGCGCTCCGTGAAGGTCGCCGGCCGCGGTGCCGAGACAGTGCGCGCGACCATCCAGGGCATGGATCAAATCCGCGAGCAAATCCAGGAGACCGCCAAGCGCATCAAGCGCCTTGGCGAGAGTTCCCAGGAGATCGGCGAGATCGTGGAACTGATTGACGACATCGCCGACCAGACCAACATCCTGGCCCTGAATGCCGCCATGCAGGCAGCCATGGCCGGGGAAGCTGGCCGCGGGTTTGCCGTGGTCGCTGACGAGGTGCAACGCCTCGCGGAGCGCTCCAGTAATGCCACCAAGCAGATCGATGCCCTGGTTCGAACCATCCAGGCGGATACCAACGAGGCGGTCAGCTCCATGGAAGCCAGCACCTCAGGCGTGGTGGAGGGGGCGAAGTTAGCTGAGAACGCCGGCGCCGCGCTCCAGGAGACGGAGAACGTGTCGAACTACATCGCGGAGCTGACCCGCCGCATCGCCGAGTCGGCCCAACGCGAGTCGCAGCAGGCAAAGCAGCTCGACGCCACGGTGAGCGTGGTAAAGGAGATCACTCAACGCAACACCGCGGGTACCCGCGAGACTGCTGAGTCGGTTCAGACTTTGGCCAACCTGGCGGTGGAGCTGCAACGTTCCGTGGCCGGCTTCCGGCTCTCCTAGCGGCCGGCTACCAATAAACACCGAGCGGACATAGTCATGCCGGAATCCAGGGCCGTTGGTGGCCTCAAGTGGGTCAAGGGAGAGCTCATCGAGAGCCTGCGCCGGGTGCGTGCGCAGCTAGAGGCCCTTATCGCCAGTGGCGGTCAGGAGGATTGCCGTGAGGGAATTGCCGCACTCTATGAGGTGCGAGGAGTGCTGTCCGCACTCGATCTGACTGCTCCGGCGCGCCTCGCTGAGGAAATGCAGCGCCTGCTGGAAGGGCTGGCGGCAGGCAGCGTGCCAAATCGCGACGAGGCTGCTGAGGCCCTGATGCTGGCATTGATCCAGCTGCCAAATTACCTGGACAGGCTGGAGGCAGGGCGCGCCGATCCGCCGGTGATCCTGCTCCCGTCCATCAACGACCTGCGCGTTTCCCGGGGGACTCGCCCCCTGAAGGCGGCCGAGCTGTTGGCGCCGTCTCCGGCGCTCGTCGGACAACAGACGCCAACCCCGGAGGTACTCGGCTCCCTCGCCTCGGTTGTGGTCAAGGTTCGGCCGCACTACCACCGTTATCTGCTCCAGGTCTTCCAGGGGGAAGTCGGACAGGGGCTGGTCGGGCTTGGGCGCATGTTCAACCAATTGCACCGGTTCTTTGATCACGGCGTCTTCTCCGATGCGTTCCGCGCCGCGGATGCCATGGTCGCCGGGATCCTCAGTGGCGGCATCCCGCTCAACCAGGCCACCAAGGCATTGCTCGGTCACGTCGACACCATCTTCAAGCCGGTGCTTGATCCACAGCCCGCCTGGCCTGGGCCGCAGGCGCGCCACCTGATCGAGGAAGTGTTGGCCGTGCTAGGCGGTTTCGAGCCCGCGTCGGAGCTGGTGTCGGACCTCGATGCAAGATACGTCAACCAGGCCGCGACTGAGGCGCCGCCTGACCTTGGGGAGTCCTCGCGACGAAACACGCTCGGAGTCGACGCCCTTGGCAGCTTGGCCGAGGAGGTGCTACGCGAGTTGGCCGGCATCGAGGATCGCCTTGACCTTTTCGTGCGCGGCGGTGCCGAGGATCCGGAGCAGCTGGCGTCCACTGAGGTAACCTTACGCCACCTTGCCAATACGCTGGCCATCGGCAACGAGCCAGACGTGGTCCGGCGCCTCCACGCGTTGGCCGACGAAATCGGCGGCGTGTCCAGGGGTGACGGCAAGGCAGACGACGCCTTTTTGATGGGCTTCGCCCGCGACCTACTGGTTGTCGAGGACGCCCTACGCCGGGTTGCGCCCGCTGCGGAAGGAGGTGCGCGGGACACCGAGGCCCTGATCGGCGTCACCTTGCGCGAGGCACGCGCTGATCTGTCCAAAGCCAAACAGGCTATCGCGGACTATGCGCTCGATCCCGGCGACCTGACCAAGTTGGGCGATGTCCCCCCCCTCCTGCCAGGCGTCGCAGCCGCACTGCATATGCTGGGCGAGGAGGTCGCCGCGCAGGTCGTTGACGAGGTTGGACAAGTCCTCCGGCAGCGACTTGGTGAAGGCGACTGGCTCCCGAACCCGACCGATCTGGACCTGCTCGCCGAGGCGATTGCGGGGGTAGACCTTTACATGGAGGGTCAGGCGCAGGGTGCCTCCTTCGGAGACCACTTGTTGCCACAGGCCCGTGCGGCCCTGGAGACCCTGGGCGGGCGCCAGCGTGCCGTCCCCGGCCGCGAATTCGGACCTTCGCCCTATGGCTCCCCCGACAGGGCCCAGGCCGGCGAGACCGCGTCCGCTGTGCAAGTTGCCCTAGGGAGTGAGCCTCTTTGGAGGCCAGAAACCGAACCCGGGGCGTTCGCGGCGCCGGAGCCGGCGCCCGAATCCGAGCAGACGGGGGCCCCGATCGACCCCGAGTTCCTCGACATCTTCCTGGACGAGGCGCGCGAGGAGCAAGGACGCATCGACGAGACGCTTGGGCGTTGGATCGCTGACCCCGCTGACAGGGAAATGCTTGCGATCCTGAGGCGCTCCTTTCATACGCTCAAGGGCAGCGGGCGCTTGGTCGGGGCGACACGGTTGGCAGAGGTTGCGGCCATCACGGAGGGGCTGCTCGATCAGGTCCTGAACGGCGTTCTCGTAACGTCCGGGCCGGTCATCGAGCAGGTCACGGCTACCGCGAGAGCGTTGCCGGGTCTGATCGAGGCTGAGGCTAGTGCGCAACCCACCGACCTGTCGGCGCTGTTGCGCGGCGCCGCGGACCTAATCCCCGCGCCGATTGGCGAGCCGGCGTCCGCTAGAGAACCGAGTGAGGAGGTCGCCTCCACGGCGACGTCACCGACGCGCGAGCCCGCCGAGGCTGACTCGGAGCTTCTCAACATCTTCGTGGCCGAGGCCAGAGGGCACCTGGCTACCCTGAAAGAGTTCCTTGCCAATGCCGGCCCAGATGCTGATCTGCGCCCAGAGCCCGGCATGCTGCGCGCCTTGCATACCCTGTGCGGCAGTTCGCGGATGGCAGGCATCGAGTCCATTGCAGGCGTGAGCGGTGCCCTTGATCGGCTGTTCGTTGAACTGGACAAGCGAGGCCTGGCGGCGGATCCCGCGGTGAGTGAGCTCCTTGGTCGTGCCTGCGAGGGCCTGGCGGAGCGGATCGACCACTTGCCCTATCCCGGACCCGAAATGGCGTCTCTGGCCGAGGTGACACTCGAGGCAGCCGAATGGACGGAGCGGCTCAGTGCCTCCATGCCCGCGCCATGGTCGCATCCGGAGCGAGGCCTCGACGTACTGCCCGAAGCCGAATTGACCGAACTGTCGGACCTGGCGCCCGAAATCGCCGAAGCGCCGTCCATTGCCGTCGAGGCGCCTGCCGAGGCCGAGTTCGAGTCCATCGCCTTCGAGGGTTCGGTGGAGTTGGTGCCCGGGGCCATTGGGGTCGAGGCCGCGGCTGAGCCTGAACCCGAGTCTCTCCCTTGCGAAGTTCCTGAGGAGGTAGAAACCGGGGCCGCCGCCTTCGAAGCGGCTGCTGAGGCTGAACCGGGGTCTGTTGCCTGCGATGCGCCTGCCGAAGCCGAAGCCGGAGCCGGAGCCGAGGTGGAACCCGAGGCCGCGGCTGCCCCGGAACCGGTCGAGCCCGAGGTGGAGCCCGTTCCGGTGCGCGTGGCTGCGATGGCGCTGGGTGCGGCACCTGTCGGCGAGCGTGCCGGTCCGCAGGTGGTGGGTGGGGCGCAGGCCGAGCTGGCGGCGCTGTTCCTTGAGGACGCGCGCGAGATTCTAGACCACTTGGACGACGGTCTGCGTCGCTGGCAGCTCGCGCCCCATGAGCGTGCGCCCTTGGACGCCATCCAGCGCCGTCTGCATACGCTCAAGGGTAGCGCCAGGCTATCTGGACTAGCCCCGATTGGCGACTTGAGTCACGCCTTAGAGGCGACCTTGACCGCCATTACCCGGGGCGAGCTCGCCGTCACCGACGATACGCTCGATATTGCCCAGCGGTCGCTCGATGCCCTATCCGATCAGGTCGACGCGGTGGAGCAAGGCGCCCCTGTCCCTGTGGCAGCGGAGCTGATCGCTGCCCTCGCTGCGCCGCTGGAGGCGGAGCCCGTGGCCGCAGCGGAGGTCGCGGCAGCACCCCTGGCGCCCGCGCCGCCAGTGGTCGAACCCGTGGCCGCGGTCTTTCCTTCGACCGGCAATGCGCCGGCCAAGGCGCCGGCGCCACCGGCAGCACAGATCCGGGTTCGCGCGGATCTGTTGAACCGCCTCGTCAACAACGCGGCAGAGATCAGTATCTACCGCGGTCGGCTCGGCCGACAGAACAGCGCGCTAGGTTTCAGCCTTGCGGAGCTGGATCGCACCGTGGCGCGGCTGCGCGAGCAGTTGCGCCAGCTCGATCTGGAGACGGAGGCCCAGATCTTGTATCGCTTCGAGCGCAATGTGTCGGAGACGGGGGCGGTCATTCACGACTTTGACCCGCTGGAGCTCGACCGCTTTTCTACCCTGCAACAGCGCTCTCGGAGTATCACAGAGACGGTCAACGATTTGGTTAGCGTCAAGAACTTGCTGGCCGACCTTCAGCGTGAGACCGCAGATTTGCTGGTGCAACAGGAGCGCATCGCGGGGGATGTCCAGGATGGTCTGCTGCGGGCGCGGATGGTGCCATTCGTACAGATCGTGCCCCGTCTCCAGCGGTTAGTCCGTCAGACGGCAGAGAGCCTTGGCAAGCGGGCCGTTCTGGATGTCCGCAATCCGGAGGTGGAGCTTGATCGGGGCATACTCGATCGCCTCGGGGCCCCGCTGGAGCACCTCCTGCGTAATGCGTTGGCCCACGGCATTGAGCCCCCGGCAGTGCGCCAGGCTGCGGGCAAGGCAGAACAAGGCACCATCCTGCTGACCGTCAGCCGCGAAGGCAACGATGTCTTGATTAGCCTACGGGACGATGGCGCCGGGATGGACCTGGAGGCGATTCGCCGTCGCGCGCTGGAGCGCGGGCTGCTCCAGAGCGGAGTCCCCGTCACCGAGGAGGAGCTCCTTCAGCTCACCATGGCGCCCGGGTTCAGCACGGTCGAGAAGGTCACGCAGATCGCCGGTCGCGGTGTCGGGCTCGACGTGGTGACTTCTGAGGTCAAGCGCCTGAGCGGCACGGTTGCCCTAACGTCAAAGCAGGGGCGGGGCACTGAATTTCTCATCCGCCTGCCGTTGACCTTGGCCATCATCGACGCCGTGCTGGTGAATGTCGGCAACGTGATCCACGCGATCCCCACTGCCTCCATCGAGGCCGTAGCACGCGTCGGTCGGGACGCACTGGCAAAATACTACAAGGGGACGTCGCAGGTCTTCGAGCACCTCGGTGAGGACTACCGGGTCATGCACCTGGGCAAGCTCTTGGATCCGGCTGTGAACCCGGAACTGGGCGAACAACGTTGGCAGCCACTGCTTCTGGTGCGTACGGCCGACCAACGCCTGGCCTTGGCCGTGGATGGTCTGGGCGGGACCCAGCGTATCCTCGTGAAGGCGCTTGGCCCCCAGCTCAGCGCCGTGCCTTGGCTGAATGGTGGCACCATCCTGCCAGACGGTCGCGTTGCCATGATCATCGACCTGCTGGCCCTGGCCCGGTCGCCGGCGGTTCACGCCTATCGAGCGGCCCTCGCGCAGGTGGCCTCGGCGGAAAGGCACCGAGCCTGCGTCATGGTTGTGGACGACTCGCTGACCGTACGCCGGGTCACCGAGCGCCTCTTGCGGCGTCAAAACATGGACGTCCTCACGGCAAAGGACGGTGTCGAGGCACTCACCATGCTGGAGGACCGCGTCCCAGACCTGATGCTGCTCGATATCGAAATGCCGCGCATGGATGGTTACGAGTTGACCCGCCATATCCGTCGTTCGCCGCGCCTGCAATCGATCCCGATCATCATGATTACCTCCAGGACCGGGGAGAAGCACCGGCGCCTCGCCATGGAGCTGGGCGTGAACCGCTACCTTGGCAAGCCTTACCAGGAGGCCGAATTGCTCGATGAGATCAGCGCCGTGTTGATGGAGGCGCCCGCATGAGTGCCCGGCTCCGGGACGTGGCGCATGCTGGGGGGGTGCGCGGTCTGATCGCACCAACCACCCAGGGGAACCTTTTGCTGCCCACGGCTGGGGTGGCGGAGGTGGTGGCCTACTCGGGTGATGTCCGGGTCCGCAGGGGGGAGCCTGCGTGGTTCCTGGGGCAGCTGGACTGGCGCGGCCAGCGGCCGCCGCTGATCGACCTCGGCGCCCTCGGGGACGACAGCACAATGCCGGGTGAGGCTCGGGCCCGCTGGCGTCGTCCCTGCGTCTTGATTTCCTTCAGCCTGAACGGCAATCCGGCCCTGCCCTACGTCGGCTTCCTGGTCGCCGACTCGCCTCGCCTGGTCCGGATTCGTCCGGGTGACCTGCTCTCGCAAGAGACCTCTGAGAAACACCCCCTTGTCCTCTACGCCGTGGAGTTGCAGGGTCGATCCGCATGGATCCCGGATCTCGACGAAGTGGAGCGGCAGGTGCTGCGCATGGTTACCCACGGGTGATGCGCTGAGGTGACGATGCTGGGGAAGCCCGGTCTTCCTCGCCCGTAGCGACCAGCGCCTCCAGGCCTCGCTCCCCTAGGTGATCCGGCTCCTTTCATTGGACAGGACAACCCAGATCGCGTTCGTCCTTCTCTAGCAGGGCTGAGGCGGACGGCCGAGCGGTAGGCCCTGGTCCGGCACCTGGCCGGGAAGGGTTAGGCGAAACTCTGCCCCCGGGTCGCGGTTGACCACATCCACGCCGCCGCCCATGGCCTGGGCCAGTCCCTGTACCAGGGCCAGGCCGATCCCGGTCCCGAGTGTCTCCCGCGTCAAGGAGCCCTCGGCCCGATAGAAGAGGCGGAAGACCTTCTTCATCTGGTCCCGCGGGACCCCCGGGCCATGGTCGCGCACCCGAAACCGCACGGCACCTCCGCGTAACTGCTCGCAGCCGATCTCGACCTCCTTGACCTGCGCCTTGGCCGAGAACTTCACGGCGTTGTCCACCAGGTTGATGAGGATCTGGGCGAAGGCGTCTGGATCCGCCCGGACTAGAACCTCGCCGGTTTCTGGCGGGCAATCCAGGCGCAAGGTGAAGCCGGCCGCCTCGATCCGGCTCGACACCTTGGACCGGGCCAGGTCCATCAACTCGCCGCAGGCGACGGGGCGCAGTTCCAGGTGCTGCTCGTTGCGGGTCATGCGCGCCAGTTGCAGGACGTTGGCGATCAGGCGCGACAGGCGCTCGCTCTCGTCGTGGATGAAGCCGTAGTAGCCCGGTCGCTTGTCCTCGGTCACCCAGCCCTCGCGCAGCATCTCGCTGTACATGCGGATGGATGTCAGGGGAGTCTTGAGCTCGTGGCTCACCGTGGAGACGAAATCCTGCTGCTGGCGTACCAAATCGATCTGGCGCACACCAAGGCGATAGAGTGCCAGGACCCCGCCGCATAGGACCAGCGCCAGGGCCGCGCCGACCCAGGCGACGACTGCGGCCCCGGGGCCCAGGGGCAGGCGGGTGACCGAGAAGGCGAGCCCCAGGTCGCTCAAGGGCGCCGACAGGCGGGTCTGGTAGAGCGGGGTGCCGCTCAAGGCTTGGCTGTGCGAGCCATAGTCCCGCCCTGACTGACCAGGGAAGTCGGCCAGGGGCTCGCCCCGCCAGGTCACCGAGAGGTCGCTGGTGCGCGCCAGGGCCGCCTCGCGGAAGGGGGCGGCAATCAGCCCGGTGAGGAAGGGCGCCGGGTCGATCAGTGCCCCCTGGGTGTAGCGCTGCCCGTCCCGCCAGACCTTGCGAAACAGCACGATCTGGCCGCCGGCCAGGCGGCTGACCTCGAACGGGTCGATCTCGCTCTCGAAGGTGCGGATGGGTGGGCGTCGGACGACCTCCGCGGGCTGGGCCTCGCCGTCTGCGGTACCGGTGGCGGGCACGGCGTCTTCGACCCGGCCGGCCAGGGCTGGCGCCGGGGCGCTCGGCGCCAGCACGGCTGCGGCCTTGGCCGCGGGCCGCTTCGCCAGGGCTGGGACGGGTCCCGGCTCGCGCAGCGGTTCCGGGGCAGCCCCCGCTGCCGGGTCGGCTTCCAGCAGTACCCCGATCTCGCGGCGGCTTTGACGCTGGGCCCGCAACTGAGCCGGCGCCGGCCCCTGCCCTTTCGCCTCGGGCAGGGGTCGCGCCGCCGCCCGATCGGCCTCCTGAACGGCTTCCTGGGCCGTTCGGGCTTGGTCCGCCTCGACCTTCTCCTGCTTCGCCCGGGACAGTTTGTCCTTGGCCAGGGCCTGTACCTCGTTCAAGCGGTCGAAGGCGATCTGGGCCTCGGCCTGGGGCGCCGGACTCGGCGCCTGGGGCACGTCCCGGGGAGCCGCGGCCAGTCCAGCGCCAGCGGCCTTGCGGTCCTCCTTGCCCCGGGCCAGTTCCAGCGACTCGGTGTAAGAGGACCAAGCCGAGGTCGTCTGGTCCGCCCTGGACGCCGAGTCCGGCGCCGCCGTCTCGCGCCCGCCGCTGTCGCCGCGCCGGCGCTCGACCAGCCGGTTGCTGCTCAGGATCTGCTCAACGCGCTGCTCCGCCGCCGTCCGTTGGGCTACCTCCGCCTGGGTCAGGCCGTAGGCCGTAGGGTCGGTGGACCCGCGGGGCAGCAAAGGCGTGCTGAACGCCCCCTGGGCGTCGACCTGGAAGTATCCGATCAGCCCGGGGACCTCGGGTCTGGGCGGGAAAGCGGACAGGGGCGAGCGCTGCAGGTAGCCGGCCCTGGGGTCGCCCTCCACGACCAGGAAGGCGTAGTCCGCCAAGCCGCGGGCGGACTCCGCGTCGACCAGATCCGCCACGCGGGCATCGATGCGCAGGGCCAGCTCCTCCGCCAGGACCTGCTGCTGGTGGAACCCCTCCCACTCGATCCGGCGGAAGGCCTGGTAGACCAGGACGGCGCTCGGCACGGTCAGGGCCAGGAAGAAGGCCAGGAGCCCCAGGCGCAGGCGCCGGCGGTCAAGCCCAGCCAGGGGAGATGGCACGGCGGGCTACCCCAGGAGCAGCCGGTAGCCGGCCCCGCGCACCGTCACCAGGTGGCGGGGCTCGGCCGGGTCCGGCTCGATCTTGCGCCGCAGTTTGGCGATGTGGATGTCCACGGTGCGGGTCTCGATGTCCGCCCCGCGGGTATAGCCCCACACCCGGTGCAGCAACTCCTCGCGGGGGACCGGGCGCTCGGCGTTGGCCGCCAGGTACTTCAGCAGTTCCACCTCGCGGCGAGTGAAGGCGAGGGTCTCGGCTCCGCGCCGGCCGCTCAAGTTTCGGGTGTCGATCTCGATCCCGTCACCGATGCGGATCTGGGCTAGGTCCTCCTGCACCGCTCGGGCGCGGCGCAGGACGGCCTGCACCCGCAGCACCAGTTGGGTCACCGAGAAAGGCTTGCCCACATAGTCGTCGGCGCCCAGGGTCAGGCCGCGGACGATGTCCTCGTCGCTGGTCTTGGCGGTCAGCATCACGATGGGCTGCTCCGGGTCGGTGGCCCGGACCCGGTTGCAGATCTCGAAACCGTCCACCCCGGGCAACATGACGTCCAGCAGGAGCAGGTCATAGCCCCCGCCCAACGCCTTGCGCAGCCCCTCGCGCCCGTCCGCCGCCGCCTCGACCTCATACCCGTGGAAGACGAACAGGTCTGCGAGGCCGGTGCGGATGGCGACCTCGTCCTCGACGATGAGCAGGCGGGTCTTACGGGGCATGGCGCAATGGCTGGTGGCGAGTGGCTCGACGCCCCTAGAGGCTATCAGCTCGGCCCGTCCTCGTCTGTAAAATCCTGGTAAATCCGTGACCTGACGTGCGGGCGACCGCAGGCTTCCACTTCGTCTCGCGGGAAGATCCGCGGGTGCATGTGCATGTATCCTGCGGCGACGGGGAGGCAAAATTCTGACTGGAGCCCGAGATCGAGCTTGCCAGGAAAATTGGGCTGTTCCGCACCTAGCTCAAACAGATCGAGTCCATTAAGGATGTCCCCCTGTCGGCGGTCTTGAACGTCGAAGAGCCGATACCGGGCCATTCCCATTGGCCAGATCTGGATGTAGATCTGGGCTTAGAGACCATCGAGCATCCGGAGCGCTTTCCGCTTACCTACACCGGGAGCGCTTCGTCGGGCTCTGGCTCTATGGCTCCCGGGCCCGCGGCGACGCGGGGCCAGAGTCCGTTATCGGCGTGCTGTTGATCTTGACCCAGTCGGACCGCCCGGCGATCGAGGTTGATCGCTATGCCGACATCCTGGCAGATCTGAACCTGCGTTACGGCGTGCTGCTCTCGGTTCTGCCGGTAGAACAGGCGCACCTGCGCGAGGCTAGCGGTCCGTTTTGGCGCAATGTGCGAGCGGAGGGCGTTGCCGCTTGAGCGACCGGCTGAGCCTATTTTCTAAGGCGGACCGCTACCTTGACTCCGCCGAACTGATCGCTGCTCCCGGCGACTACGACTCCGCTGTCTCGCGGGCCTATTATGCGGCCTTCTTTCTCGCGGAAGTTCTGCTCGATGCCCTCGGCCAATCGTTCTCAAGTCACCGCGCCCTGATCTCGGCCTACGGTCAGGAGTTTGCCAAGACCGGCCGCCTTGATGCGCGTTTCCACCGCCTGCTGATCGCGGCCTTCGAAAAGTCCCAACAGGCGGACTATCTGCCAGAGTCAGGCCTGATTGCTGCCGACGTGCCGCCTTGGTGAATGATATCAGGCAGTTCCGCTCGGCTACGGTCGCCTGGCTCGATGGATAGCCGCCGAAATCCTGTCCCTCGACGAGCGATGACCACCAGGTTGTGGTGATGGCTTGGGTCCCTCACGGCCTCGCCGGTTGCAAAAAGAAAGACCTGACCCCGGTGGCATGGCCTTCATTTCTTGGATATTGAGTTGGACCCTCACTTGGTCCGGTCGTTGGCGCCAATCTGGATCAGAAGTCTAACAGACGACGAGATGGGGTGTGGTCGACGGCGGCGCGGGGCACGTTTGGTCGGGTCTTGGTGCGGCACCCATGCCTGGTCGGTTGGAATCGCCGAGAAAATGCACGGGGACTGCTCCCTCCTGCCTCTCCGGAAGATGGTACGAAAAAGCCCCTCGCCCCGGAGGGGAGATGGGTTGGGGGTGAGGGGGGAGATTCGGGTGGAGGGGGGGTTGGCGTCGGACCTGACCGCCGCCTAGCCCCTCACCCCCCTCTCCCCCCGAGGGGGGAGGGGGAAGGCTAGCTTCGGTACATGTTGTCAACGCCCTCTCAGGCAGCAAAGGGCACCGCCACGAACAGCGGGTTACCGTCCTTCTGGATGCGCAGCAGCACCGTGCCCTGTTTCTCCTCGGCGGCCTCGCGCACCGCGGCGACTACCTGTTGCGGCGTGGTGACCGGCTGGGCGCCGACCATGGAGATCAGGGTGCCGGGCTCGATCCCGGCGCGGTCGGCGGGGCTGTTGGGCTCCACCTTCGCCACAAAGACGCCGGTGGCGTCGGCGTCCAGACCCTGCTCGCGGCGTAGCTCCGGGGTCAGCGGGGCCAGGTAGAGCCCGAGGCGCGGCCCGGCTGCGGCCGTCGGGTCCGGCGACCGGTCGGCGAGCTTGCGGTCGTCGGGCATGGCCCCGACCCTGGCCTCGATCTGGCGCGGCTCGCCGTTGCGCACCACCTCCAGGGTGAGTGGGGTGCCGGCCTTGGTCGCCGCCACCAGCTTGGGCAGATCCTTAGAGTCCTTGATGGTTTGGCCGCCGGCGCTCTGGATCACATCGCCGGGCTTCAGGTCGCTGTGGGCCGCGGGTCCATCCGGGACGACACCCGCCACCAGCACGCCGCTCGCTTCCTTGAGACCCAGCGCCGCCGCCAGCTCGTCGGTGACCGGCTGAATCTCCAACCCGAGCCAACCCCGCTCCACCCGCCCGTCCGTGCGCAGGGCCGCGACCACACTGCGCACCGTATCCGCCGGGATGGCGAAGCCGATGCCCACATTGCCCCCCGTGGGGGAATAGATGGCGGTGTTGACCCCGATCACCCGGCCCTGAGCGTCGAACAGGGGGCCGCCCGAATTGCCGCGGTTGATGGGGGCGTCGATCTGGATGTAATCGTCGTAGGGCCCCGAGTTGATGTCGCGGCCCTGGGCCGAGACGATCCCGGCGTTCACCGAGCCGCCCAGGCCGAAGGGGTTACCTACGGCCAACACCCAGTCGCCGACCCGCGCCTTGGCCCCCTGGGCCAGCTCCACATAGGGCAGGGCCCGGCCGGCGTCGATCTTGAGTAGGGCGAGATCGGTCTTGTCGTCCCGGCCGACCACCCGCGCCTTGAACTTGGCGCCGTCATACAGCGTGACCCTGACCTCGTCCGCCCCATCGATCACATGGTTGTTGGTGACGATGTAGCCGTCGGCGTCGACCAGGAAGCCGGAGCCCACCCCCTGGGTATGGTGCGGCCCGGAGGGGCCGGGTTGCCGGAAGAAGTGGTGGAAGAACTCGTCCATGGGCGCCCCGTCCGGCAGCTCGGGCAGCCCCTGCACCTCGGCGGAGCCAACCCCGTCGCCGACCACCATCACGTTGACCACCGCGGGGCTTACCCGCTCGGCCACGTCGGCAAAGCTCGGCATGGCCGGCGCCTGGGCCTGCGCCTGCGCCTGGCTACGGCCTGGACCCGTGTCGAGGGCATTGACCTGCGCCAGCACGGCACCGCCGGCCAGGGCGAGGGCGACCGCACCCGCGATCAGAGTGCGGGGGGAAGGCTTGAACCCACCGGCCGGGGCGGGGCGCACCGGCTGGCGTGCGCGATTGCTGTCGTTCATGGATCGACTCCCGTTGTCGGGTTGCAAGGCAGGACTGGCGCGGCGGGCGCTCGTCCCCTGATGACGGTCCCAAGTATGGGCATGACCCAATTGCTGCGGCCTTACCGGTCCCTTAACTTTTGGTAACTGACTGCGCCCCGCACGACCGCGTGTAAATTCCCTGTAAATCTCGTCCCATAGGTTTTACCCGGCCCTGTCTACGAGCCAGGCGGACCCCTCCCTAGACTGGTATTGCAGCTTCGCAAACCCGTCAATGGAGGCCCGACATGGCACTGATCACCCGAGTGGCGCGACTCTTTCGCGCCGACCTGCACGCGGTGCTGGACCGCCTGGAGGAGCCCGAGACCCTGCTGCGGCAGGCCCTGCGGGAGATGGAGGAGGCCCAGGGGCGCGACGAGCAGCGCCTGAAGCTCCTCGACCAGGCCCTGGCCCAGGCGGCCACCCGCGCCGCCGACCTGCGCGAGACCCTGGACGCCGCCGAGGCCCAGCTCGCCGCCTGCCTCCAGGCCGGGCAGGACGACCTGGCCCGCGCCGTGATCCGCCGCCGCCTTGAGGCCGAACGGGCCCACAAGGCCCTTACCCGGCGCCGCGCCGAGCTGGAGTCCGCCCAGGCCGAGCTGTCCGCCCGGGTCCG
>JBFZCW010000388.1:0-4322 GCA_041307765.1 Chromatiaceae bacterium
GAGCAGGACGAGCAGGACGAGCGGAAGGGTCAGCTTGTACATCGCAGCGGTCTAGCGAGGGCTCGGCCGGACGGGAGGTTCCCGCGGCGCCGGCCGCATTCTACTCCGGGCCAGGGCCCAAGCTAGAGGAGGCGGAATCGAGCACATCGCCGCGCCAACGGCGGGCTGACGGGGGCGGCGCGCGTCGGACCGCCTCGGCAGCCCAGCCCGGCGTGACCGGATCGTATGCCGAGGCTCGTGGCGGTGTTGGCACGGTCGGCGCGCCTTACCGGTAGATGCGCGGATCGATCTCGAATGACAAGGATTCTTGGTGGTGGGTGGCACGCGCAACAGAAGGAGCAGTCCCCCACCGCCGGTGATGCAGACTGGCTGACCTGCGGGGGGGGATGGCGATCGAGACGCGGCCAGCCCTCACGCACACGCGCGATGCGATGGCGCCATCGGCCTTAACCTTCGTCAAACCCCTCATCGACGTCGTTGCTCATGGTCTGGCGAAGCCCCTGCTCCGGATGCTCGACGGCAATGGCCTCGTAGGTACGCTTGCTGGTCTCCGAATCGAAGTAGATCGTCAAACCGTCGCGCGCGTCACCTTCTTGGACCGAGGGGTGTCCCTGGGTATCTACGATGGTGTGTCCCGTGATCGGATCTGTGTGCTCTACCCGGTGGAAATGGGGATGGGTGGCCTCGGGGTTCATGGCAAAGTCCTGTTCAGGCAAGGTCGGAGAATCCGCCTGGCCTGCTCAATATTAGGTACCTTACCGCTATAGTCAAGAATACCCCACAACCTGTGAGCGTGTGAGCGACCGGACGAGGAGCCCTATTGCGTCGCTTGGATGTCTCCTTCGGTCGCAGGCCGCCGTCGGTGCCAGGGTTTGAGGCGCAGTCGCACGGAACACCGAGATGCGCGCTTGAGGTCTCCAGGCGGCAGGACGGGAGAAACAGGCCTGAGCAGCGCTGCGGGTTGCTGTCCGCCTCGACGACCTAGACCGCGGCCGCGGGTCGTACAGCACACGGCTGATGAGGCGTTGTTCATGGCTCGTCGCCGGACCCCGCCCAGGCGGGGGCCGGCGCCCTGCGCCGCGCTGCAGGGCCCCGGGGCCGAAACGGGCGTTGATGGGATCCAGGGCGGCGTTCAGGCTGCGGGCCCGGGCGCTGTCGAGGGTGCCGTTTGGCCGGCCGGCAAAGAGATCCTGTTGCACCGGCCGCCTTGGCCAACAGCCGGTTGGGAGCGATGTCCACTGACCCAGTGAGACGGACCGCGGCGCGGATGTCCACCTCGATCCGCCGGCCGATGGCCTCGGGCGGACCGATCAGGCCATCGAGCCCGCTCACGTCCAGATAAGCTTCGTCGATGCAGGCCGGCTCTGCCAACGGCGAGTTGCCGCAGGTTATCCACCGAGGCGGCCACAGGGTTTCGAAACAAGCCCTCTGCGCACCACTCGGTGGGGCTGAAGGACCCCAAGGCAACAGGCTCGGCGACTGAGCCACCCGAAACCACCCCAGCACGACCGCGACAACCGGGCCGTGTCGCGCCAATAGCCGAGGTTCCACTGTCTGCGAGGACACACGATGGCCAAATCCACGTTCATCGACGGCGAGCGAATTCGCAAGGCGCGCTCGGTCAGACAGGTCGAGCCAATCTTCCGGCTCTTGGCGACAAGCCTCGCCCAGATCCCGGAGCTGCGATACATCAAGATCTTCCCGGAGCGGCTCTCGGCATCCAATGTCCTCTCTGAGGACGGCAAAAAAAGCCCCGTCGTGCGAGTCGGAGGCGATGGCCTGGTTGGCGTCGAGCTGGTCGTCGACACAGCAACGAAGGTGGTTCAGTTCTACGCCATCACTTCCGCGGTCAAGGGCTGCGGGCGGAGGATGGTTGCGGCCGTGGTTGGCGCGACGCCGGAGGATTGGCATTTGGCCGTGGTCTTCGACTGGAGCGGCGGCTTCTGGCAACGAATGGCGCAGGACTACCCGCGGCTCGTGGTGTTCTGACATTCGTTGTTCGACACGCTACCCTGGTTACCGTCGGAAGGTGCCTGGCGAAGTGCAGCCCCGTCTGGATCCCCCCGCAAACCACGCGGCTCACCGATCGCCCCACAACCCGGTGATCGTCGCCCTGGCACCCCAGTGACCGTCCCATGGCGATCATGGCCGCGCCGGGGTCGAGGGCGTCGTCGTCACCATCGACTACATCGACGCCTTCCCCGACACACCGGTACTCGACATCAAACCGTTTGACCCGAGAAGCGACCGTTGACCGCTTCATCCTTCATGGCGTGGTCGAAATGCACGGGGGGCAAAGCGACGTTGCGGCGCCTCACCGCACGAGCGCCCGCCATGGATACCGATCCCGCCGGAGGACTCAATGGGGCGCGCCATAGTCCTTCACCACTTGGCGGACGTCGGCGGGCGAGATGTCGTGACGCTGCCGGATGCGGCCGATGCGTACCTTCGGATCACACCCCCGGACAGGCCAAGTTGCGTGACCAAACGCGTCAGGCAACCCGGATACCGGATGCGCCAGAGCGCTGCGCGTGACCATGCAAACGACCCAGCACCAGTGAAGCAACGAGATGCAGACCAGACGGACCGCGCCGTTTCACAGCACCCAGTAGAGCAGGGGTCCCCAGCACAACCCCCAAGGCGGGAGCCACTGCACCTCGATGGCCACCAGGGTAAACCGAGAACGATGTCCGCTAGCCGGGGATTGAGGAATCACCCCGCGAGGAGAGCGCACCCTGGAGCCCACGAGTGTGGAATGACAGGCCGATCAGGCGTTTGGCCTGCTCGGCGCATTGGTCGGACGTCCCGGCGTCCAGTGCATCGAGCCAACGCGCGGGGATACCGCCAGGCCCCCACAGGGCACCGGCGATCATGCCCAGAATAGCGCCTGTGGTATCGGCGTCGCCGCCGCGGTTGACCACGTCGACCAGGACCGTCTCGAACCCGTCCGCCGCGAAGAGGGCCTGGAAGACCGCGCGAACGGTCTCAGGGAGATGGCCTCCGGGGTTCTCGGCGCGGCGGCGGTCGTCGCGGTACTCGGGCTCGGGCTCGGGCTCGGCCGCAGCCAAGGCCTCGGCCATGGTCTGGAGGTCCGCCAGACAGCCACCCGTCAGGGCCGTCTGGACCATGCAGATCACGGTCAGGGTCCCGGCGTCCCCCACTGCGCTATGGTGGGTGACGTGGGACTGGGCCCGATTGGCCGCGGCGACCGGCTCCGGCTCCGCCCCCAGGGTGCACAACGCCACCGGCAGGCATCGCATGCAGGCGCCGTTGCTGGCGTCATAGGTGTTGGGCGGGACGACCACCTCGCCGGTCGGGCGGTAGCGGGCAATGCCGCGGCGCACCGTATGGCCGATGTCCACCGGCTTGCCGCGCATCCATACCTGAAGGCCTCGGCCACCGCCTGCGGGTCCAACCGCCGCTGCGCGAGGATGCTCCGCCCCAGGACCAGGCTCATGTCGGTGTCGTCGGTGACCTGGCCCCTGCGCAACCGCAGCCAGCCACCGCCAATCAGGTTGCGATGGACCCGGTGGCGCTCGCGGATCTCGGAGGGGGTCATGAACTTCACCGTCATTTCTTGGTGCCGGTGGCCACACCGTCATCCCTAAGTCTTGCAGGGCGGAGATGATGGACCATGACTTGACCCCGCCGGTGTAGAGCAGGACCTTGCGGCCCTTCAGGCGCGCCCGCCAGGGTTCGAGCTTGGCGCGGAGCGCCGACTCCTCCCGGGCGATCAGGGCCTCGGTGCGGGCGGTCAGGTCCGGATCATTGATGATCCGGGCGAAGTCCCGCAGGGCCTGGGATACATCTGCGACCCCATAGAAACTGCCCTCGAACCAGGGGGTCCCGAAGGCCTCTTGGAGCTTGCGGGCCACATTGATCATGGCCTTGGAGCAGACCATCATGTTGACCTCCGAGCGGTGCATGGTCTGCACCTCGCGGAAGCGGGCGTCCCCGGACAGGGTGGAGAGCACACGCGACCCCAGCTCGTCGAACAACGGCAGGACGTGCCACAGCTCACCGGCGATGTTGTACTCGCCCACCAGGGTCACAGCGTGGACCTTGAATCCATCCCTTTCGATACCTGGCGGTACCGGGTCCGGCTCCCGACCCCCGCCGACGTACTTGACCATACTGTCCCCGGCGATACGGTTGCCGAGGTTCTTGGTCCCGTAGAAGCCGGCCGCGTCCACCGGCACCGCCGGGGTCCCCCAGCGCGCCGTCGCCTCCTTGCAGATGGCCCCGATGTCGTCCCCGATCAGGGCCGGGATATAGGTGTTGTAGACGAAGACCGCCGCCGGGCTATACAAGTCGATGGCCTG
>JBFZCW010000389.1:0-4042 GCA_041307765.1 Chromatiaceae bacterium
GTCTCCGTGAAGCTCATCAGGGCGATGCCGAGCGCGCCGGGCCAGAGCTGCTCGATCAGGCCGAGGCTCGGAGCGGTGAACGACGGCAGGCCCTGGGGGATATGGCCGACCGTCTCCACACCGAAGGTCTGAAGCGCGAACAGGCCGGAGGCAGCGATGCCCACCGCGACGGCCACCAGCGGCGCCGGGGCGCGGGGGACAGTGCGCTCCAGCGCGACGAGGATCAGCAGCATGGCGACGCCGACGGCCAGCGTCGCGAGCGAGGTCTCAGGCAGGTGGTGGATGAGCGCGAGAAGGTTCTGAAGGAACGATCCTTTGTCGAAGTGGATACCCAGCAGCTTCGGCACCTGGTCGAGGACGATGATGAGACCCACCCCCGCCTTGAAGCCGGTCAGGACCGGCTCGGAGATGAAGCTCGCGACCACACCCAGGCGCAGGACCGAGGCCAGCACCAGCATCACCCCCACGAGGAAGGCGAGCGTCGCCGAGGCGACCAGCAGGCCGGTCGGATCGGCCGTGGGGACGACCAGGGCGAGCTGGGTCCCGGTGAGGATCGCGAGCGTCGTGGTGGTGCTCACGCTGAGGGGGCGCGAGGTCCCCAGGACCGCGTAGATCACCATGGGTACCAGCGCTGTGTAGAGCCCCACCTCGACCGGAAGCCCGGCGACCGTGGCATAGGCCATCGCCTTGGGGATGACCACCGCAGCGGTGGTCAGGCCAGCGATGAGGTCAGGGCGCAGCCAGTCCCTCGGATAGCGTGTCATCCAGTCCAGCATCGGTATCACTCCCGTGCGCCTCTGCACTAGCTACCGGATCTTTGCGCCGCGGAGTGCCGCAAACCGCTGTGCCGTGAGGGCGGACCACTTGTCAAAGGCGTTCTTGGCGTAGGACCAGCTTTGGAAGGAGTTGACATAGCCGCTGGCCCAGGTCTGCGCGGCACCCACGGCGCCGGAGTCCATGTCGGCCGCGTACTTGCGTCCGATCTGGGTATCGCGGCACTCCGCCAGGACGGCACGCGAGCCGCCGTCCAGGAACTGCATCTCCATGCCGGTCTCGCCGAGGTACGGGGTGGACCCCGCCGGCCGGCCGGTGGCGACGCCAGAGCCTGCCTCGGCGACGAAGCCGTACGGGATCAGGGTTCCGGTCACGCTGCGGGTCACGGCGGTGGGCACCAGATTGGTGAGGGCGATGCGGATGACGATCACCCCGGGACCCGGCTTGTCCACCACCGACATCTGCGGCTTGAGCTCCCGCACCAGAGAGGCATGGAAGTAATCCGTCAGCGTCTTGAGATCGGTTGGGTCGATGCCCTTCACCTGGTCTGGCTTTAGGGTGACCTCCATGCGCGCGATCATCACCTTGTCGTACTTCTTCATGTCCACGCCTGCGGCGCGCCAGCACTGGATGCCCTCGGCCCACGCGACGGGCTTGAGGCGCCCATAGTCCGAAAGGAAGCCGCTGCGGGTGAAGCGGGTTGGATCGCTCGCCGTGACGCCGGTCCCGCTGCCCATCAGGTTCGACTCGGTGGAGGCGCAGCCCAGGGCGAACAGGGCAGCGCTCAGGGTCAGGGCAAGGGTGCAGCCGCGCAGGGCGCTCGGGGTCACAGTGCGGTTGTCCGCCATGTCGGTACTCCAGCTCAGCATAGGTTAAGGTTCGATGGACCCGTTTCCCGTCGGGTCGGTGCGGCAACCCGGGTGAACGGCCGGCGTGGGTTGCTGCCGCGCCGATATGTTCCCACACTGCACGCCGTGTGGCCTGAATATGTCGCCGGGGACTGGTCAACGGAGGCAGGTTCGGCAAGCGGGGTCTTCCTAGCCGGGGGTTGTCAAGGCGACCTTTTGGCCAGACTCAGGTTGTCCGGGGTTTTTCGCCGCTTGGGCCTGCTGTATAAACCCGGCTTTCCCCACGTCCGCCGGAGCTCTAGCCATGCAGCACGATCGATTCCACCGCGGGGCCAAGGTTCTCCCTGGGGGCATCCCCGAATCCCTAACCTCGGCCCTGCTCGCCTCGCTTCTGGTCGCGCTGGCCCTGCCGGCCCTGGCGGCCCGCGGCCCCGAGGTGCCGGACTATCCGGCCGATCTGGTCGCCCCGGGGCTCTATGTTATCCACGGTCCCGTGGCCTACCCGAGCCCAGAGAACCAGGGGTTCATGAACAACCCGGCCTTTCTGGTCACGGATGCGGGCGTGATCGTCGTGGACCCTGGGTCCAGCGTCCAGACCGGGGAGATGGTCTTGCGCCAGGTCCGCAAGGTGACGGACAAGCCGCTGCTGGCGGTCCTCAATACCCATGTCCACGGGGACCACTGGCTCGGCAACCAGGCCATGCGGGCGGTTGCGCCGCAGGTGCCGATCTACGCCCACCCCAAGATGCTGGAGCAGGTCGCCCAGGGGGCGGGCGAGGAGTGGGTCCAGCGCATGATGAGTGCAACCAATGGGGCCACAGACGGGACGGTCCCCCAGGGACCGAGTCATGCGCTGGACGGCGGCGAGACCCTGTCGATCGGCGGCCTGACCTTCCACACCCACTACTACCCGCATGTACACACCACCACGGATCTGATGTTTGAGATACCGGAGCTGAGCGTCTTGTTCCTGGGGGACAACGCCTGCAATCGCCGCATCGTGCGCATGGACGACGGCTCCTTCGGCGGCAGCGTGGCCGCCCTGGATGGGATCAAGGGTGCCGTTACGGCCCGGGTCCTGGTGCCGGGGCACGGTCTCACCGGCGGTTGGGAGATCGTGGACGACTACCGTATCTATCTCAGCGGCGTCTACGACGGTGTCGCCCAGCTCTATGAGGAAGGGCTCAGCGACTTCGACATGAAACCGCGCATCGCCGAGCGCCTGGTCCGGTTCAAGGACTGGCCGGGGTTTGAGGAGGAGCTGGGCAAGCACATCTCGCTCGCCTACCTGGAGGTCGAGGCGCGCGCCTTCTGAGCTTTCCTTTCCGGCGATGCGGTCCTCGATGCGGTGTCGTCATCCAGGGTCGTGATCGGATCCCCTGGCCTCATCAGGGCGCCGGAGCTGATGTTGCGCAGCCCCACCACGCCGTCGAAGGGGGCCTTCAGCAGCGGGTCCGCCAGCCGCGCCTCGATACCGACCAAGACCGCCCTGGCCGTGTCCAGATCGCGCCGCCGCTCGTCCAGGGGGGCTCGGAGGTTTGGCCAGCGACCTGACCCGGTTGAACTGGCTCGCGGCCTCCGCCACCCGAGCCCGCACCTCTTCCAGGAGGGCATGCTCCTCCGCGCTGGTCATCTCCACCAGGACGTCGCCCCGTTTCACCCGCGGACCGTCGTCGAAATAGATGGCAGAGACCGTCTCTGTGACGTCGGCGGTCACCGAGACCGACTCATTGGCCTTCAGGGTGCCGAGGGCCTCCACCCCGTCCGCAAAGGGCTCCACGCGCACCTCGGCCGCGATCACCGGTGTTGGCGGCGGCTTGGGCACGTCCTGGGCGGCGAAGCGGGAACGCGGTGAGCCACAGGGCGGCGAGCGTCAGGGTGCGCAGCAAAGTCATGGGAGGGCTCCCGGGGTCGTGGTGCGTGTAGCCAGATCATTGGCCTAGACGACCAATTGGTGGCGGACACGGCCAAGTACCAGCGCGGCGGAGCGCCGGACGCCATGCGAGTCTTGCTGGTCGGACCGGCGGGGTTGCTTCGGGTTGCAGATCGCCCCGGATTGGGGAGTGCGGCTTTGCTCAGGCAGGTCGCTTAGCCGACGGGGTCGAAGCCCCGAGAGGGCTGTGGCCGGTGCTCGCCGGGTGGTGCGACGCCTACCTGGGCTCGACGGTGCGGACCAGAATACGTCGCCGCGTGGCAGCGTGGTAAGATCGTCGCAAACCAGTATCCGGAATCCGACCATGAGGATCCCCATCGCCGCAGCGATCGCCGTCACCGTCATTCTCAGCGGTTGCATCCCTCCGCCCGGCCCGGCCGGTGTGGTTTACGACCGACCTCTACCACCCCGCGGCGTGGCGCCGGGTCCCGGCTATGTCTGGGTGAACAACCGCTGGGTGCCGCCGGCTCCCGCCAGACCGATCCCC
>JBFZCW010000390.1:0-3980 GCA_041307765.1 Chromatiaceae bacterium
CGAGGTCGCGGATCGACACGCCGGTGCTCTGTTCCCACCAGACCAGGCCGACGGCCAGAGCGATGCCCAAGGTCACCGACATGGCGACCGCTGGCCGCTGCTGATCGAAGCGTTTTCCCAGGATGGCATAGACGAGTGCAGTGAAGAAGGCGAAGGCCAGAACGAAGTCCGGCAGTAAGGTCTCGAACAGCTCCCCGATCGGAAGCGCCGAAACAGCATTGAGTGGGTCCATGCGAGACCCTGTGGGGGCGCTGGTATTTATAGTTTACGGTTTGAGGCATTGACCATGCCCCGCACCACTCTGGAGTGGTAGGCAGAGCTTACATGTCAACTCGGTTCACGCATGGGGTGGAGTTGATGCGCAGCATGGACACTGCGACCTGCCTTCAGCGGCAGAAGGAGGAACTGGGCCGGCACACGGAGCTGGTCAAGGACTTACCGGTCCTCGGCTGCAGCTACATCCCAGAGCATCCGGTGCTCCTCTCCCAAGCGGCGGCTAGCAGGACGCCCGCTTTGGCTCACGCGCCGGGGCCGTGCCAGTTGCAGCCCGGCTGGACGCGCGCGTATCATACCAACGGAGCCCCCCGCGTCCACTGTCCTACGCCAAGGGGCGCTGCACTGCAAGAAGTTGCCGAAACGAGGTGAGCATGAACAGGCGAGTGCTTGTGAGGGTGACTTGGGCAGTCTACCTGACCTGGCGTGTGGCACTGCCCATGGTCCAAGCAGCGGAGCGCCCGCAGGAGGGAATGGTCATCCTCAGCGCCTCGAGCTACTGGCGGTACTCGATCACATGCCGCCGGCCCGTGATGCGCAACGACCGGGAACTCGTCGAGATGAAGGGGACCTTTGCCAACACGTCGTGGCCCCCCGCCGACTGGTCTGCCCCGGACTTCGACGACCATCTCTGGATCCGCATGCGCGGCCCCTTCTTTCGCACCGCCCGCAACCACGCCTACGTCCCGGCGGTGGAGGGCAAGGGCTATACGATGTACGAACAGGGCGGCCCCGGCATGGCGCTGCTCTGCGCCCGGGCCCGGTTCACGGTGGCCGATCCCGGCAGCGTGGGCGACCTGACGCTTTCGTTGGCCTACCGAGGCGGCGTGGTCGTCTATCTCAACGGCAAGGAGGTGGCCCGCGGCCATCTGCCGGACGCCGACAGGAAGGGCGTCGAGGCCCTGGCCGAAGACTACGATGACGGGGTGTGCCTGGGCGCCGACGGCAAGCTGATCACGATCGGTCCCGACGCGACGAAGAACGCCGACCGGCTGGAGAGGCGAATCCGCCGGCTGACGGGCGTCGAGCTTCCCGCGGCCGGCCTGCGGCGCGGGGTCAACGTGCTGGCCGTGGAACTGCACCGCTCGCCCTACCCCAAGGCCATCCTGAAGAGTGTGGCCGCCCACAATTACCAGGTGTTCGACTGGGTGCCCATGGGCCTGGTCAGCCTCGAGTTGAGAGCCACCGGGCCAGGGGCCGTGCCCAGTGTGGGCAGGCCCAAGGGCTTGCAGGTCTGGACGCACAGCCCCTCGCAGCGGGCCTACGTGGACGAGTACAGCGACGCCCAGGAGACCATGCAGCCCGTTCGGATCGCAGCGGCCCGCAACGGCGCGTTCGCCGGCCAGATTCTGGTCGGCTCCTCCGAGGCCCTGCGGGGCCTGAAGGTCCAGCCGTCGCAGCTCGACGGCCCCGGAGCCATCCCCGCCGAGGCCATTCAGGTCCGCTATCCGCTGCCCGACGGCAGGCCGGGCGGGATGTCCACCTTTGACGGCGGCCAGGGATACCCCGATTGCTTCGACACGCTGGAGAAGGACGCCCCCGCGGAGGTCATCCCACAGAAGGGCGCGAGTGGCGTCCTTCAGCCCCTCTGGCTCACTGTGCATGTGCCCAAGGATGCCAAGTCCGGCGCGTATGAGGGCAAGGTCGTCGTGCAGGCCGAGGGCGCCGACGCGGTGGACGTGCCGATCGAGGTGAGCGTCGCCGACTGGGCGCTGCCCGACCCCGAGGACTTCCAGACAGAAATCGGGCTGGTCGAGTCGCCTGAATCGGTCGCCCTGCGATACGGGGTCGAGCCCTGGTCCGAGAAGCACTGGCAGCTCCTGGACCAGGTGTTCGCGCTGATGGGGCAAGTGGGCGCAGACCACGTCTACATCCTGCTTCAACGGCAACTGCACTTCGGCAACGAGCAGAGCATGGTGCGGTGGATCAGGAAGGAGGGCGCCCGCTACACCCACGACTTCAGCATCGCCGAGAAGTACCTCGACCTCGCGGTCAAGCACCTGGGCAAGCCCGGCGTGGTGTGCTTGGTGCCCTGGGACAAGTCGGATGGCATGAGGTACTTCCAGAGCTCCAACGCAGTCCCGGTGAAGCACGGCGTCCTGTTCACCGTGGTGGACCCGAAGACCGGGAAGCTGAATGAGGCGGAAGGGCCGGCCTACGGCACGCCAGAGGCCCGCGAGTTCTGGAGGCCGGTCTTCGACGGACTGCGCAAGGTGCTGAAGGACCGCGGGCTGGAGCAGGCGATGATGCTCGGCGTCATGGGCGACATCGTGCCCACCAAGGAGGCATTCGCCGACCTCGCCGCGGTGGCGCCCGGCATCACGTGGGTGATGCACCGCCATCCCGAGCCGCGCGAGCCGATCTGGGGCACCCCGATGAAGGACTGCATCGGCGCCTACGCCTACGTCTACGTGGGCAACGACCCGCCTGACCCTGCCGTGGAGCGGCGATACGGCTGGCAGAGCCCGTTCCGCCGGGCCGTCTTCGCCCGCGACGTCTTCGACAACGCCTGTGCGCCCTACTGGCGGGTCATGCTGGAGAAGTTCCTCACGAAGGGTTACCGGGGGCTCGCCCGATTGAGCGTGGACTTCTGGGACGTGCTGGCGGCACCCAACTCCCAGTTCGGCGGCCGCAGCATCTGCAACCGGTACCCGGAGAACAACTGGATCCAGACGAGCATCACGTCGGCCGCCCGCCGCCTGGTGGCCCCGGGCAGGAACGGGCCGCTCTCCACGATCCGCCTGGAGCTGCTCCGCGCCACGGCCCAGGAGTGCGAGGTCCGCATCCTCCTCGAGAGGGCCCTGCTCGACCCCGCCTGGAAGGCCCGGCTCGGCGACGCGCGGGCCAAGCGGTGCCAGGACGCTCTCGACGAGCGCCAGCGAGAGTTGATCGCCTGCTGCCAGAGCTGGTGGTGCTTCAACGCCGAGGCTTGGGAGGAACGAGCGCGCGCTCTCTACGACTTGGCTGCGGATGTGGCCCATGTCCAACCAAGATGAAGCGGATCTGTGGCCGAGCCGAACAAGTGACGGTTCACGGGGATGGCCAGGATCCGCCATTCACTCAACACAGAAGGCGCGGGATGGATCACTGCGGCCATGAGGGAGAATCAGCGTACGCCAGAGGCGGACGGCTCGAGGGGCAGCAGAGCTTTGAGACTGGCGAGTGTCGAGGCGCCCGCGCCGCGGGACTGGCAGGGTGACGGAGCTGACCATCGGAGACGAGCTTCGGGAACTCGGCTATCTGCACCTCTCAGGCGATGGAGGGCAAGCGGCATTGAGGCAGATCCCCGCTCAAGAGCAGCACGGAACCGGGGAGCGTGTCCGCCTCAGCTGATGCGACAGCCATATCGGGCCCATGTTGTCCCCACCCCCCAGTCCTCACACACCTTTATATACTCAGGCCTCTTGCGTGTCCCGTGAGGTGATACGTGATGGGAAGACCACATACGTGCCCCTACTGCGAGGCAGTCGGCAAGTCTGTCAGCAAGGGTGTTCGGAAGACCAAGACAATGGGCGACCGGCGCATTCGCTTCTGCAAGGCGTGCCACAGGAAGTTCACGCCCAAGAACCAGAAGCTGGTTGACCTCCAGGAAGAGAAGGCAGGTTCGGCAATCGCCGAGCCTGTCGCGAGCGCCGAGACACCCACCGCCCCGGATGCCGTGCCTGCCGAAGCGGTTCAATGATGGACATCGTACGGCTCGCGTTCCG
>JBFZCW010000391.1:0-4092 GCA_041307765.1 Chromatiaceae bacterium
CCTGACTGAGCTGGCTGGCAGCGAAGGGGTTGTCGGCAGCGCTGGCCAGGTTTGCGACGGCCAGGCTGCCGACAAGGGCGAAACCGACAGCAGCAGCACCGGGCTTGTTTGTGGTGTTGGACATAGTCTTCTCCAGATGGGTGTCGAAAGGTCGTTGGTATGGCCCAGCACCGGTCATTGTGCGTTCGTAATTCCCGACCGTTACGCTAGGGTAGGGCATTGATAACACATCTCAGAAATTCCGCAAGTGGGCCGGCCGCCCGGACGCGCGAAGTGTCATCGCCCGGTGAGACCCTGGCCGCCCGGTCTTTGTTTCACCATAGGATCCTTGGGGGAAGGCTGCGGCGGTCTCGGCGCCTTGGGTGCGCAGGCCCGATCAGCCCCCTATACCCTCGCGAGGCACTCGAGATAAGCGGCCTCGTCTGGTTGGCGCTGCGCTCGCTGCCCCTCCCACAGGGCCTTGGCCAGACACTCCATGGCCAGATGCTCCGCCCTGTGGACGTCGCCGGTGCGCCGCACCAGGTGCTGGTAATGGTCCCGGACACCGAGGGGGCGGTTGGTGGCGATCTGCTCTAGCAGGGCCAGGTGCAGGCCCAGGTGCAGAAAGGGGTTGCTCTCGCCGGCCTCTTGGGTGGAGTCGTGGGTAACGGCGACGTCCGGATCTGCCAGCAACGGGTGGTATTCCGGATGCTGGCGGACCACAGCCGCGATCTGGTGCTCTAGAGGCTCCAACGGCAGCCCCGCATTCGATTTGTGCCAAGCGGAGGCGAGGTAGCGTCGCAGGGTGTCGCGGTCTGGGCTGAACATGGCTTCGCAACGGTTGGGGCTGATCGGGGCTGGGAGGACCTCAATCCATGCCTGCCCCGGCCCCCTCGGTCCTTTCCGGGTGATCGCAAAGATCCCGGATCAGGCACCTTGGGCAGCGTGGCTTGCGCGCCGTGCAGACGTAGCGCCCATGTAGGATCAGCCAGTGATGGGCATCGCGCAGGAAAGGCTTGGGCACCCACTTGAGCAGCCCCCGCTCCACCGCCAACGGGGTCTTGCCCGGTGCGATGCCGGTGCGGTTGGCGACTCGGAAGATGTGGGTGTCCACTCCCATGGTAGGCTCGCCAAAGGCGGTGTTGAGCACCACGTTGGCGGTTTTTCGCCCTACTCCTGGCAGTGATTCAAGGTCCTCGCGTCGTCGCGGGACCTCGCCTCCATGCCGTTCCACCAGCAGGCGGCAGGCGGCGATGATGTTCTTGGCCTTGCTGTTGAAAAGCCCGATGGTGCGGATCTGCTCGCGCAGGCCGTCCTCCCCGAGGGCCAGGATCGAGGCTGGGGTGTTGGCCAGCGGAAAGAGGCGGGCGGTGGCCCTGTTGACGCCCTTGTCCGTGGCCTGGGCGGAGAGGATCACTGCGATCAAGAGTTCGAAGGGGCTGGCGTAGTCGAGCTCGGTGGTCGGCGCCGGATTGGCCGCGCGCAGGCGCTCGAAGATTCTGGTGCGTTTGGCCTTGTTCATCGGGTGGCACAGGATACCAGGCACGAGCTCAGGTAGCCCGTGAGGATCGGCGCCGCGCATCCTGAACTTCGCCGTGGCTGCTTATCTGCTCGTCGTTGGAGCCATCGGACTCCACCACTTCTATTACGGGCAAAGCATCCGTCCTCAGACGGTGATCGCGCTGGTCGCCGGCGTGCTCATCCTGATCAGGCCCAACATCCTCAATGATGTCGCGGGTATCTACCTGATTCTCATCGGCTTACTCGATTCCGGTCTGCTCCGTCTCTAGGCCCGGGCCGAGGCGCCTCGCTGTGGAGAGGCTATGCTGGACCCGTGGCGACCGCTGTCGCCGTATCCGATTGGGCTTTCCTGATGATCGTCAGTGCGGAGTGCCTGGACTACATTCGCGAGCTGCTGGGCGGCTACGAGCCCCTCCGGGTCCGGCGCATGTTCGGCGCATCTGGCATCGATGCCGGCGACCTCTTCTTCGCCATTCTGGTAGACGATACGCTTGACCTGAAGGCCGACGGCGCCAACCGCCCGGATTTCGAGCGCCTCGGCTTGGAGTCCTTCCGTTACAGCCGCAGGGATGGCCGCACTGCGACCATGGGGTACTATCCCCCTTCGGCCGCCGCCCTAGACGATGCCGAGGCCCTGGGTCCTTGGGTCGACGGCGTCCTGGCGGCAGCGCGGCGGGCGGCGCGCGTGGTCTAAATCGACCGTCAATGGGACACGAACGGTTCCGTACCAGGTAGGAGACAGCGCCATGCCCAAACCCATCACCCCGCTCATTGCCGCCGACGCCGTCATCGAGCTGGTGGACCGGCCCGGGCGCCCCATCGTGCTGATCGAGCGGTTGAACCCGCCTCACGGCTGGGCCATCCCGGGTGGCTTCGTGGATGTGGGCGAGCGGGTCGAAGCGGCGGCGGTGCGCGAGGCTCGGGAGGAGACCGGGCTCAAGGTGACCTTGCACGCCCTGCTGGGGGTCTACTCGGACCCCGCCCGGGACCCGCGTGGTCACACCGTCACAGCAGTGTATGTCGCCGAGGCCGAAGGCACACCCCAAGCACTGGACGATGCCCGGGCTTTGGGGGTCTTCCCCCTGGATGCGCTGCCAGATCGCATGGCCTTCGACCATGCGACCGTCCTCAGCGACTATCTCTGCTACCGGGCCAGCGGCACTGTTGCGCCACTGCGCTTCGGTTGAGGCCGCCCGATTATTGGCCCGCGGCGGGGAGCCGCCGGCAGGCCCTTTGCGGTCCCGTTGGCGGCGACCCCCGACATCGGAGTAAATCTTTACGACCGCCCAGGTTGAATACCGTCCACAGGGCGGCATCTGCCAGCGGAAGACCAACCCGAACCCAGGAGCGACCCATGAGCGAAACCGAGGTGTTTACTTACCCAGGCAAGGCGATAGACGTCCAATGGGACGGTCGGCTCTGTATCCATATCGGCGAGTGCGGCAACGCCAAGGGCGAGCTCTTCGTGGGCGGGAGGGAGCCTTGGTGCATCCCGGACCTGTCCGCGCGGGACGAGGTCAGGGAAATCTGCGAGCGCTGCCCGAGCGGCGCGCTCAGCTATATCGATCGGGCTGGCGGACCGGAGACTCCCGCGGCAGAGAACACGGTCATGGCGACCTACAGGGGGCCACTTTACGTCACCGGCGACCTGGCTATCGAAGGAGCGCCCGGGGATATGCCAGGGGTGCGCTTTCGCGCCGCCCTGTGCCGTTGCGGGGCATCCAAGAACAAGCCGTTCTGTGACAACAGCCACCTGGAAGCCGGCTTCGACGACACGGGATCCGTGGGGGAGCGCGGCACCGGCCTGACCGCTACGGGCGGCGCCCTGACGATCAGGCCCTTGCCTGCGGGTCCCCTGTTGTTCAACGGCAACCTGACCCTGCGTGCCGGCAGCGGCCGCGTCGCCTGGCAAGGAACCCAGGTCGCCTTGTGCCGCTGCGGGGCATCCAAGAACAAGCCCTTCTGCGACGGCAGCCACAAGACGATCGGGTTTCGAGGCTCCTGAGGGCGGGCAAGCGGCGTCCACAGGCGCAGTACGCGGGCAGCCAGGCTGCCCGCCGGTTAGCATGGGTACCTATTTGAAGCCAGGTAGGGCACCGTCCTCGGTGCCGATGTAACCAATGGCGGTTTTCTTCCGGTTGTCCCAACGGGCGTCGATGGCGCTCAAGACATCAGTCTCGGTCATCGCAAGGGTGCCGAGGAATGCGCCGTGCTGGTCCTGCTCGCCCGGGTGCTGGAAGTTGCCCATGATGTAGCTGAAGCCGTTCTGGTTCTCCACGATCTCCAGACCCGTGGCCTCGGCATACATGGGCACGGACAGGATGCGCGAGAGCTTGCGGGTATCGACGTTGAATGCCCAGACGTAGTTGTTGTTGCGCCGGCTGGTGTCCTCGCCGATGAACAGCGTGCGCATGGCTTCGGAGTATTTCAGGTTGTCGCCGTCGCAGACCTTGTCCTGCGGGCAGTAGTTACCGTCTGTGGCAGCGGCGTTGTAGCTGCCCAGCAGTTCCGGAACGCTCGCCATGCGGGTGGCCACATAGTCGGACTTGATGCGCTTGCCATCGGCGTCAAGCACCTTTCCCTTCAAGGCCA
>JBFZCW010000392.1:0-12735 GCA_041307765.1 Chromatiaceae bacterium
GAAGGCCGAGGCGACCATGCATATCAACGGCGCCAAAGTATTCGCCGACTCCGTGAACGAGGAAATGTACGCGGACATCGACACCCTCATCGACAAGCTCGACCGCCAGGTTCACCTGCACAAGCAGAAGAAGATCGGCCACCGTGCGACCGCTCAGGTGGAGCCCGAGGCCGAGTAGCCGTCCTTAGGTTTCGGGGTGGTTCCCACCCGTCCGGAATCCTACCCGCCAACAACGGCGTGACGTGCGGGGTGCGACATCCCCGCGGCGCGCCGCCCATACGACAAGATGCCCCGGTGTCTCGAGCCGGAAGCTATCGGGAGCTGCCACTGATGTTTCCCCCCCAGTTCTTGGTCGTCGACCGCATCTGGACCGGTGCGGATGTCACCAGCAAGAAGCGTCTGCTCCAGATGCTCGCGGAGCTGCTCGCCGAGGGCGATGCCGCCCTCACCAAGGAGGCCATCTTCGAGAGGCTGACCGAGCGGGAGCGTCTCGGCAGCACCGGTCTGGGGCATGGGGTCGCGTTACCCCACTCGCGCATGGAGGAAGTTGTGGAGGCCCGCTGCGCCTTTATGCAACTGCGCCAGGGGATCGATTACGACGCTATCGACAATCGGCCGGTGGATTTGGCCGTTGCTTTGCTCGTCCCGGCGGATGCCAATGAGACCCACCTCCAGCTTCTCTCTGCCCTTGCGGCGATGTTCAGCGACGAGAGGCTGCGCGACAAGCTACGAACGGCCGGGTCGGCCCA
Source organism: Chromatiaceae bacterium (assembly GCA_041307765.1). GTDB lineage: Bacteria > Pseudomonadota > Gammaproteobacteria > Chromatiales > Chromatiaceae > DYRB01. The sequence goes on from JBFZCW010000392.1 coordinate 750, forward strand.
GGAGATCCTGACCGTGATCCAGACCTGGGAGGCTTGGCCGCGGCAGCTATGAGCCCGGTGGACACCCTGCAGGGGTTAGTCGAGCGGGTTGGGGCGGCCCTGAAGCTGCGCTGGTTGAGCCCGATCCCGGCCGACTTGCGGCCGCTGCGCAGCGCAGAGCCAGGCACTGCCCGGCAGTCGCTAGTGGGCTCGTTGAACTGCATCCACCCGAACCGGTTGCAGGTCATCGGCCACCCGGAGTTGGTCTACCTGGCTGACCTCGGGCCCACCGCACATGACGAGAACATTCAAAAGCTGTTCGCTGCGCAGCCTGCGGCGGTCATCTTCTCCGACGACATCGACCCGGAGCCGCTTGTGCTGGATCTTGCCGCCCGTACTGGCACGCCAATGTTGTCCTCGCCCCTGGGCGATGAAGACATCATCGGGCGCCTGCGCTATTTCCTGACCCATGCACTGGCAGAGTCCACTACCGTGCATGGGGTCTTTATGGAGGTGCTGGGTATGGGGGTCCTCCTCGTGGGCGACCCGGCCATCGGCAAGAGCGAGCTGGCGTTGGACCTTATCTCACGCGGACACCGCCTCGTCGCCGACGACGCGCCGCAGTTTGCCCGGGTGGCCCCGGAGTCCCTGGACGGGACCTGCCCGCCCCTGTTGCGCGACTTCCTCGAGGTCCGCGGGTTGGGTGTGCTCAATATCCGCGCGATGTTCGGCGAGAGTGCGGTGGCACAGAGCCGACACCTCAACCTCGTTATCAACCTCCGTGCCATGACCGGCGCAGAGCTGGCGAACATCGACCGCCTGGCCGGTAGCCTCTCGGTGCGGAGCATCTTGGGTGTAACCGTACCAGAGGTCACCATGCCGGTCGCCCCGGGCCGCAATCTTGCTATTCTGGTTGAGGCGGCCGTGCGGCACCAGATTCTGCGAATTCGCGGCTACGATGCTGGCGTAGACTTCGTCGAGCGCCAGGCGCGTGCCATAACCGACAGTCCGTCGGACCCGGGGGATGGCAACATCTGAGCCATGGTGACCCCGGGGTGTCCGGCGGCGGCGCGGTCGGACCTTGGCACACCAACGGGCCGTATCAGAGGGGTCAGCCAATGCGACTGGTCATCATCACCGGTCTATCCGGTTCGGGAAAGAGCGTCGCCCTGCGCACGCTTGAAGACCTGGGCTACTACAGCATCGATAACCTCCCGGTGTTCTTGCTCAAGGAATTGGCGCTGGGGCTGACGGGGTCCTCCGATGCGACCTACACGCTCACAGCGGTCGGCATCGATGCGCGCAACACCGAGCAGCACCTGCGCGACCTGCCGGAGCTTATCCGCCATGCCCGCGCACACGGTATCGACTGCAGCGTATTGTTCCTGGAGGCGGAGGCCGAGACCCTCATCAAGCGCTTCAGCGAGACCCGCCGCAAGCACCCCCTGACCCTTGCCGACCGCCCACTGGCAGAGGCCATCGAGCTGGAGCGGCGTCTCCTGGCGCCCATCCGCGGCGAGGCCTCGGTCGTCATCGACACCACGCGTACCAACGTTCACGAGCTGCGGGATCTGGTGCGCGAGCGTATCGCCGGCAATACCTCGCACAAGGCGGCGATCTTGCTGCAGTCCTTTGGGTTCAAGAACGGCGTTCCGCACGACGTCGATTTCGTTTTCGATGTGCGTTGCCTGCCTAACCCACACTGGCGGCCAGACCTGCGCCCGCTCACCGGGCGCGATGCTCCGGTGGTGGATTTCCTGGAGGCCAATGCGGGGGTGGCCCAGATGCGTACGGATTTGACGGGCTTCTTCGACCGCTGGGTGCCCCGCTTCGAGACCGACGGGCGCTCGTACCTGACCGTCGCCTTCGGTTGCACGGGTGGTCAGCATCGCTCCGTCTACATGGCGGAGGCCATGCGGCGTCACTTCGAGGCCGGCGGCCACAGTGTCATGGTTCGACATCGGGATCTGCCATGAGCGTCGGATTGCTGCTCATCACCCATAATGGGATCGGTGCCGCGCTGCTGGCGGCCGTGACCCGCATGTTGGGCCGTTGCCCGCTCCGGGCCCGGGCCCTGGCAGTGCGTCAGGAGGGCGATTGCGACCGGCTGCGCATCGTCGCGATGGACTGGGTCGCGGCGCTGGACGACGGAGACGGGGTACTGGTCTTGACCGACTTGTTCGGTTCGACCCCGGCCAACATCGCCGCGTCGCTGCAGGCCCGCGCCGGGGTGCGGACCCTGTCCGGCGTCAACCTGCCCATGCTGGTCCGGGTGCTGAATTATCCGGATCTGCCCCTGGATGCCTTGTCGGAGAAGGCCTTCGGCGGCGGACGGGACGGGGTCATGTACTGTCGTTCGCCAGAGGCTGCCGCCGACGCGGCCGCGGAGGCCTGCAAGCGTTGATCAGGCAAGAGCTCCCTATCGTCAACAAGCTTGGTCTGCATGCCCTGGCGGCGGCCAAGTTCGTGCGCTGCGCGAGCACCTTCGGCAGCACGATCCAGGTCGAGCGTAACGGCTCCCGGGTCAATGGCAAGAGCATCATGGGGGTGATGATGCTGGCTGCCAGCCAGGGGACCACCATCACTGTCGAGGTGGAGGGGGAGGATGAGGCAGATGCATTTGCCGCCCTCGCCACCTTGGTCGCCGATCGTTTCGAGGAACAGGAATGACCATGTCCTGTCATGGCCTCGGCGTTCGCGCTTCCCGTAGCATCGCCGTGGGGCGGGCCTTCGTGATTGCCCGTTGCCCCAGCCCTGCCACGCCCGGGATCATCGCAGCGGAGGCCATCGAGGCCGAGCTCGCCCGCCTCGACGCGGCGCTCGAAGGGGCGCGGGCAGCCCTGCAGGCGGTGCGCGAACAGATTCCGACGACGACACCGCTCAGCATTGCCGAGTTCATCGACACCCATCTCCTCATGCTGCAAGACGCCGCCCTGGTGGACGAGGCGCGGGAGCTGATCCGCCAAGAGGCCTGCAGCGCCGAATGGGCTCTGCAGCGGCGGCGCGATGCCTTGATCCGCGTGTTCGATGCCATGGACGACCCCTATCTGCGCAACCGTCGGCACGATGTGGACCATGTGGTACTGCAGATCCAGGCGCAGCTACGCGGCGGCGCCCACCCGGACAGCCTGGATAGCCACGACCTGACTGGCCGCGTCATCATCGCTGAGGACCTCGCACCGGCAGACGCCATCCTGTTGGGCCAGCGCGGCGCGGTCGCGTTCGTCACCGAGTGCGGCGGGCCCATGTCCCACACCGCCATCTTGGCGCGCAGTCTCAACATCCCCGCCGTGGTGGGCGTGCATCACGCCACTCGATACTTCCGTCACGCCGAGACCGTGGTGGTGGACGGTGCGACGGGTTCCGTGCTGGCCGACCTGGACGCTGCGACCCTGGCCTACTATCAGGGACGCATCCGCGCCTTGGAGGAGCGCCGTGCCGCCTTGCAGGGTACCGTTGATCGCCCCTCGGTGACCCTGGACGGGGTACCCGTTGCACTCCACGCGAACCTGGAACTGCCCGAGGATGCCCTCGTGGCCCGGGCCAACGGGGCAGCCGGGGTGGGGCTCTACCGCACCGAGTTTCTCTATATGAACCGGGTGGACCTGCCGGACGAGGAGGAACATCTCGCCGCCTACTTGGCCGTCATCGACGGGCTTGAGGGGATCCCGGTGACCATCCGCACCCTGGATTTGGGGGTGGACAAGCAGGTGGATGCGCTGGGATCCCACTGCCCACCCGCCTGCAACCCAGCGCTGGGGTTACGCGCCATCCGCCTCTGTCTCCAAGAGCCGGACCTGTTTCGGCCGCAGTTGCGGGCGATCTTGCGCGCCTCCGCCTGCGGCCCGGTCCGTCTCATGGTCCCGATGATCACAAGCGTCGGGGAGCTGGAAGGAGTGCTTGCCCTGATCGCCCAGGTGCGGCGTGAGCTGACCGCCGACGGCCTGGCCTTCGACCAGGCGCTGCCTATCGGCGGTATGGTCGAGGTTCCCTCGGCCGCCCTTTGCGCCCAAGCGCTGGCCCGGCGCCTGGACTTCCTCTCCATTGGTACCAACGACCTGACGCAGTACACGCTGGCCGTGGACCGGATGGACGACACCGTCAGTTACCTGTACGACCCCATCCACTTGGCCGTTCTGCGCCTGGTCCGCATGACCATCGAGGCGGGGCGGCTCACGGATACCCCGGTGGCCATGTGTGGGGAGCTGGCCGGCGACCCGCGCTACACGCGACTGTTGTTAGGCATGGGGTTACGCGAGTTCAGCATGCAGCCCGGGACACTTCTGGACGTCAAGGAGGTCGTCAGGCGCTCCGACATCTCCGTCCTCGCGCCAAGGGTGTCAGCCCTGTTCGACGGGCTCGATGAGGGCGATCCGGCGCGGCTGGTGGACGCGATCAACCGCGATGCCGAGGACGGCCTGTCTGGCGCCAGGCCGCCTTGATTCCAAGGAGCGGCGTCGGCCGCCAACGGACGCAGATTGATGCAGAAATAGGCAGCGTCTGGGATGGGCCTACCCAGGCTGCGCCCCCGCGAGCCGCACGACGGGTGCGCTGTCGAGCAGGCGCCGGGTCACGTCGACCACGGGTTGCAGATCGATGCGGTTAGTAAAAATCGAAAAGGTCAGCATAGCAAGCAGATAGCGTGGGTCACTGATCCAAGGTGGGAGGAAGCGCGGCGGCCGGCAGAGTCCCAGCGCATAGAGCTCGCAGAGGGCTGGGATGTCGAAGATGTCCAGCTTGCCGCAGAACAGGAGCGCAAGGCAGTCTGCGCGCCCAGCGGCGAAGCTCGCGCGGATGAAGTTATTGACCTGCAGCAGCCCCAGCAGGTAAACAAGATCCTTGGTGAAGGGGGCGCCCCCCGCCAGGACCCCGCCGCGAAAGACCCGGCGGGCATTCTCGAAGGCCTGATCCGGTGCGCCGACGCGTTCCAGGAAATAGCGGTAGACCTCGATGAAGTCCGCTCCCTCGATGGCCATCTGGATGGCGAATACCCGATCCGCCAAGCGCTGCAACCGGTCCAGCTCTACGGACCCGCTGATCACCTCCGCAAACACGGCCAACCCCTCCTGGGTGCGGGTGGTGCCCGGGTGGGCGGCCGCCAGGATCGGCAGGTCCGTCTGGGCCCTGCCGTTCAGCGAGGTGGCCACGTGCACATAGGCCTCGTGGTGCAGCAGCTGGGTGAGGTCGCGGTCCGTGAACCGGGCGCCGCTGCGGATGGATATGGCACGCGAGGTGGCCAGGGCGTTGGCAGAGAGCCGGTCCACCAGTTGCACCGCCGGGGCCTGATCGCCGAAGTGGGCGCGCACCGCCAACTCGATCTGGCCCGCGACCTCCTCGGCGCCAAAGTGGGCCGGCGGGGCGATCCCGATGTCGATGTGCCCAAGCTGCGTGATGGTATCGCGGATACACTGGGCCAGGTCGATGGGGGTCAGGGGAACATACCGCAGGGGTGCCGTGGGCTCGCCATAGAGTTGTCGGCCGTGCTCGAAGAAGCCAACCGTGCCCGCCGCCGCCAGCATCCGCGCCCCAACCTCGATGGCCGTGGCCTGGCGGTCCAGCCACAGGTCGATGGTAGTCACCGGCACAATCTGCCGCCGCGCCTCGCGCACCGCCTCGATGCTCGTCGTCGGGTCGAAGGGTGGATAGCTGACCCGCGGCAATTCTCGGCCGCCTGCCGCCAGGAAGGTCTCCTTGACCTCTGGCGCCCAAGCGAGGGTGCGCAGGATGCGCAGCGGCTTGCTGGCCGCATAGAGCAGGCGCGCCGCGGCGCGGATGCGGTCCAGCTCGCGGTCAGTGGCCTCTGTCGGCATCATGTCCTGCAGGTCTCGCGTGTGGAGGGGTCATCGAAGCGTACCTGACGCTGCCCAACGGCCCCCGGTCGACATCCATTTTAGCCGTCCGGGGGCAGGCGTGGCCTAGGCGCCGAGCAGGTCCTCACGTATAGCTGTAACGGACCATGTGGAAGAACAGCGGAGCCGCGAAACAGAGGGAGTCGATGCGGTCCATGACCCCGCCGTGACCCTCGATCAGGGTGCCAAAGTCCTTGATGCCGCGGTCGCGCTTGATGGCGGACATACACAGGCCCCCGGCAAAGCCAGCCAGGTTGACGATGAGAGCGATGCCTGCGGCCTCCCAGGGGCTGAAGGGGGTAGCCCACCACAGCAGGGCGCCGACCAAAGTGGCTGCGGCGATGCCTCCGACCGTTCCCTCCCAGGTCTTGTTGGGGCTGACCTTGGGCACGATCTTGTGCCGTCCGAGCGTCTTGCCGAAGACGTACTGGAGCACGTCGCTCAACTGCACCACGACGATGAGATAGAGCAGGAGCTTGGCATTCTCGCCCTCGTAGCCGGGAATCTGGAGCATCAGCAATGCGGGGGCGTGGCTGACGCAGTAGACTGCGACCATCAGCCCCCATTGAATCTTGGCGGTGCGGGCCAGGAAGTCCTGCGTGTCCCCGGCCAGGACGCTGCGCACTGGCACGAACAGGAAGGCGTAGACCGGGATGAAGATCACGAAGAGCCCGTACCAATGGGTTGCCACCAGGTAGTACTGGATGGGCACGAAGACGAAGAAGGCCCAGAACAGGGTGCGATGGTCGGCGCGGTGGGTGGGGGTGAGCGTGATGAACTCCCGCAGGGCGATGAAGGAGGTCAGCCCGAACAGGATCACGGACCCGATCCCGCCGGTGGCCAGGGCGGCGACGAAGACCGCGGTCATCACCCACCAGGCGCGCACCCGGGCGTTGAGGTTGGCCACCACCAGGCGGCCCGAGTCGGTCTGGACGCTGCGGTCCAACACCAGCCCGACGGCACTGCCAAGCAACAGCAGGCCGACGATGCCTGAGAGCAGGGCGATGATCTGTTGATCCCACAGGACGTTCATGGCTGTCCCCCCAGGGCGATCAGGGCGTTGCGCGCCCTGTCCAGAAAGGCCCGCCGCCCCTCGCCGGGGTCGAGGCGGATCGGGGGGCCAAAGGTGCTGCTCCCGAGCAGCGGGACCGGCAGGATCTCGCCCTTGGGCAGGATTCGGCAGAGATTCTGGAGGTAGACCGGAACCACCTCCAGGTCGGGGCGCTCTTTGGCAACGAAGTAGAGCCCCGGCTTCAGCTCGCCGATGGTGATGCCGTCCCCCCGGGTCCCTTCGGGGAAGAGGATCAGGGATGCCCCCTCTGCCAGCGCCTCGCTCAGACGAGTCAGCGCCTCGCGTCCACCCCTGGCGCTGGAGCGATCCACCAGGACGGCGTTGAGCAGGTTCCGCGCGATCCAGCCGCGCAGGCCAGGCCTGTCCCAGTAGTCCCCAGCGGCGACCGGACGGGTGCAGGCGCGTAGCCCTGGCGGCAGGGCGGCCCAGAGTACCAGGGCGTCCAGATGGCTGGAATGGTTGGCGAAGTAGACCCGCTGGGTCGATGCGGGTGCGGCCCCCACCCATCGCGCCTGGGCGCCGGCGACCAGCCGGGTGAGGGTGACCAGGAGCCCGGCTCCAAAGGCCGCTGTCCAGTGCCTGGGAGGCGGGCTGTAGACGGGGGCCTCGTTCATTAGGTCCCCAGCGCTCGGAGAATGGCTGAGGTGCGCCGCCAGGCGGTCACCAGGGCCCCCAGGGCGATGACCGTCAGGGTCGCCAGGAGCGCGGGTCCATCAAGCCCCAGCGGAACTGCGAGGGCAGCGGCGATCAGGCCAGCCGTCATGGCGGCCATGCGGTGGGGCTTGGCCATGGGGCCTTGAAAGCCCTGGGGCAGTCCGGCGGCGCCGCCCAGCGCCCGGATGTAGGCGGTAAACAGGGCCAGGAGCCCGCACAACCAGCCGAGCTCTGGCCCGAATGGCAGCCCAATCGCATAGCCTGCGGGGATGATCAGTAGGGGGTCGGCGATGCGGTCCGGGACCTCGTTGAAGACCTCGCCGGACCTCGAAGCCATCCCGCCCTCTACCGCGACCATGCCGTCCAGCATGTTGCAGAGCAGGCGTAACTGGACGCAGGCCGCGGCGAGGATGAACAGGGCCATACGGCCGCCAGACGCCGCGGCGGGTGCCGCCAGCATGGCACCTGCACCCAGGGCGGCAAAGCCCAGGCTGGCCAGCGAGATCGCGTTCGGAGGCACGCGGTGCCCGGCGAGCCAGCCGGCGAGCGTCCTAGCCCATCGGGTATCGCGGGTCTTGAGCGGGCGTCGGGCGTTCGAGACAGGGTGCATGGGCCTACTCCAGGTCGGGGGCACTCGGCGGGACTGCCGGATCTTACACGTTTGGCCGAGGTCAGAAGTGGCTGGCGCGGCGTCTGTGGATAGCGCCGCGCCATCGGAAATCCTCCGCGCGGGTCGCGCGTCGAGTTGCTAGACTCCGGCCCTGCCGCTACCCCCCCGCCGGCCCGCCCGTGTCTCCCGGCACTTCCCGGCAGCAAACCCCCCAGGGTGGCGCCCGGCCCCTCGACTCGGGAGACCCGCCGATGACCCCGACCAGCCCGATCCCGACCGAGGAGCAGCGCTTCTCCGACGTACACGACGCCATCGAGGCCGGGTCAGTGCAGCGGGCGGCGCGGATGCTCAATGCGCTCGAGCCGGCCGAGATCGCGCACCTCCTGGAGTCCTTGCCCCCGCGCCAGCGCGACGTAGCATGGGAGTTGGTCGACGGCGCGACCGGCGGCGAGGTCCTGCTCTATGTCACCGACGACGTGCGCGCCGACCTGCTGCGCGACATGGACTCCGAAGAGATCCTGGAGGCGGCCCGGGAGCTGGATACCGACGACCTTGCGGACCTGGTCGCGGATCTCCCGGTCAGCATCACTCGGGAGGTCCTCAAGTCCCTGGACGCTCAGCGGCGTGCCCGCCTGGAGCAGGCCCTGGCCTATCCGGAGGACAGCGCCGGCGGCCTGATGAACACCGATACGGTCACGGTGCGCCCGGAGGTGACCCTCGATGTCGTCATGCGTTACCTGCGCCGATTCAAGGAGGGTCTGCCGGACCTGACCGACAACCTGATCGTGGTCAACCGCAGCGGCCGCTACCTGGGGGTACTGTTTCTCGCGGACATCCTGACCAATGACCCCGACTCTTCGGTGGCAGAGGTCATGGCTGCCGACATTCAGCCGATCCCGGCGACTTGGGAGGCGCGGGACGTGGCCAGCCGCTTCGAGCAGCACGACCTGGTGTCGGCCCCGGTGGTCGACGACAGCGGCCGAGTCCTGGGGCGCATCACGGTGGACGACGTGATGGACGTGATCCGAGAGGAGGCCGAGCACCAGTTCATGGGCCAGGCCGGCCTCTCGGAGGACGCCGACATGTTCGCCCCGGTCCTGCTGAGCGCCCGGCGGCGTGCCCTGTGGCTGGGGATCAACCTGCTGACCGCTTTTCTCGCATCCTGGGTAATCGGCCACTTCGAGGCGACCATCGAGAAGGTCGTGGCCCTGGCCGTCCTCATGCCCATCGTCGCCAGCATGGGCGGGATCGCCGGGACCCAGACCCTGACGCTCGCCGTGCGCGGCCTGGCCCTCGGGCAGCTCTCCGCCAAGAACGCCCCTTGGCTGGTGGTGCGGGAGCTGGCGGTGGGAGCCATCAACGGCATGATCTGGGCGGCGGTCGTCGCCGGGGTGGCGGGGGTCTGGTTCGACAGCGCGGGGATCGCCGCCATCATTGCCGCCGCCATGGCCGTCAACCTGGTCATGGCCGCCCTGTCCGGGGCCATCCTGCCCGTGGCTCTGGAGCGCGTCGGCATCGACCCCGCCCTGGCCGGCGGGGTCATCCTGACGACGGTGACGGATGTGACGGGATTCCTGGCCTTCCTGGGGCTGGCGACCCTCTACCTGACCTAGCTCTGGCCAGCACGATCCAGAATGCCCTCCGCTGCCATCACGCCGTTGAGCGCCGCCCCGACGATGCCGCGGGACTTGCCAGCCCCATCTCCCGCCACGAAGAGGCCGCGGACGCGGGTCTCCAGGTCCAGGGTGGTGGGGTAGCGCACGTCGTAGAACTTGATCTCCGGCACATAGATCACGGTAGAGGGATGGGCGACCCCGGGGATGACCCGGGCCAGGAGGTCGAGGCTCTCCTGCAGGTTCCGAACGATGCGCGCCGGATAGGCAAAGGAGATGTCCCCCGGGGTCACGCCTGGGCCCGGCGGCAGGGTCGGGGTAAGCTTGTCGAACCCCTGCGCCGCGGAGTCGAAGGTCTCGCGCTTGGAGCGCCGGCCGGCCATGAGGTCGCCCAGGCGCTGGCAGATCAGGCTCTCGCCGCCGCCCCAGAAGTTGGCGAAGCGGGCGACCTGCTGGCCCATCTCGGTGGTGTCCTGCAGCGGCTCGGTCATGCTGACCGTGTTGAGCAGGGCGAAATTGGTGTTGGCGGTCTTGTGCGCCTTGAGGGCGTCCCCGTTGACCAGCCGGAAGCCCCGGTGCTCTTCCACCCGCACCCGGCCCCCAGGGTTGGTGCAGAAGGTGCGGGTGCGGTCCTGGTAGGTGGGCGTGGTGAAGACGAGCTTGGGGTCGTAGAGGACCGAGGTGATCTCGTCGTAGACCGCGGAGGCCACCTCCACCCGGCAGCCGATGTCGATGGCCCCGTGGCCCGTCTCCACCCCCAGACCGCGGGCCTTCTCCCGGAACCAGTAGGCACCCTCGCGGCCGGGGGCGGCCAGCAGGAAGTCAGACCGGAAGCCGCCGCGGGAGCTTTCCACCAGGAAGCCTCCCTCCGGGGCCTGGCGCAGGTCCAGGACCTCCGTGTTCAGCAGCAGCGTACCGCCCCGCTGCCGGATGGTCTCCGCCATAGCCGCGGTGACCCGGTGGGCGAAGTCGGTCCCCATGTGGCGCTGTCGGACTGGGACCAGGGTGATGTTCCAGTCCCCCTTGGGCGTGCGACGGCGCACCCAGGAGACCCGTTCCAGCCACCACTTGATGCGCGCTTCGTCCACACCGTGGAGGGTCGGGTCTGCGCCGTGATCGAGAAAGACCCGGTCCACGGCCTCGATGCGCCCCATGGCGGCGTCCTCGCTGAGGCGCAGCTCCCCCAGGTCCAGCCCGATATGGGGGGAGAGATTGAGCTTGCCGTCCGTGGCCCCGCCCGCACCGCCGGCGCGGTCCTTGCGGTCGATGACCATTACCCGCAGGCGCGGGCAAAGCGCCATCGCGGCGAAGAGTCCAGCCGGTCCGGCCCCGATAATGACGACGTCGACGTGCTGCTCGGGTTGGGTCATAGCCAAGGCGGGCGATGCATCTCTGGGGTGCCCCGATGCACGGGACGATCATCCCGGAACGAGCTTTGGCCGGAAACGATGCCAAACCGCAAGCGCCGGCCCGGGTGAGCAGTGTCCGGCCGGTCAGGCGATGGTCACCTCCGGTGAGAGATAGACGTCCTGGATGGCATTCAGAAGCTGCACCCCCTCTGCCATGGGCTTCTGGAAGGCCTTGCGCCCCGAGATCAGCCCCATGCCGCCCGCCCGCTTGTTGATCACGGCCGTGCGCACCGCCTGGTGCAGGTCGTCCTTACCCGAGGGGCCGCCGGAGTTGATCATCCCGATCCGGCCCATGTAGCAGTTGGCCACCTGGTATCGCACCCAGTCGATGGGGTGGCTGCCGGAGAGCTCCGAATAGACCCGCGGGTGCGTCTTGCCGAAGCCGATGGCGGTATAGCCCCCGTCGCGGGTGGCCTGCTTCTGCTTGACGATGTCCGCCTCGATGGTGACCGCCAGGTGATTGGCCTGACCCGTCAGGTCCGCGGCCTCGTGATAGTCGATGCCCTCGTGCTTGAAGGCGGAGTTGCGCAGGTAAGCCCAGAGCACCGTCAGCATCCCCAGCTCATGGGCATGGGCGAAGGCCTCGCTCACCTCCTGGATCTGGCGGCGCGACTCGGCGGAGCCGAAATAGATGGTGGCCCCCACGGCCACGGCCCCCATATCGAAGGCCTGGTCCACGGAGGCCCAGATCGTTTGGTCGTAGATGGTCGGGTAGGCGAGCATCTCGTTATGGTTGAGCTTCACCAGGAAGGGGATCTTGTGGGCATAGCGCCGCCCCACCGAGCCCAGCACCCCGAGGG
>JBFZCW010000393.1:0-3234 GCA_041307765.1 Chromatiaceae bacterium
CGGTGGCGATCATCGAAGGTTCACCCCTTGCGTTGCAGAAAAATGGGAAAGGCGATAAGCGGTGGAGGCTCAGCCGACCACTACAGCAGCCCGACGAGCAGCAACAGGAGGACGGCGCCCACGGTGGCGGTGATGATCGACCCCAGCAGCCCGCTCGCCGAGAGGCCGAGCAGGCCAAAGGCGAACCCGCCGACGACGGAGCCGATGACGCCGATGACGCCGATGACGATATTGACGAGCAGGCCGTAGCCGCCACCTTTGAGCAAGAGGCGGGCGAGCCAGCCGGCGATGCCGCCGATGGCGAGGAAGACGAGCAGATTGGTGATGTCCATGGATACTCCTGGGTTGGTTGGTGGGAACGAGCGGCGGCGAGCGATGCCGGCGATTCCGTCGTCATCGCCCTGTCTTGGTGGCGATCGACTTCGTCGTGGCATCGGCAGGGTCACGGCCATGACGATGACGGCAAACCGACCGGGGGCGCCTAACGGATGGAGATCTTGACGTGGTACCCGACGGTCTTGTCCGCGTCCCGGTCATTGCCCATCAGGTAGACGCGCAGGCGGTAGTCGCCGCTCTCGAGCAACTCGACCCGACCCCTGCCATCGGGGCTGGTGGAGCCATTGAAGATGGCCTCGCCCTCGCTCCCGGGGGCAGGACGTTGAAGTAGACGGTGCCGTCGCCGTTGCTGCCCTCGACGGTCAGGTGGGCGGACAGGGTCTGACCGGCGCGGGCGCGCAGCACATAGTCGTGGTACTCGTCGCCACGGACGGCGCCGTTGACGGTGGCGTGGTCCTGGCCGTGGGGGAACTGCACAGGAGAGACCTGCTGCGCGGGGGCGCTGGAATGGGCGGCCGAACCGAAACCGGCCTTGGCGTTCTCCGCCTTGGTCTTGTGGATATCGCAGCCCTGGGTTTCGGTCACCTGGGTGCAGCCGGAACGCTCCAGCAGGCGGCGGTATTCGGCATCGATGGCCTGGACTTGGGTCGCGGCCAACAGGGTGGCGCAGGCAATGACGAGGGATGGTGTCTTCATGGGACTTGATCCATTGGGATTTAATGGGATGAGCACTGCGGGTCGAATGGGAGTGGTCATGAATAGGGGGTGTTGCTCAAGATGCAGCGACGACCGCGGCCCCTAGCAGTTGCAGGGAGAAGAGGGTCCAGTCGTTCAGGATATGGGCGCCGGTGCTGACCCAGAGGTTCTTGGTCATGATCCAGGGGAGCGTCAGCACCAGGCGGGCGGTGCCGATGACGACGACGCACTGGATCAGGTTCCAGTCGTAGGTCGGCAGGTGGATCAGGCCGAAGAAGAGCGCCGAGAGCAGCCAGGCCCAGAGGATGGCGGCCTTGCGTCCGCTGCCGAGGCGGCGGGTGAAGAGCGTCAGCAGGGCGAGGAAGGGCAGGATGGTAATGACCTCCTCCCCCAGGAGCTGCGGGGCCGTGCGGCCGAACAGGAGCCACAGGTCCGCCGCGCCCAGGTCCGCGATGCCCGCCACGGCTGCATTGGACTGGAACTCGATGAAGGGCTTGAGCAGGGCGCCGACGCCCATGCTCACCAGGATGTTGAGCAGGGCGAACAGGATCATCCATTTGATCTCGTGCCAGCCGACCGGCCCGAAGAGCACTCGCCAATGGCTGCGGGCGACCAGGGCCAGGGTCGCCAGCGGCAGGGCGACCAGCAGCAGGGCCGGTATCATCTGCACGAGCCCGCCGCTCAAGGCGGGGGGCGGGAAGGCCACGACGAGGAGGCCGACCAGGACCGCAGTCAGCACCAGGAGCCATTGCGGGCCGGAGAGCGCGACGGGCCAGCCCCGGTAGAAGGGGAAGTCGCGGCCCGGGTCCTCAAGCCGACGGATGCGCTCGGCGTCGGCCAGCATGCCGTCTGCGGCCCCGATCATTGGGTCACCCCGCTCGCTGCGGACGCGGGCTGCACTTCGGGCTTGGCTTCCGGGAGCGCGAAGCGCGGCGTCAGGCCCGCCACGCAGGACTGGTCCAGCGGAACCGTCGGATTCTCGATGAAGGCCACGCCCAGGTCCCGGGCGCATTGGGAGAAGGCCAGGGCCCCGTGCCCGGTCTCGGGGAAGATGATGGCCTGGCCGCGGGGCAGGTGGCGGGCGGTCTCCGGGCCCCAACTCGCGGCGGTCTGGGTGTCGAGCAGCCCGGAGAGGACCAGGGCCGGGATGTCCGCCGTCACCGGCTCATGGAAGCCGGGCCTTAAGTGCTTGGGGAACAGCTCGCAGCTCGCGTAGAAGCCTTTGACAAAGTCTTCCAGGGGCTGGGTCGCCGCCACCGGCCACAGGTACTCGGCCTGGAGCCGGGCGCTGATGGCCGCGGCACCGGCGGGGGAGTTGATGTCCATGTCCTCCTGGCAGGCGAACATCTGGGTCTGGAAACCCTCCACCAGCAGGTAGTCTAGCTTGCGGTTGTCCGCGGAGATGCGGGCGAAGGTGTCGGCGAGGTTCTGAGGCGTCAGCAGGCCGGCGAGGGCGTCGAGCCGTTGCGGGGTCTCGCCCGCGAAGTGGCGGGCAATGAGCCCCCGCAGGGCATCAAAGGTCGGTGCCTGGGTGCGCAGGCGCAGGTAGTCGGAGGCAAAGGCGAGACGCGCCTGGGGGCTGGGTAGCGCCTTCGCGCCGGCCAGGAGTGCGGCCTCGAAGGCGTCCACCAGGCCCGCCCCGGAGGCCACGGCGGTGCCGTCGGCCTCCAGGCGCTCCAGTACCGTCTTCACCGTCTCCTCCTGGATCTGGCCCTGCTGGGCGAGACGCAAGGCGGTCTGGGCGAGGGCGAGGGAGTCCGCATCGAGCCCAGCGAGCCCGGCGAGCGCCGTCTCGGGGGTCTGGCGCGGGGGCAGCTTGTCCTGGGTGATGGCGTCGAAGGTGGTGGTCACCCCCTGTTCCAGCTCGGCGACCAGGCGGGGGATGTAGCCGGTCAGGCCCTGGAGCTTGAGCTTGTGGCTGTTGCGGCTGGCAACCAGCATGAACAGGGCGTTGCCATCGATCTTGTCCCCGTTGGTCGTGATCGGCGTCTTGGTCAGCTGGCTGAACAGGGCCCAGAAGCGTTCTTTGAGGTTCGGGTAGGCGGCGGCACAGGCGGCGTCCAAGGCGCACAGGGTGAAGATCGCCTCGATGGCCTCGGCGTGGGGCAGGGCCAGGGTGTCGTAGGTCGGCACATGGGGCGGGGCCACCGAGTCCAGCACCACGGCGCGCACCCCATCGGGGGCGGTGCGCATCACCTCCAG
>JBFZCW010000394.1:0-5613 GCA_041307765.1 Chromatiaceae bacterium
GCCGCGGCGGCATCTGACACGACCTGAGCCCCTCCGCCCCCTGCCCCGCCGCGAGGGGGGACCGAGTCGGGCCGGCATCCCGCCAGCGTGGGGTCGGAACCGGAGATACAGAGGCCATGCCCGAATTCCAGATTCACCCCCGCCTCCTGGACGACTGCCATCGACTGGGGCGACTCCCGGACTGCCACCTGCTGCTCCACCGCAACGCGGCCCTGCCCTGGTTCATCCTCGTACCCGAGACGTCGGTCCTCGACCTGCTCGATGTCGATTTCGGGCAGCGCGGGCGCCTCCTGGCAGAGTGTGCCCAGGTCTCGGCCTATATCAAAGCGGACCTGGGCCTACCCAAGGTCAACTTCGCCGCCATCGGCAACCTGGTCCCGCAACTGCACCTGCACGTGGTCGGGCGCGCCCCAGGCGACGCCTGCTGGCCGGCGCCGGTCTGGGGGCACCTCCCGCCCGGTCCAGAATACCGCCAAGAGCGGCTCGGCAGGATCGTGGCCGGACTGGTCCGGCACTGCGCCCTGACGCCGGCACTCCGCGTGTGAGGGGTCGTCTGCCGCCTGAAGGCCGACAGGCCCAGCCCCTCCGCCCTGATGCGAGTTGGGACCGAGCCGCGCGCCTTGGGTATACTGCGCGGCCCACGCCAGCAAGGCCCCCGAGCTGGCGCCGTCCGCCCACCGGAGACCCGCCGGACATGACCCGACAAGCCACGCTCACCCTTCTGATCCTGACGCTGGTGGTTGGCGTTGCCGCCTGGTCCAAGCTGCGCTTCGTCGGGCGCGAAGGTTACCATGACGCACAGCGGTGGCGCGTCCAGGACTACCCCGGGCTGAAAGACCCTCAGACCGCCGGCGCAGGTAGGCAGGGGCAGCGCACAACCGGCGGTTGAGTCCGTCCCGCGGCGCTTACCGGGGGTCCGCAAGGGCCCGACATCATCCAGCGGAGGTCACCCCTATGTCCTGGCTCCTCCTGGCCGCCGCCATTGGCAGCGTCCTGTATCTGATCTCGCTCTACAACGCGCTCGTGGCGCGGCGCAACCGCTACCGCAACGGATTCGCCCAGATCGATGTCCAGCTCACCCGCCGTCATGACCTGGTCCCGAACCTGGTGGAAGTGGCCAAGACCTACCTCAAGCACGAGCGCGAAACCCTAGAGGCGGTCACAGCGGCCCGAAGCGCCGCGGTGAGCGAGCTGCGCACGGCGGCCCGCGATCCGGGTGCAGCGGCAGCCATGCGCCAGCTCGGGGCGGCCGAACAGGGTCTGACGGGGGCTCTGGGTCGGTTGCTGGCCTTGAGCGAGGCCTACCCGGACCTCAAGGCGGACGCGACCATGATGCAGCTCTCCGAGGAATTGACCAGCACCGAGAACAAGGTCGCCTTCGCCCGGCAGGCCTTCAACGACGCGGTCATGGACTACAACACCCTGCGCGAGTCCTTCCCGGCCAATCTGATCGCAGGCCGCTATGGCTTCCAGGAAGCGGAGCTGCTCGACATCGGCGACACGGCCATCCGTCAGGCCCCCAAGCTGAGCCTCGGCTAGCCGGCGGCGGGGCGGTGCTCCAGCGGTAGGCTCGCCTGCCATGCGATTCTTCGAGCACCAGGAGCGCGCGCGGCGCCGCAGCCGGGTCCTGGTTCTGGTGTTCGCCCTTGCGGTCGCGGCCGTGGTGGCCGCCGTGGACAGCCTCGTCCTTGCCCTGTCGGCGCTGAGCGGGGGCGCGTTCAGTCCCCTGTTCCCGGGGCAGAGTGCTGGGACCCCGACCGGCCGCATTCAGATCCTGGCCTGGACCAGCGCCCTGACCCTCGCGTTTATCGGCGTGGCGGCCCTGGTTCGGGCCGCGAGGTTGGGCGCCGGCGGGGGCCAGGTGGCCCGGGAACTGGGCGGGGTGGAAGTCGGCTCGGACCCCGCAGACCCCTTGCGCCGGCGTCTGCGTAACCTGGTAGAGGAGATGGCCCTGGCCGCCGGCGTACCGGTTCCAGAGGTCTTCGTGCTGGAGCGAGAGCCCGGGATCAACGCCTTTGCGGCCGGCTACACGCCCGCGGACGCGGCGGTGGCAGTCACCCGCGGGGCGCTGGACAAGCTCGACCGCGACCAGCTCCAAGGGGTGGTCGCCCACGAACTGAGCCACATCGTCAACGGCGACACCCGCATCGACATCCGGCTCATGGGGGCGCTGTTTGGGATCCTGGCCATCTCCCTCATCGGGCGGCGCCTGTCAACGGCAGGGGCCCACACCCGGCGCGCCGGGTCTGTGGTCCTGATCGGCTGGGCACTGCGCCTCATCGGGGCGCTGGGCCTCTTGGCCGGCCGTCTGGTCAAGGCGGCCCTGGCCCGCCAGCGCGAGTATCTGGCAGACGCCTCCGCCGTCCAGTTCACACGCAACCCGGAGGGCATCGCCGGCGCCCTGCGGCGCATCGCCGTGGAGCCATCCGGCTCGCTGCTCAGCGTCGACACCGAGGAGGTCAGCCACATGACCTTTGGTGAGGGTACCCGCACCCGGCTGCTTTCCTCCCACCCGCCCATCGAAGAGCGCATCCGGCGCATCGACCCGCGCTTCCACCCCGCGCAGCTCAAGGCGCTGGCGAAACGGCTCGCGTTGGGGCAGGTGGGCGCGGCCGACGCCCCCAAGGCAGCCGGCACCGCCCCCACGACCCCGGAACCCACGGCGACCATGCCGATGCCGACGCCGACGCCGCAGCTCGGCAGCGAATCCATGGAAGCCTCGGGGCTATTGGCTGCTGTCGGCGACCCCGGCCAGGCGGCGCTGCTCGCCGCCGCCCTGGTGGTGGAATCCTTGCCGGACGGACTGCTTGCCGCAGCCCGCTCCCCGGAGTGGGCACCGGCGCTCCTGTGCCTGCTGCTTCTGGCCCCAAACTCGGAACCAGACTCGGAGCCAGACCCGGAGACGCGAGAGCGCCAGACCCTGATCGTCGCCCGCGGCCTGGGGGCCGAGGCCGAGCGGCGTCTGGCCCACCTGCTTGCGGAGCATGCCGCTCCAGCGCCGCGACAGCGCCTGCCCCTGGCCGAAATTGCCTTCCCGGCGCTCAAGCGCCGCCCCCGCGAGGATCTTGCGCGGCTGGACCAGACCATCGATGCCCTTGTCCGCGCCGACGGCCGGGTGGATGTGTTCGAGTACGCTCTGGCCCGCATGTTGCGGGTGCAGATCGCCGATGCCCTTGACCCGCGCCGGTCCCGTCCGGCCGGCCGCCTGGAGCTGGCCGACCTGGAGGCGGAGGCACGCGCCCTGATACTGGCCCTGGCGCACCTGGGCCATGCGGACGAAACGGCCGCCTGGGCGGCCGAATGCGCCGGCCTGGCCCTTGCCGGTTGGGTGCCGCACCGGGGCCCTAGCTTACGAGACACCTGGCACGAGGTCTTCGACCGGACCCTGACCCCGCTGAACCGCCTGCGCCCCAGGGCCAAGGGGACCCTGGTCACGGCCTTGGTGGCCACGGCTGCCCACGACCACCGGGTGACCGTCGCCGAGGCCGAGGCCCTGCGGGCCATCTGCGCCGTGCTGCATGTTCCGCTGCCAATGCCCCCGCCCGTGACCGAAGCTCCGCCGCAGACCACTCGCTGATCGGGACCAGCCCCAGGGTTTTCCGGTCACGCGTCCGGCCGTTCCTGGTACATTGTCCCCCCTCAAGGCCCTCCTCCCGCCAACATCACCCCTGAACCGCCATGACAGACCACGAAGATTTCGAAGCCCTCCTCGGCCAGTTCGAGCGCCAGCACCCGACCAAGGCCAAGCGCGCCCCCCAGGTCGGTGACCTGGTCCACGGTACCGTCGCCTCCATCGGACGCGAGCACGTCTACGTCAACCTCGGCAGCAAGTCCGACGCCATCATCGACATCCAGGACGTGACCGACGCGGACGGCAACCTGACCCTGGAGGTGGGCGACCCCGTGGACATGGCCATAAGCGCCATCGACGCCGACAGCGGCACCCTGCTGCTCGGCAGCAAACACGGGCGGCGCATGCACGGGGCCGCCGGGCTGGAGCAGGCCTTCGAGCAGCACCTCCCGGTGGAGGGGCACGTCACCGGGGTCACCAAGGGCGGTGTGGAGGTGGAAATCGCCGGGGTGCGCGCCTTCTGCCCCGCCTCGCAGGTCTCGCTCCAGTTCGTTGAAGACCTGTCCACCTATGTGGGCCAGCGCCTGGCCTTCCGCATCACCAAGTTCGAGGGGGGCAAGCGCCCCAATCTGGTGGTCTCGCGGCGCGAGCTGCTGGAGGAGGATCGCAAGGCGCAGGCGGCAGAGCTGCGGGCCAAGGTGGTGCCGGGGGCCGTCCTGCCCGGGACCGTGACCTCGCTTCAGGCCTACGGCGCCTTCGTGGACCTCGGCGGGGTCGAGGGCATGGTGCACATCAGCGAACTGGCCTTCGAGCGGGTCCGCCATCCAAGTGATCTCTTGAGCGTCGGCCAGCAGGTGGAGGTCGCCGTGCTGCGGGTGGACCAGACCGACAACCCCAAGCACCCGGAAAAGATCGCCCTGTCCCTGCGGGCCCTGGCCAAGAACCCCTGGACGGACGCCGACCGGCAGTACCCCGTGGGGACCACGGTCAAGGGCCGGGTTACCCGCGTGCAGCCCTTTGGCGCCTTCGTCGAGCTGGCGCCGGGGCTGGAGGGCATGGTCCACATCAGCGAGTTGGGCGCCGGACGGCGGGTGAGCCACCCGAACGAGGTCCTGAGCGAGGGGGCCGAGGTCGAGGCGACGGTGCTGAGCGTCGATCTGGACAAGCGCCGCATCGGCCTCTCCCTGGACCCGGCACGCCAGGGCACGGCCGAGCCCAGCCCCCAGGCGACGGACTACGCCAAGCCCAGCCAGGGCATGGGCACCCTGGGCGACCTGCTGCGGCAGAGCATGAGTCAGGGGCCGGGAAAGCCCAAAGGCAAGGGTCGGGGATGATCCGGGGCTGGCGGGAACCGCCGCGAGGCCGGGTCATGACGCGCAGGGGACGGCCGCGGTTGAATCGCAGCACCTCACCTTTTCGCTATAATCTGCTGCCTTTTCCGCAGTAGGCAACGCCCATGTCAGCCCTCTACGCATCGCAGCTCGCCCACCTGGACCTGATTCACCGCGGCAAGGTGCGCGACATCTACCGCGTCGACGCCGACCACATGCTCATCGTGGCCACGGACCGTCTCTCCGCCTTCGACGTGGTCCTGCCCCAGCCCATCCCAGGCAAGGGGGAGGTCCTCACCCGGGTCGCCAACTTCTGGTTCGCCCGCACCCAGCAGATCGTCCCCAACCACCTCTCGGGGGTTGCTGTCGCCGACGTCGTGACCGACCCGGCGGAGCGGGCGAACCTGGGCGAACGGGCTACCGTGGTCCGCCGCCTCAAGGCCCTGCCGGTGGAGGCGATCGTCCGCGGCTACCTGATCGGCTCCGGGTGGAAGGATTATCAAACGAACGGCGCGGTTTGCGGCATTGCCCTGCCGAAGGGTCTGCGCCAGGCCGACCGCCTGCCGGAGGCCATCTACACACCCTCCACCAAGGACGAGGTCGGCGCCCACGACGAGATCGTGGATTTCGACCTCACTGTCGATCTGCTCGGGCGCGAGCTCGCGGAGCAGGTGCGCGAGGCCACCCTGCGCGTCTACACCGAGTGCTCCG
>JBFZCW010000395.1:0-2788 GCA_041307765.1 Chromatiaceae bacterium
GACATCGCCGCAATCTTCGAGGAGATCGCCGACCTGCTGGAGATCCAGGGGGCCAATCCCTTCCGGGTGCGCGCCTACCGCAACGCCGCCCGCACCGTGGGGGAATTCGGCCGAGACCTGACGGCGCTCCTTGCCAGGGGCCAGGACCTGCCCAAGATACCCGGCATCGGCGAAGACCTGGACCGCAAAATCCACGAGATCGCCAGCACCGGCAAGAGCGCCTTCCTGGAGCGCCTCCACAGGGAGCTGCCTAAGGCCATCACCGAACTGCTCAAGATCCCCGGCCTGGGGCCCAAGAAGGTGAAGGCCCTGTACGACCAGCTGCACGTGGACTGCGTGGAGGACCTGCGGACCGCCGCCCAGGCCGGCAAGATACGGGACCTGCCCGGCTTCGGCGAGAAGACCGAGCAGCACATCCTGGAGGCCCTGGCGGTCCACGCCGAAGAGGCGAAGCGCTTCAGGCGTCCGGTGGCCGCCCAGTACGCGGAGGCCCTGGCCAGACACCTGCGCGGCGCCAAGGGGGTGAAGCGGGTGGAGATCGCCGGCAGCTACCGCCGCTGCAGGGAGACGGTGGGGGACATCGACATCCTGGCCACCGCCAGGGACGGCGGCCCGGTCATGGACCGGTTCACCGGGTATGACGAGGTGGCCGAGGTGTTGAGCCGGGGGGAGACCCGGTCTTCCGTCGTGCTCAAATCCGGCCTGCAGGTGGACCTGCGGGTGGTGCCCGACGAAAGCTACGGCGCCGCCCTGGCCTACTTCACCGGCAGCAAGGCCCACAACATCGTGCTCAGGAAGCGCGCCCAGGAGCGCAAGCTGAAGCTCAACGAATACGGCGTGTTCCGGGGCGAGAAGGCGATCGCCGGCGAGACCGAGGAATCCGTCTACGCCGCCCTGGACCTGCCCTGGATCCCGCCGGAGCTGCGGGAGGACCGGGGCGAGGTGGAATGGGCCGAGCGCTCGCCCCTGCCCAAGCTGGTCACCCGCGCCGACCTGAAGGGCGACCTGCACTGCCACACCAAGGCCAGCGACGGCGCCAACACCCTCCGGGAGATGGCCGAGGCGGCCAAGGCGAGGGGATTCGCCTACCTGGCCATCACCGAGCACTCCCAGCGCCTGCGCATGGTCCACGGCCTGGATTCGATCCGGCTGCTGAAGCAGATGGACGAGATTGACCGCCTGAACGCCAGCCTGGAGGGCATCGTGCTGCTCAAGGGGGTGGAGGTGGACATCCTGGAGGACGGCCGGCTGGACCTGTCCGACGACGTCCTGGGCAAGCTGGACCTGGTCATCGGCGCCGTGCACAGCCGCTTCGACCTGCCCTCGGCCAGGCAGACGGCGCGGCTGCTGAAGGCCATGGACCATCCCCACTTCACCATCCTCGCCCACCCCACCACCCGGGAGCTGGACAAGCGCCCGCCCATGGTGGCGGACTGGCTCAGGGTCATCCGCCATGCCCGCGACCGGGGCTGCCACCTGGAGCTCAACAGCCAGCCCGACCGCCTGGACCTGCTGGACACCTGGTGCCGGGTGGCCAGGGAGGAGGGCGTGCTGGTCGCCATCGATTCCGACGCCCATGCCACCCACGACTTCGACGACCTGGAGTGGGGCATCGGCCAGGCGCGGCGGGGATGGCTCACGGCGGAGGATGTGCTCAACACCCGGTCCCTGAAGGCGCTGTGGCCGCTGCTGCAACGGACCATGTAAGCGCACGGTTGCTGCTGAAACCGGCGCTCATGATGCCGCCTGCGTCCGGTGACCCCCGGCCCGACGGGGTGACATTGGCAGGAGCCGAATCAGCCTGAAAACGGCGGATGATAAGCGGCCCGTTGGGCCGCCCCCCTCTCCCCAAGCCCGCCCCCAAAGGGGAAGGAGGGTGATTTTTCCCTCTCCCGGAGGGAGAGGGCAGGGTGAGGGCGCCAGGCGAAGCCGGGGTGAGGCTTCGAGGACATTGAGCCGACTCAACTGCGGTTCTCATGATAATCGGGAAAAGTTGATCGTCCCTGCCCCCTCATGACCGACCAGACCCTCCCCCTGGGAAAGCTGCCCGCCCCCCTGCTGGCCAGGCTGCTGGCCCGTGCGCCGGTGGACGACCCCGCCGTCCTGGTGGGGCCAGACGCGGCCGGGGACGTTCGCCTCGGCAAGCACGGTGATCCCCTCGGGCTTGTGCAGGTCGGAGGCGAGCGAACATGGTTACGGTCGCTGAAGCAGTCGCCGCACCAATGGCCACAGGTTGATTGAGGCCCTCTTGCTGTCGGTGTGGCCCATCCGGTCGCGCAGCATGTCGGGGGTCATGGGCGTCGGAATCGTTGACCAGTTTGGGCCGGAATATGTAGCGCGGCCGGCGTTGGCAGGGCAGGGCAGGCGAGGCAAACCGCCCTTTGCCGCGCGACCGGCTGAGCGCGGCGGCCCTTTCGGGGTTGGGCCTTTCCTCTTGGCCTAATCCATTCCGTTGCGGCCCTTTTCGTCGCCCTTGCGTGGCCTGGGCGGCGCGGGGTGTGACGCTGCAGTTCGTTTTCCGCCCCAAATCCGATGGCGGCGTCGCCCGAATCGCGGATCACCGCACGCGGGCGTGGGCTACAGAGAGGTGGGTTCGTAAGTGACAAAGCACGCGCTTGCGCAAGCGGCCCGTTGGCCAGGGCGGTCGCCCCGGGTGGCGAGCGCGGTGCGCAGCGCATCCCCGATCGCGTTGGGTGAACTCGTTGGCGAGCTGGTTGACCCCGAAATACTGGCGTTGCAGCTGAGGTTGTTCGGGCAGTGGCTCGAAGCGGACGGTCAATGGGCGTTC
>JBFZCW010000396.1:0-8040 GCA_041307765.1 Chromatiaceae bacterium
GGCCAGTCGGTTTTCGAGCTCAACCGCGGCAGCCACCATGACCACCTGGTCTGCGTGCGCTGCGGCAAGGTGGTGGAGTTTGTGGAAGCCACCATCGAGGCCCGGCAGGAGGCTATTGCCCGACGGCATGGTTTCAGCATCGAAGATCATTCGCTGGTCATCTATGGCGTTTGCCCCCAATGTCGGACTATGAAGGCCGAGGGCAGCTAGCCGCGGGTCGCCTGGTCCCTCGCCGTGCTCCGTGGCTGGCCCGTCCGGGCCGCAAGGGCAGCATTGCCGCCCGTTGCCGACCTGCACCTGCGGTCACCCGTCGGCCAGTTTCGCCTCATACTCGTCGCGGAAATAACGCAGCGTACTCAGCACCGGATTGGGGGCTGTCTGACCCAGTCCGCAGAGGCTTGTGGCCTGGACCACATCGCAGAGATCCTCCAGCAGGGCAAGATCCGCCCTCGTGCCCTGGGATTTCGCAATCTTGGCCAGCAGCTCATGCATCTGGTACGTGCCGGCACGGCAGGGGATGCACTTTCCGCATGACTCGCTCATGCAGAACTCCATGAAATAACGCGCCACGTCGACCATCGACGAGGTGTCGTCCATGATGATCATGCCGCCGGAACCCATCATGGTGCCCAGGGCCTTCAGGCTGTCATAGTCCACCGGGGTGTCCAGGTGCGCCTCCGGGACGCAACCCCCGGAGGGCCCGCCGGTCTGCACGGCCTTGAAGGCGCGCCCGTCCGGGACGCCGCCGCCAATATCCTCGATGATGTCGCGCAGCCGGGTCCCCATGGGGACCTCGATCAGACCCGTATTGCGGATTCGTCCGGCCAGGGCGAAGACCTTGGTTCCCTTGGACCTCTCGGTGCCGACCGAGGCGAACCAGTCGCCCCCGTTGCGGATGATGGGCGCGACGTTGGCGAACGTCTCGACGTTGTTGATCAGGGTCGGCGAACCCCATAGCCCGGACTCGGCGGGGTAGGGTGGGCGCGGGCGGGGTTGGCCCCGGCCGCCTTCGATGGAGGCCATGAGCGCCGTCTCTTCGCCGCAGACGAAGGCCCCTGCCCCGAGCCGAATCTCGACCTCGAAATCGAACTGTGTATCGCAGATGTGGGCTCCGAGGAATCCGGAGCGCTTGGCCTTGCGGATGGCGGTCTTCAGCCGGTCCACCGCCAGCGGGTACTCGGCGCGCACGTAGACGTAGCCCTTGGTCGCGCCGACGGCATAGGCGGCGATGGCCATGCCCTCCAGGACCCGGTGGGGGTCGGACTCCAGCACCGCGCGGTCCATGAAGGCCCCAGGGTCGCCCTCGTCAGCATTGCAGATGACGTATTTCTGGTCCGCGGGCATCTTGGCTACGGTGGACCACTTGAGGCCGGTGGGATAGCCGCCGCCGCCCCGGCCTCGCAGGCCGCTCGTGGTCATCTCCCGCAAGACCTCGGCGGGGGTCATCTCGGTCAGGGCCTTGACCATGCCGGAGTAGCCGCCGACGGCGATATAGCCCTTGAAGCTCTCCGGGTCGATGACCCCGGAGTTCTCCAGGACGATCTTCTGCTGGCGGGCGAAGAAGGGGGCGTCCGTGGGCTGGCGCAGCCGCTCCACCGGGGCCCCGCCGAGGCTGGCGACGATGTCTGGGGCGTCCCCCGCGACCACGTCGCGGTAGACAACCGGCTCGGCCGTACCCTTGGACTGGACCGCAACCAGGGGTCCGGCGGAGCAAAGGCCCATACAGCCGACGCCCTTGACCTTACAGCGGTGCCCCTCGGGGACGGCGCCCTTGAGCCCCTCGAAGACTGGGGCCGCACCCGAAGATTGGCAACTCGCCGCCATGCATACACGCACCTCATGCTCCAGGTCCGCGTCTAGGGCGCGGACCTGCTCGGCCATGTCGGCCAGGTCGTCAAGATTCATGCCGTGATCTCCTCCAGTCTGGCGACGAGGTCGGGGCCGGTCACCTTGCCCAACACGTCGCCGTCCAGGACGACCGCCGGGGCCAGCCCGCAGGCGCCCACACAGCGGGCGCTGAGGAGAGACAGTGCGTCGTCCGGGGTGGTTTCGCCAGGGTTGACTCCGAAGCGGCTCTCGATCTCCTCAATGAGCCCGTCTGCCCCCTTGATGTAGCAAGCGGTGCCGGTGCACACCACGCAGGCGTGGCGTCCCTTCGGCTTGAGCATGAACAGGTGATAGAAGGTCGCGACCCCAAAGACCTTGGACAGGGGCAGGTCCAGGGACTCGGCGACGAACCGCATGGAGGGTTCGTCCAGGTAACCGAAGGCGTCCTGGACCCCGTGCAGGGCCTCGATCAGCGCGTGACCCGCGTAGCCGTTACGGCGCATGGTGGCGTTGATGATCTTCCAGCGCTTATCGTCGCTGGGCGGCGTGGGCTTGGCGTGCTGCAAGGACATGTCCCCTCCCGCGGATGGATGCGGATTGCGGCTATGGAAATCGGCACCAAAGATCAGGGCCCCATGATAGCGGGGCCAAGCCCTCGCGCGCCTTCCTTTTGCCCCAGGCTGCCCGCCGTTATACTCCCCGATGCCTGACGACCCCGCCGGACCTGGAGCGATGGACGAAGAAGCACCGAGACCCAAGCGCCCGCGCGGCATCTACCTGCTGCCCAACCTGTTCACCACGGCCGCCCTGTTCGCGGGCTTCTATGCCGTGGTGGCGGCCAACCAGGGGCGATTCGAGCCGGCGGCCATCGCCATTTTTGCCGCGATGATCCTGGATGGGCTCGACGGACGCGTGGCCCGACTCACCCACACCCAGAGCGATTTTGGGGCCGAGTACGACAGCCTCTCCGACATGGTGGCCTTCGGGGTGGCGCCCGGTTTGGTGGCCTACCAATGGGCCCTGAGCGGGCTGGGCAAGGTTGGCTGGCTCGCAGCCTTCGTTTACACCGCGGCGGCGGCCCTGCGCCTGGCCCGATTCAACACCCAAATCGGCATTGCCGACAAGCGCTATTTCCAGGGCCTGCCGAGTCCCTCGGCGGCCGCCATCATCGCATCCATGGTGTGGATCGGGGCTGACTTTGAGGTCCTTGGGGCCAGATTTTCCTGGCCGGTCGCCTTCGTCACCGCCGGGGTTGGACTGCTGATGGTGAGCAACTTCCGCTTCCACAGCTTCAAGGACCTGAACGTCCATGGCCGCGTACCCTTCATGCTTGCCGTTGCGGTAATGCTTGTATTCGCCCTGGTGTTCATCCACCCGCCCGTGATCCTGTTCATGGGCTTCATGGCCTATGCGGTCTCCGGTCCTGTGCTGACCTTGGCGCGCCGGCGCCAGCGTCTGGCCCAGCGGCGCCGTCCGGGCTCGGATCAAGCGCCGCCCGGCTGAAACTGCACGGCCGGGGGTAGCGCGGGGTCTTGGTCGTTGGATCGATCGGGCTGCTCGTCCAAGCCATCGGTGTCCGTTCCAGGCACCAGGGGCGCCGGGCCCTTGGGCATCGGGGAGAATGCCCCAAATTAAGCAAGGGGACGCAGCCTAGTCCCGCCCTGCCGTTCGCTGCCAAGCGCCCGGTCCTGGAAAAAGCCCCGGAAGCCCCCCGAAGAGCCCCCGAATGTTGCGGCGAATCCTGCCCCTGTTCATCGTCCTCGCCGGCCTCGCCGGATTCCTGGCACTGAAGGCCACCCGTCCCAAGCCGCTTCCCGCTGCACCTCAGGAGCGGGTGTGGCGGGTGGAGACCCAGGTCGTCAGCCCGGCGCCGCACCGTCCCGTCCTTGTCCTCTTCGGCCGAGTGGAGGCCCCGGACAAGGTCCGGGCTGCGGCACCCGTGGCCGGGCGCCTGCTCACGGTGGCGGTGCGCGACGGCGATCGGGTCGAGGCCGGTGCTCTGCTTGCCCGCATGGACCCTCAGGATCTGGAGCCCCGACTGGCCCAGGCCCGGGCCGAGGTCACGAAGGAGCAGCTCAAGCTCGCCCATGATCAGGAGGCCCTGAAGCAGGAGCGGGCCCTCCTGGAATTGGCGGAGACAGCCCTGGGGCGGGCAGACAAAGTTCAGTCCCAGCGCCTGGGTACCGCTGCGGATGTCGATCAGGCCCGCGAGCAGTTGGCACGGGCACGCCTCGCGGTGACGCTGCGGGAGCAGGCCATCGCCGAGCATCCGGCGCGGCTGGCAGGGCTACAGGCCAAGCTCGCGGAGGCCGAGCGCGACGCTGCCCGGGGCGAAGTCACGGCCCCCTTTCCTGCCCGTATTGGCGTGGTGGAGGCTGCCGCGGGAGACCAGGTCCAGCCAAACCAGACGATCCTCACCCTCTATCCCCACGATGGCCTCTACCTGCGGGCAAAGGTCCCCGGCGACCGCAGTGAGGCGCTGCGGGCGGCCTTGGCCGCCGGCGAACGCCTCAACGCTCGTGTCCGGTACGCCGGCCGGACCTTCGAGGCCAGGCTGGACCGCTTGGCCGGCGAGGCCGATGCGCGCGGCGTCGATGCCCTGTTACGCCTCGGTCCCGATGCCGGCGTCCCTTTGGGGGCCTTTGTCGATCTGGCCCTGGAGCTGCCCATTGCGGCAGACACCGTTGCCCTGCCGTTTGCAGCCCTCAACGGGGGCGAGCGAATCTATACGGTCGTGGACGACCGGCTTCGTGCCGTTCCGATCGAACGGGTAGGGGAGCTGGACGACGGGGGAGTCAGCAAGGTTCTGGTCCGGGCGCAGGGCCTTGAGCCCGGTGCGCGAGTCATGGTGACCCACCTTCCGAACGCCGTGGACGGCCTGCGGGTGCAGGAGGTCGGTGAGGTCCGGGCGCTGTCCCAGGCGACCGGGGCGGGGGGCAAGCCTTGAGACGCGGCCTGATCGCCGTCTTCGCCCGCCACGGGCTGCTCGCCAACCTGCTGATGATCCTGATCTTCGCGGTGGGGGCAGTGGCCCTCACCCGCATGAACATCCAGTTCTTCCCCACCTTCGCCCTGGATGTGATCTCGGTGCGGGTGGTGTGGAGCGGCGCCTCGGCCGAGGATGTGGAAAACGGCATCGTCATCCCCTTCGAGGAGCGTCTCAAGACCGTCGACGGCCTCAAGAAGATGACCTCCACGTCCACCCAGGGCATCGGCAGCCTGTCGCTGGAGCTTAGGGAAGGGACCGACCCGCTGCTCGCCCTGGATCAGGTGCGCCAGCGGGTGGACGAGTTCCGCAACCTGCCTAAGGACGCCGAGACCCCCCAGGTCAGCCGCATCTCCCGCTACGAGTCCGTCGCCCGCCTCCTGGTCTCGGGGCCGAGCCTGCAGGACCTGCGACCCTGGGTGCGGCAGTTCGAGCGCGAGCTGCTGGCCCGCGGCATCGACCGGGTGGACATCGCCGGGCTGCCGGAGGAGCGCATCAGTATCGAAGTCCCGGGGCGGGTGTTGGAGACCCTGGGGCTGTCTCTGGACGGGATCGGTGAGCAGGTTGGGCGCCTGGCGCAGGACCTGCCCTCCGGGGTGGCGGGGGAGGCGGATGGGGCGCGCGAAATTCGCGGCCTGGAGCAGCGCCGCGACGCCCTCGCCTTCGAGGACCTGGCCGTGGTCAGCGACAGTCGGGGCCTGGTGCGCCTGGGGGAGGTAGCGACCATCGTCCGTGAGGCCCGGCCGGGGTCGGTCAGCCTCCGGCGGGTTGGCACCGATGGGGTGGAACACCCTGACCCCCCCAGCCCCCACGCTCCCGGGGTGACAGGCGGGCGGGTTGACCCAGCGTCTCTGCCGGGGCGGGACCGCAAGACCCACAGCCCCGCGACGGTGGAGCTGCTTGTCCAACGCGCCGAGACAGGGCATTCGCTCCGCGCCGCCAAGATCTTCGAACAGTGGCTGGAGGACACCCGGCCGACGCTGCCGCCGTCGATCCAGATCGAGATTTTCGACGAGCAATGGCAGCTCATCCGCGACCGCATCGACCTCCTGACCGATAACGGCATCCAGGGCTTCGTACTGGTGCTGCTGTTGCTCTACGTCTTCCTCCCAGGGCGGGTGGCCCTGTGGGTGGCGATGGGCATTCCCATCGCCTACCTCGCGGCCCTGGGTTTGCTGTGGGGCTTTGGCGGAACCATCAACATGATTAGCCTCTTCGGGCTGCTGCTCACCCTGGGCGTGATCGACGACGATGCCATCGTCATTGGGGAGTACGCCGAGTCGCGTTTCCGTCAGGGGATGGCCCCGGCGGAGGCCGCCATCGCCGGGGCGCGGCGGATGTTCTGGCCGGTGACCGCCTCGGCGATGACCACAGTGGCCGCGTTCCTGCCCCTGATGATGGTGGGCGGGGTCATGGGTAACATCCTGGGGGATATCCCCTTTGTGGCCATCATGGTCCTGATCGCCTCCCTGCTGGAGGTCTTTCTCATCATGCCGGCTCACTTACGGTCCGCCTTCAGCCACGAGGCAAAGCAGGTCATTCCGCGCTGGCGCCAGCGGGTGGATGCCGGCTTCGACCACTTTCGCGACCGCATCTACCGCCCCCTGGTAACCGCCTCGGTCCGTCGCCGTTGGGTCACCATCAGCCTGGTTGCGGTCCTGATGCTACTGTCGGTGGGGCTACTGGTCGGCGGGCGCATCGCCTTCGTCTTCTTCCCTACCCCCGAGGCGCAGGTCGTCTTCGCCAATGCCACCTTCGTTGCCGGGACCCCGCGGGAGCGGACGGATGCCTTCCTCTCCGGGCTGGAGGGGGCCCTGCGCGCCGCGGAGCGTGAGCTGGGGGGCGGTTTGGTGGAGGCCGCGGTGGCACGTTTGGGGACCACGGTGGCGGTGGAGGCGGGGGCCTCGGCGAAGGGCGACCAGCTCGCGTCCGTGCTGGTCCAGCTCGTCCCCTCCGAGGATCGACGGGTGCGTAACGAGGAATTCCTCGCGGCCTGGCGCAGGCACGTCACCATGCCGGCCGGGCTGGAGAGCCTCGCCATCTCTGCGCGACGCGCAGGTCCCCCTGGCCGGGATCTCAACGTCCGCCTGACCGGCGACGACGCCCAAGCCCTCAAGGCGGCGGCCCTGGATCTGGCCCAGGGCCTGGAGGGGGTCCCGGGGGTCAGCGACATGGTGGACGACATGCCCTTCGGGCGGGAGCAACTGATTTATAGGGTCTCCCCGGCGGGTCAGGCCCTGAGGGTCACTACCCAGCTCCTCGGGACCCAGTTGCGCGCCGCCTTCGACGGCTACCTGGCTCAGCTCGTTCAGGTTGGCCAGGACGAGTTGGAGGTGCGAGTCCTCCTGCCCAGAGACGAGCGGACTCGCCTAGACGCACTGGAGAAGTTGCGGATCCGCGTTCCAGACGGGCAATTCGTCCCGCTGGACACCGTGGCCGATTGGGAGACCCGGCGCGGCTTCGAGGCTCTGCGCCACGCCGACGGCCGCCTCGCGGTGGAGGTCACGGCGGACATCAATCGGGCCCAGAACACCCCGGACGGTGTGCGCCAGGTCTTGGAGCAGGACCTGCTGCCGCCCCTGGTGGCGCGCTACGGCGTCAGCTACAGTTTCGAGGGGCGCGCCGCTGACCAGCGCGAGACCCTGGGGGACATGGGCCTCGGCCTGGTTCTGGGGCTCGGGATGATCTTCCTGATCCTGGCGGCGGTCTTTTCGAGTTGGGGCTGGCCCCTGGTGGTCATGACCTCCATACCCCTGGGCCTGGTGGGGGCCGTAACCGGGCACTGGCTGCTGGGGATCGACCTGACCCTCCTGTCGCTGTTCGGGCTCTTCGGTCTGTCTGGCATTGTGGTCAACAATGCCATCATCCTGGTCAGCATGTACCAGGAGCTTCGCCACGAGGGCATGGGGGTGGACGAAGCCCTGGTGGAGGCAGCCTGCGCCCGGCTGCGGGCCATGCTGCTCACGTCCGCCACCACCGTCGTCGGGTTAGGGCCTCTGATCTTCGAGACCAGCCTCCAGGCCCAGTTCCTCATCCCCATGGCCGTCTCCCTCGCCTTTGGGGTCGGCTTCGCCACTGTGCTGGTCCTAGTCTTTACCCCCGCCCTGCTTTCTGCGCATGAGTCCTTCCACGCCAGGCTCTCCCGCTGGTTCGCCCGTCCGGCGGTCCTGGCCAAGGAAGCCTCTTAGAAATCCGTTCCCACATCGGTTGGCCCGCCCATGCCCCAA
>JBFZCW010000397.1:0-19783 GCA_041307765.1 Chromatiaceae bacterium
CCGCAGGATGAACTCGTGGGCGCTGGCGGCGCGGGCAGCGGCGATGATCTCCGCCGGCGTCGCATCGGGGCGACCGTAGGCGATGTTCTCGGCGATGGTCCCATAGAACAGGAAGGGCTCCTGCAGGACGATGCCGATGTTGCGCCGGTAGGCCTCCACCGGGAAGGAGCGGATGTCCACACCATCCACGAGGATGGCGCCCTCGACGACGTCGAAGAAGCGGCAGATCAGGTTGATCAGCGTCGTCTTACCCGCACCGGTGTGGCCGACCAGGCCCACCATCTCTCCTTGACGGATCTCCAGATTGACGTCGTGCAGCACGCGCCGCCGGCCGTAGTTGAAGGCGACCCCGCGCAATGCGATGGACCCCTCGACCCGCCCCGGATCCACCGCAGCCAAGGGTTCGGGGACGCTCGCAGTCCGGTCGAGGATCTCGAAAATCCGGTGCGTTGCGGCGGCAGCGCGCTGGGTCGCCCCCACCAAGCGGCTCATCGCCTCCAGGCGGGTATAGAAGCGCCCGATGTAGGCCACGAAGGCAGTGAGCACGCCCACGGTGATGCCGTCCTCGGCCACCTGCCAAACCCCGAAGCCCCACACCACCAGCAGCCCCAGTTCGGTGAGGAAGGTCACCGCCGGACCGAAGAAGGCCCAGAGGGTGTTGACCCTGGTGTTGGCGGTGACCACCTGCTCGTTGGCGCGGCCGAAGCGCTCGATCTCGCGCCGCTCCTGGGTGAAGGCCTTGACCACTCGGATGCCGGGGATGGTATCGGCGAGCACGTTGACCATGTCCGCCCAGGCCCGGCTGCCGCGCTCGAAGCCGTGGCGCAGCCGTGCGCGCACCCGGTGGACCAGCCAGGCAATGATGGGGAAAGGGGCCAGGGCGAACAGGGCCAGCTCCGCGTCAATGGTCAGCAAAATGACGGCGGTCATCACGATCATGACCAGGTCGGAGGCGAAGTCCAGCAGGTTCACCGACAGGAAGTTGCAGATGCGGTCGGTGTCGCTGCCGACCCGCGAGATCAGGTCCCCGGTGCGCTTGCCGCCGAAGAACTCCAGGGACAGCATTTGTAGGTGGGCATAGGTCTGCTGGCGCAGGTCGGCGGCAATGCGCTCGCTGGCGGCGGCCATGACAAAGGTACGGGCCCAGCCGAGCAGCCAGGCCAGGACGGCCGCCAGACCAAGGCCGCCGAGGTAAAGGGTGGCAAGGTGAAAATCCACCGGTGCACCCGTGGTCTGGTGGGGGATCAGGACCTGATCGAGCAGGGGCATGGTCAGGTACGGCGGGACCAGGCTCGCCGCCGTCCCCCCCAGCATCAGCCCGAAGCCCAGCCCGATGGGCCCGGCCCGCGGGCGGGCAAAGCGCGTCAGGCGCCAGAGGGAGCGCCCCGGCGGTGGCAGCGGGGGCTCGTTGCAGAAGGGGCACTCGTCCTGGTCGGGCGCAATGATGCCCCCGCAGGTGGGGCAGACGGTCTCCTGGGCCTGCTCACCCTGCCCCACGCCGGCCAGGTTGCGGCGGTGGATGGCATTGCGGCCCCTTTCGGCGAACTGTTGGGCCGCCGACGAGCGGGCGGCGGTGTAGCGCCAGTGGGCGAGACGCCCCTCGGGACCCAGGGCCTCCAGGGTCCCGGCACCACCCTGCTCAGCCGTCCGCAGGCCGGAAAGGGCGTCCAAGGGCCAGCTCTCCCACCCTGGGGCATCGCCGCCGTGGGTCAGCAGGCGGCGCTCGGTCAGACACACCAGGCCGGGGCTGAAGTGCAGGCGCTGGTCGAGGTCGGGCTCGAAGCGGGCGATGAGGGACTCGCCAGCGACAAGCTGGGAGCTGACCTCAGGGGGGGGGACCGCCGCCGGGCCGAGTTCGGGCCTGGGGTGGCTTGGTTGGGGGGCAGACGGCATCGTTCGAGCAATCAGGGGTGGCAGACCGCCGGTACGGCCAGTGCGGGGATGCCGATGCTGGGGAGGATCCGCGCCCTGCAGGCGTGCCACGCCAGGCTATCGACTTTGCAAGGCGCCTAACATACCATAATCGCTTAACTTTTTTTGGTTCGCGACCATGCCATCCGCCACCTGGCGAGCCCCAACACCCGTGCATGCACCTGGCCCCCGGAGATTGCAGCCCGGGTTTCAGGATTGCTGCGAGACCCCCGACCCAGCCACCCCGCCTGGCCGCGTCCGTCCCCCCGTCGGCGGGGGGACCTTGGCCTGACGGGCGAGCTCATCATCTTGGCGAAGATCCCCAGCCAGTCCCAGGGCTGCGAATTCCCTGTGCCGACGCCGAATCGCTCCCCTGGGGCGACATCGCCCTGGGCGGCTGCGGCTGCGATGGGCGCCCACTTGCCCACCCCAACCGGCGCGCCCCATGCGGGCGCGCCCCGATCCACATCCGAGCTGGTAACGATACGGGAATGGAAATCGAGCGCGTGCGCAGCCTCCTGGGCACCAATGTCTGGGCCGACTTTCCCGTCGCGGAGGTCTGGCTCGACCTCTCGGGCATCGCCGAGGGGGAGCTTGACGGCCTTTGCCGGCGGATCAGGTCCCGAGTGGGTGCCCTGCTGCCGGCCTGTCGGCTGCCACGGTTGGGCGCAGGGCAGGACCGACTGGCCCTGGAGCTCTGGCTGGCCCGGACCTTCGCGCGCCTGACCCTCACCCTGGGTACCCATCTGGGCGGCTCCGGGAAAGACTTCCTCAGAATCCGGCAGCTCGGACAGCCGGGCCTGGTCATCGTCGCCTTTGCCTATCGCCAGGAGCTGGTCCCACGGGCCTGCGCCGAGGCGGTCATGGACCTGCTGATAGCGGTCCGCACCGATGTGCCCTTCGACCTCCCCGCGGCCCTGGCGGAGCTGGGGGTCGCGGCAGAGCAGGCGCGGCCGACGCCCTCTGCCGCCGCGCTGGAGGGAGCCGCCCGGGCGCGCGGGATCCCGGTGCGCCATCTGGGGTCGGGGCTGCTGCAGTTGGGTCACGGGGCACGCCAGGTTCGCGCCCTGAACACCTGCAGCGAGCGCTTGGGTGTCGTCGCCCAGTGGGTGACCGGGGAGCGGGACCTGATGGGCGACCTGCTCGCCAGTGTGGGGATCGCCTGCACCGAGGCACCTGTCGCCGGTCCCCATTACCGAGTGCTGGTAGCCGGGGGCCGGGTTGCCGCCACCATTCGCTGGGAGCCCCCGACTGGGGCGGCCGGCGCGGCCCAGGTGACGGACCTGAGTGACCTGGTCCACCCGGAGGTCTGCGCCCGAGCCTTGGATGCCGCCCGCGCCATGGCCCTGGATATCGCAGAGATCCGGCTGGTCGTAGACGACCCGAGTCGGCCGCTGGAGGCACAGGGCGGGCGTGTCAGCGAGGTGGTGGCGGGCCCACCGCTGGATGCCTACCTAACCCTCGGCAAGATCCAAAGCGGCACCGGCGCCGGGCGCCCGGTGGCCGAGATCCTGCTCGATGCACTCTTTCCGGAGGGCGGCAACGGCCGAATCCCGGTGGCCGCGGTCAGCGGAACCAACGGCAAGACCACGGTCACCCGCCTCCTGTCCCACGCCTTGACCCTCAGCGGCCGGCACGTGGGCATGACCTGCACCGACGGGATCTATCTGGCCGGCCGGCGCATCGACACAGACGATTGCGCTGGACCCAAGAGCGCACGCCTGGTCCTGCTCAACCCGCAGGTGGAGGCGGCGGTGCTGGAGACGGCCCGCGGCGGCATCCTGCGCGAGGGCCTGGCCTTCGATGCGTGCGACCTGGCGGTGGTGACCAACATCGGCGAGGGCGACCATTTGGGTATTGGCGGCATCGAGACCGCCGAGCAGCTCGCGGAAGTCAAGCAGACGGTGGTGCGCGGCGTCGCCCCCTGGGGCACCGCCGTCCTCAACGCAGCCGATCCCTTGGTGGTACCGATGGCCCGGCACTGCCGCGGGTCGGTCCTGTACTTTGCACGCGACGGGCGCAACCCGGTCCTGGTGCGCCACCGCCGCCGGGGCGGGAGAGTCGCCTTTGCCCGCGACGGTGCGCTAATCCTTGCCACGGGCAGGGACGAGGTCGCCTCCATCGGGTTCGAAGGGATCCCCTTGACCCGTGGGGGACGCACCCTGTTTCAAGTGGAGAACGCCCTGGCCTGCGCCGGCGGTATGTGGGCCTTGGGGCTGCCGTTGGACACCATCCGGGCGGCGCTGGCGACCTTCGGCGGCGACACCGACAAGAGCCCTGGGCGTTTCAATGTCCTGGGCCTCAACGGCGCCACGGCCATCTTCGATTACGGCCACAACCCGTCCTCCCTGCTCGCCATGGTCGAAGCCCTTGGGGGCTTCCCCCATCGCCGGCGCATCGCGGTCTATTCGGCGGCCGGGGACCGGCGCGACATCGATATGATCCGCCAGGGTGAGATCCTTGGGGCAGCCTTCGACCAGGTGATCCTGTACGAGGACCACTATGTCCGGGGGCGTCTGCCGGGCGAGATCATGGCCTTGTTCCACCAAGGGCTGGGAGCCGGAGGGCGGGTGGCCGAGGTCCAGGCCATCCACGGATGGGAAAATGCGGTGGAGGCGGCCCTGTGGGCGGCCCAGCCCGGGGACCTACTCCTGATCCAGGCAGACCAGATCGACGCGACCGTCGCCTTCGTGCGCGACCGGCTGGCGGCAGACCAGGCACGCCGCGAACTCCCCATCAGTCAGGCGGGTGCGCCTTTCGAGCACGGGGCCCCTGCAGGCAGAGTCGACCCGTCTGGGACCGCTTCTTAGTCCCCCAAGGTTCCAATCCCTCCCATTTGCGTCGTTACCGCCCGAGGTCAGAACGTGCTCGACATAGGACGCATCCGGGCCTTGCGGGGCCCGAACATCTGGGCCGAGCGCCCGGTCATCGAGATCACCCTCGAGCTGGGCGAGATCCCAGAGCATGGCCCGGACCTCTTGGAGCGCCTGGCTTCCTGGTTGTCCAGCCTGGCGGAGCGCGGCGCCTTCCTGGAGCGCATGGGGCAGGTGGCCAACCTGGCTGACACCCTGGCTCAGGTTGCCCTGGAGCTCCAGACCCTGGCTGGGTCCAGAGTCAGCTTCCGGCAGACACAGCCTAGCCGGATCGCCGGGCTGTACCTGGTGGCCTGCGAGTACGACGAGGTCACTGTGGGCCTCGCCTGTGTGGACAGCGCCCGGGCCCTCCTCGGCGCAGCCCTGCATGGAGGCGCCTTCGACTTGGCTGGGGAGATCGCCCGCCTGCGCACCCTGTGCCAGGAGGTCCACCTGGGCCCCAGCACTGCCGCCATCGCCCGTGCCGCCCGGGCCCGCGGCATCCCCGTGCGGCGGCTGGGCAGGGACAACCTGCTCCTGCTCGGCCAGGGTTTCCATCAGCGGCGGGTCTGGACTGCCGAGACCGACCGCACGGGTGCCATCGCCGAAGCCATCGCCCAGGACAAGGATCTGACCCGCCTCCTGTTGCGGTCCGTAGGCGTGCCGGTGCCCGAAGGCCGTCCCGTCTCCAGCCCAGGCGACGCCTGGGCGGCCGCCCAGGCCCTGGGGCTGCCCGTGGTCATCAAGCCCCGGTTCGGCAATCACGGACGCGGAATCAGCGCGAATTTGCGGACCCAGGAGAGCGTCGAAAAGGCCTTTTCCGCAGCCCTGGCGGAGTCTCCGGACATCCTCTGTGAGCACCATATCCCGGGTTCCGATCACCGGCTGCTGGTGGTAGGGGAACGGGTGGTGGCGGCAGCCCTGCGTGAGCCCGCCCAGGTGATCGGGGACGGGGTCGCCAGCCTGGCCGAGCTGGTCGACAGGGCCAATGGCGACCCTCGGCGTAGCGAGGGTCACGCGACGGTGCTGAGCCTGATCAAGCTCGACGTTATCGGCCTCGCGGTTCTCGCCGAGCAGGGCTACACGCCGGACTCGATCCCCGCGGCCGGGGCCCGGGTCCTGATCCGCAACACCGCCAACTTGAGTACCGGGGGGACCGCGACCGACATCACCGACCTTGTCCACCCGGAGGTTGCCGCGCGGGTCGTGGACGCGGCGCGGGTGGTGGGGCTCGATATTGCCGGCGTCGACGTCCTGGCCCAGGACATCGGCCAGCCCCTCGAAGACCAGGGTGGGGCCGTGGTGGAGGTAAACGCCGGCCCAGGGCTGCGCATGCACCTGGAGCCCTCTGCCGGCACCCCGCGGCCTGTGGGCGAGGCCATCGTCGACCTTCTCTTCCCGCCTGGGCAGGACGGGTGCATCCCGGTGGCCGCCGTGACCGGTGAGACCGGCGCAACCGCGATCTCCGGCCTGGTCGCCGGCATGCTCCGCCGCACTGGGGCCCATGTCGGGCTTACAAACGGCGAGGGGCG
This sequence comes from Chromatiaceae bacterium, assembly GCA_041307765.1. GTDB lineage: Bacteria > Pseudomonadota > Gammaproteobacteria > Chromatiales > Chromatiaceae > DYRB01. Next base: position 6,296 of record JBFZCW010000397.1, read on the forward strand.
CTTCCTGGATGGGCGCCGCGTCGGTGACGGCGACTGCGCGACGCCCGATGCGGCCTGTGCCGTGTTCCTCAACCCGCGCGTGGAGGTCGCGGTGCTGGAGGTCCAGCCAGGCGAGATTCTCGAACAGGGGCTGGGCTTCGACCGCTGCCAGGTTGCCGTCGTCGCCGCCGCGGGCGGCGGTCAGGTCGGGCCGCAGGGGGACGCAACGCCGGACAACCTGACCAGGGCCTTGCGGTGCCTGGTGGGAACCGTCGTGGCGGAGGGCGCCGTGATACTGAATGCCGGGAATCCGCTGGCGGCGGGCCTGGCAAGCCATTGCCGGGGGTCCGTCCTCTGGTTCGCCCGTGACGCCGAGCACCCGATCGTCCAACGTCATCGTGCCCAGGACGGCCGCGCCGTCGTGGAGCGGGCGGGCTTCATCGTGCTCGCCAATGGCCAGGCGGAACAACGCCTGTTGCCACTCGCAGCCGTCGGCCCGAAGCCAGGCAGCGGCCTCCAGGTCGAGGAGGCGCTCGCCGCCGCCGCGGCCGCCTGGGCGCTCGGCATTCCCCTGAGCCAGATCCGTGCGGGCCTGGAGGACTCCGACACCCACTAGCGCGTTTTCGGCTCAGAGCGACCGGGCATGGGCCTGGAGACACGACCCAAACAACCTGCCAAGCGGTCCAGCATCGGGGTAAACCCCAACCCGATTTCCGGAACATCTCCATGGTGGCGGCAGGCTGGGTGACCGTAAGATTATCGGCTCGCAACGACGCCGTCGCACCCGAGGAGCCCCACCATGCCCAAGATCAGACTGCTCGCCCTGCTGTTCATCCTCATCGCCGTTCTGCCGGCCTTTGCCGCGGACAAGCAAAAGGTCGTCTATCACCTCGCCGACGAGGACAAGGCCAGTTTCGTCCTCAACAACATCCGCAACCACGTCGACGGCATGGGCGGTCCGGACAAGGTGCAGATCGTGCTGGTGATGCACGGCCCTGTGGTCAAGTCCTTCGGCGACATCGACGCGGTGGACAAGATCCGCAGCGGTGTGAAGTCCCTGCAGGCGGACGGCGTCGAGGTCGACGTGTGCGCGAACAGCCTCAAGGCGTTCAACCTCAAGCTGGACGAGCTGCTCCCAGGGCTGGTCGAAGCCAGCGCCGGCGGTGTGGTGCGCATTGCCGAGCTGCAATCCCAGGGCTACCTGTACATCCGGCCCTGACCTTGTCCCGGCGCGAGGCCATCGAACGCCTGGTGCGCGAGGACCTGGGCTGCACCTGCCCACCAGAGGTTTTCGACCGCATGGAGCAGGGGCAGGTGGTTCTGCCTGGGCTTGCCAGCCCTGGCAGACGCATCGTCATCGGCGGCCGGCTGCTGGTCTACCTGATCGAGGCAGAGGATGCCGGGCAGGCCTTCGCCAATCTCCCGGCCTGGGTCTCGGCAGGCCGCGCCGAGCGGGACGCGGCCGCCATGAACCGCCTGCGCCTGGTCGTGGTCACGGCACGGCCGGAGACCCTCGCTCCCGCCCTTCAGGCAGGGTTCGAGGCCCTGCCCGACCGTGACGAACGCATCCACCTGCACGTCCTGTCCATTGCGGCTGTCGCCGGAATCTGAGCGCCAGACTAAGGGCGCAGCGGCGGCTTCAGCCGTCCGCTACCCGAGCGGGCCCGAGGATTTCCTTGATGCGGTCCCTTGGCAGTCGTGCGCGCATCTGCTAAATGGATCTCCTACGGACGCCCTTACGGGAGCCATACCACCGATGCCCCTCGCCACTGACCACCATCATGCCGCCGCGACGGCGACCGGGCAGCCCGGCGCCCTGATCGACCGCTTTGGGCGGCGCGTGACCTACCTTCGCATCTCGGTGACCGACCGCTGCGACTTCCGCTGCGTCTACTGCATGGAGCCGGACCAACGCTTCGCCCCCCGCGACGAGGTCCTGTCCCTGGAGGAGATCCAGGCGGTCGCCGCGGCGTTTGTCGCCCTAGGGGTGCGCAAGATCCGCCTCACGGGGGGTGAGCCCCTGGTACGCCCGGGCGTCGTCGGCCTGATGCAGGGCATTGCTGCCCTCCCGGGCCTGGACGAGCTGGTCATCACCACCAACGGATCTCAGCTCGCCACCCAGGCCGTAGACATCCGTGCAGCCGGAGTCCGGCGCATCAACGTGAGCCTCGACAGCCTCGACCCAGAGCGTTTCCACCAGATCACCCGCAAGGGCGACCTGGCAAAGGTGCTGGCCGGGATCGACGCCGCCATCGCGGCCGGCTTCGAGCGCATCAAGCTCAACGCCGTCATCCTGCGGGGGCGCAATCACCACGAGGTGAGAGACCTGGTCGGATTCGCCGTGGCAAAGGGGATCAACATCAGCTTCATCGAGGAGATGCCTCTGGGGGTAATCGGCGACCATGACCGCGCCGAGGCCTTCTACTCCAGCGAGCAGATCCGCCAGGACCTGGCGGCCCACTTCACCCTGGTGCCGACGACGGAGACCACCGGCGGTCCAGCGCGCTACTACCGCATCCCCGGGTCCGAGACCCGGGTCGGCTTCATCTCCCCGCACAGCCACAACTTCTGCGGCGACTGCAACCGGGTACGGGTCACCGCCGAGGGGCGGCTCCTGCTCTGCCTGGGGCAGGAGCATTCGCTGGACCTGCGCGCCATCCTGCGCAGGCACCCGGGAGATAGCGCCCGCCTGGAACAAGGCATCCACGAGGCCATGCAGATCAAACCCAAGGGGCACGAGTTCGACCTGCGCGCCCAGCCTGTCATCTTCCGGCACATGAACCTGACCGGGGGCTGACGCCCCCGCAAGGGTTCGTCGATCCCCTAGCCGTAGTCGTAGCGGACGATGTCCCCCACCCGCCGGCAGAGCTCCCGCCCGTAGTCGGTCCAGAGCCCCTGGCCCCAGTAGCGATAGCAACTGGTCTGGGAGCACATCAGGTGGAACAGGGCGCTGCGGTAGCGCTGCTCGTTGGTCGGCATCCCGGGCTTGAGGACGTGCTCGTTGAACAGCGAGCTGGCCTCCTCCATGGGACCCAGGACATTGTCGTAGCCATGGACCCAGGACAGGTTGTTGGTCCAGCTCCCACCCTCCATGTGAAAGCGGTGGTCCGCCGCCCGCAGCTCTGCGATGACCTGTTCGAGCCGCTCGGGCCCGTCGCCGGGCTGCATGCGCTCCCAGATCTGGTGGTGGAACAGGGGTTGGATCTCCGTGAAGTCCGACGCCTTGATGCCCAGGGCGAAGAGGTGCTCCAGGTACTCGGTGACATTCATCAGCGGGACGTCCGATCCGCTCGCCGCCCGGACCGCCTCGAAGTACTTGCCCGGGAACTCGTTCATCATGACCCCGCCGTTCTCCCCGTCGGCGATCTGGGTGACCAGGGGCGGGACCCGATGTCCGCCGAGTTCCAGGCGGTTGAGGCCCTGGGCCTCGTACCAGGGCTGCATCTGCGCCACCAGCTTGGTATCGCTCCCCTGGGTCTTGACGATGGCGATGATGCTTGCGGTCTCACCCTTGGAATTGGTGCAGACCAGGCGGTGGGGCAGGTGCGGGCGCTCGGGGTGGCGCTGGTTGCTCACCTGCTGGACCGAGTGCTCCTGGACCAGGACCCATTGATAGCCGCAGTCCACCAGGGTCTTGACGAATTCGTAGGCGACGTCCGGGTGATTGGGCAGCGCCATCTCCGACGGGGAGAAGCCGCGAACCCGCTCCAGGGCCTCCCAGCCGAAGATGGCAGCGAAGTGGTGCTGGAAGGCGCGCACATGGAGCCGAAAGTCCTGAACCGGGGTGGATGGGGCGACGGCGTGGCCCCAGGGCATGCCCAGCCACTCCACGGCGCCCACGTAGTCGGGGTTGCAGGTGACGTTCTTCAGGGCATCGATGACGTGGTGCTCGCCCATGGCGCGTAGCCCGTGGAGCAAGGTGCCCGAGTATTCGAGCATGCACCGCGGGGTCTTCCCTTCCCCCATGAGCTGCGGGACGAACTCGCCGATGCGCTTGTAGCACCAGACGAAGGCCGGGGCATTGTGGTTGTCGCCGATGCCCTGGTTCTCCATCATGTACTGGAGGTTGCTGATAATGGCTGCGGTGTGCAGGTCGCCGCCGCCCGCCGGGATCAGGGGCTGGTGCTGGTGCAGGGCGATGGCGCAGACGGCACGGATGGAGCCGAAGGCGCATCCGCCGTGGTAGCAGTAAAGATCCTTACCGCGGCCCCGGGCCACGACCTCGGCAACCTGCTTCTCAGAGCCGGCGATGTTGGGCAGACCGTCCACGTATTCTGGCAAGGCATTCACGGGTAGTGCTCCTCTAACTCTGCGGTATCTGGCTCTGCGGTATCTGGGGGGGCGCGCCGATCGAACCCCCGGCGAGGGGCGCCGACTCGGAGACCGAAGGGGGGACCGACGGGCTGACCGATTCCTGAGCTGGGTTGAGCGCCGGACCAAGCCGCGCCTCAACCTGCGCCAGGGCGTCCCTGGCCACATCGAGGTCCGCCGTGGAACGTGGCACCCAGGCCTCAGCCCAGAAGAAGTTGCAGCTGGTCTCCGCGCGCAGCAGGTGCCAGAGGGCCGTCTCGATCAGACCGGCCAGATCGCCGTCCTCCGGACGCTCCGCCGCCGCCCGGCGGCGGGCCGCATGCAGGGCGGCGCTCACCTCGGCCAGGGCCGCGAGACCGTCCTTCTGGGCCTGGGACCCTGTCCACTGGACGAAGCCGCGCCCATCGTGCCAGCCGGTGTTCCAGGCCCCGGTGTGGACACGCACCTCTCCCTGAGCCCCGTGGACCTTGAGGTAGTCGCTGATAAAGGTCGGCGACATCCCGGCCTTGCCGGCCCGGACCCGCTCCATCAGGGGTTGGTAGAAGGCGCTCCAGAAATTGGCGCCGCTGGTGGTGTTGCGGAACCAGCCACCGTTCTCACCGTCGGTGCAGGTGGTCACCAGTGGGGGAAAATCGCACCATTTTGTGCGTTCAGCGACCTCGTTGAGGAACCAGTCCACCTCCATGCCAGACTCCTGGGCGTTGGAGAGGTCGCGGTCACGCACGACGACGATGAGTTCGTCCTTGCCGTACCGCGCGATGTGCGGCCGATACCGCAGCTCCTGCCAGCTCATGGTCGTCACGGCCTCCACCTGCTCGCTGTCCACCATGACATAGCGATAGCCGTGGGCGCGAAGCAGGGGAATCATCTCCATGGAGAAGCCCATCTCCGGGGGCCAGAAGCCGTCGAAGCGGGGGCGCCAGAAGAGATGGTGGGCGATGCCCAGCCAGCGGTGCAGGTGCTCGGAGCGGTCCGCCTCCGGGATCAGGGGCAACACGGGATGGTAGTAGCCGGTACCAAGCATCTCGAACAGGTCGTGGTTCTGCAGGCGCCACAGGAGGGTCCCGCAATCGACGATGCCGTAGACCCGCTTCTGGAAGTCGGGGTTTGATAAGGTCTCCAGCAGGGTGCCGGAGAGAGATAGGTGCACCCGCGCCAAGTCCTCGTAGCCCCACAGGCTGCGGGGGATGCGGTCCAGGGCGTATAGGATCTCCTTGGCCTCCCACTCGTTGTGGGCGAGCAGGTCGTCGAGGTTTCCGGAGGGCTGATGCAGATTGAGCACAAGGGCGTGCTGAGCGATCATGGTCTTATACCCCGTCGCGGGATGGGTACGGTTTGGCGCCCGCCGCCCGAGGAGCCAGGACCGCGGGCCATCGCGGCTGGTATTGTACCCACAGGACCGCACACTGCGCGCCGGGATTATCACCCCAGTTGCAACAGCCGGACCCAGCCCTTGCCCAATGTAATTGTCGATTCCGAATCCTGGTCGCTGCGCGAGCGCTTCGCCCTGATCAAGGCACCGCGCCGGTCCCGGTCCCGTTACCCCGAGGGCTGCGTGTCCCCAGTGGCCGACAAGGAGAGCGCCATTGCCGGGGCGGACCCGGCGAAGAACCTTTACGCGGCGGTGGTCTATGGCCCATCCGCGTCCTCCGAGGGGCTGCGCATCTACTACCTGGTCCGGTGGCTGGACTGGGTACCAGGTCCTGAACCTGGGCGAGGGGCACCCGAGTGAGTCGTCCCCGCCAGCACCGCGGCCCAGGCCTAGCCCCGCAACCGCAGCAACGCTTTCCCCTGCCGCGCGACGATGGCACACTATCCGCTAGGACTTAGGTAGGGCCCCAATTGCGATTTCGTCGAGCCCCCGTACCAGGCAGGCCCCAGGCACCCCGGCGACGGCATGGACCGGGGTCGGCAAGTCAGACCCTTTTGAAATACCCACTAACCGGCCCTAGGTCGGTGGAACAGCGAGGCGGCGCCAAGACCGTCCCAGTGCCGGCGGCATTCCGTCGGCGGCCCCGTGCAGGACATCGGCGACCAGACGCCGGTGACCGCCTGCTCGGGTTAGCACGTCGGCAACACGACCGAGAGCCCGGGAAACCCCCTACCTGACAAGAGGCGAGTGAGAGACGATGGCTGACGACGGCAAGAAGATCGTAACCAAGAAGACCCCCGTAAAGGCCGCCGCCCCTGCTGCGGCGGCGGCCAAGGCGACCCCGCCCAAGAAGATAGCGACCAAGGCAACACCGAAGGCGGCCGCCGCGCCCGCGGCAAAGCCAGCGGCGCCCGCCCCTGTGGCCAAGCCGGCAGCGACCCCCACGCCGGCAGCAATCCGCACGCCCGCGCCGGCACCCAAGGTCAAGCCCGCCCCCAAGGCCGCCGCAAGGCCGGCAGTGGCCAACCCGGCGCCCGCCAAACCCAGAGTGGACGCCGAGGCTCGCCTGGCCATGATCCAGGAGGCCGCCTATTACAAGGCAGAGGCACGCAACTTCGCCTCAGGCTTCGAGGCCCAGGACTGGGCAGACGCCGAGCGCGAGGTCGACGCCATGCTGGGCAACGCGGGCTAGCACCGCGGCCGAGCCAGGAGGGCCAGGACCGGCCCGGGATGTGCCGACGCGCCCTACTCGCGAGGTCGGCACGGACCTCTGAGGCGTCCGTCTTGCAGGCGGTACCGACGGCTTCAGGCAGGGGTGGCGACAGGAGTCGGGATCCGGGCCCCCTTCGAAGTCACCACACCCGTCACTCCTTAGGCTTGGTAACGCGGGTTGTGGATTGTTCCTGCTCGGGTTACTGTTGCCTACTTTTTGGGCGAGGGACCCGCCACGCTGAGACCGGTTGCGAAGCCGGCGCCGCAGCGGGCACTCGTCCGACCCGGGCATTCCCCGGACCATCCAACAGGACCCCCATGCTCGATGTCGTCGACCTCGAGTGCAGGCGCGGTGACCGACGCCTGTTCTCGGATCTTTGCTTCTCCCTGCCCTCAGGCACCCTTCTACACGTGCGCGGGCGTAACGGCAGCGGCAAGACCACACTGCTACGGGCTCTGTGCGGCCTGCTCTCCCGGGAAGCCGGACAGATCTGCTGGCGCGGCGAGGACATTGCCGCCCTCGGCGAGGACTATCGCCGCGAGATGCTCTACTTTGGTCACCTCAACGGGATCAAGAGTGACCTCAACGGCATCGAGAACCTGCGCGTGGCGGCGACCCTGGACGGTGACCGGGTCGCCGACGACGCCCTCTGGCAGGCCCTCGGCCGCATGGGGCTGGCCGGGTACGAGGACCTCCCGACCAAGGTCCTGTCCCAGGGTCAGAAGAAGCGCGTCGCCTTGGCGCGACTCCTAGTCAGTCGCGCCCCCCTCTGGATCTTGGACGAACCCTTCAGCGCCCTGGACACAGACGCGGTCGAACTGCTCGGGTCCATGATCGCGGACCACGTGGCCGGCGGTGGCTTGGTGGTCCTGACCACCCACCAGGAGGTCCCGCTGACATCGGGCCAGGTCCAACGGCTGCAACTGGGGGCCTGAGGGGTGTTGCGCGTCTTCCTCTGCGTTCTCGGGCGTGACATCACCCTGGCCATGCGCCGGCGCACGGACGTCCTGACCACCCTATTCTTCTTCGTCATTGTCGTGAGCCTATTCCCCCTCGGGGTCGGTACCGAGAGAGAGACCCTGAGGATCCTTGGCCCCGGGGTGGTTTGGGTCGCCGCCCTGCTCGCCTCCATGCTAGCCTTGGAGCGGCTCTTCGCCGCGGATTACGACGACGGCACGCTGGAGCAAATGCTCCTCACCGCCCAGCCGCCGGCCCTGCTGGTCCTGGCCAAGGTGACGGCCCACTGGCTGCTGACGGGGCTGCCCCTGGTCTTCATCGCCCCCCTCATCGGGCTCCAGTACCAGCTCCCGGGGGAGGCGCAATGGATCATGATGGTCTCGCTCCTGATCGGGACCCCGGTCCTGAGCCTCATCGGGGCGATTGGGGCGGCCCTCACCCTCGGGTTGCGAGGCGGGGGCATCCTGCTCTCGCTCCTGATCCTGCCGCTCTACATCCCGGTGCTGGTCTACGGGGCCGGGGCCGTGACCGTGAGCATGATTGACCTGGGCGACACCCAACCGTACCTTTCGTTACTTGGCGCGTTTCTGCTGCTGGCACTGACCCTCTCGCCCCTGGCCACGGGCGCTGCGCTACGCATCGCGCTGGAATAATCCCCTTTGCGGTAACCCCATGAAGATCAACTGGTTCAGATATTCCTCACCGGCCACCTTCTACACCCTGGCCGGGCGCATGATCCCCTGGTTCGCGGTGATCGCAGCGCTGCTGACCCTGGCGGGACTCTACTGGGGCTTTTTCGAAACCCCGGATCGCCTGGGTGGATCGAACCCGCAGAAGGAGTATTACCGGATCATCTTCCTCCACGTCCCGGCGGCCTGGCTCTCGATGTGGCTGTACGTGGTCCTGGCGGGCTGGTCGGCGGTGGGACTGGTCTTCAACACCCGTCTCTCCTACATGATGGCCGTAGCCACCGCCCCAACTGGGGCTATCTTCACCTTCATCGCCCTGTGGACCGGGTCCTTCTGGGGCCGCACGAGCTGGGGGACCTGGTGGGACTGGGACCCGCGACTGACGTCTGAGCTGATCCTGCTCTTCCTCTACATCGGCTACATGGCCCTGCATTCAGCCATCGACGACGTGCGCCGTGCCGACCGGTCCTCAGCCCTGTTGGCGCTCGTGGGCCTGGTCTGCATCCCCATCATCTTCTGGTCCATCAACTGCCCGGATCCCAACCAGTGTGCCGCCCTGCACCAGCGGTCCGCCATGGACCGCGTGGACCCCAACATCCTGTGGGCCATGCTGGTCACCACCCTGGGGCTCTGGGCCTACTCGTTCGCCGTGGTCTTCGCCCGGGCCCGGGGGGTCATCCTCACCCGCGAGGCAGAGGCCCAATGGGTGCGCGACCTGATCGCCGCGGAGGCAAAGGCATGAGCGAGTTTTTCTCCCAGGGCGGTTACGCCTTCTTCGTCTGGAGCGCCTACGGCATGGGCCTGGCCCTGCTGGTAGCCGAAATGCTTCTTTTGCGCCGGGAGCGGCGAACCATTCTCGCGCGTTTAGGTCGATTAGCCCGACTGCGCAACCTCGACAGGTGAAGGTGACCGATGAAAGCCCGCCAAAAACGTCTACTGTTCGTCGCCCTGGGGATCGCCGGGGTCGGTGCCGCGGCTGCCATGGCGCTCAGCGCCCTGCGCAGCAATATCGCCTACTTCTTCAGCCCCTCCCAGGTGCTGGCCAGAGAGGCCCCGGCCGATCATGTTTTCCGCCTGGGAGGCCTTGTGGAGACTGGGACCCTCCAGCGCCAGCCCGACGGTCTGACTCTGACGTTCGTGGTGACGGACAACGCCGAGAAGGTCAGGGTCAGCTACACGGGAATCCTGCCGGACCTCTTCAGCGAGGGCCGCGGTGTGGTCACCAAAGGCAAGCTGGGTAGCGACGGGGTCTTCTACGCCGAGGAGGTCCTGGCCAAGCACGACGAGGAGTACATGCCCCCGGAGGTGGCCGCAACCCTCAAGCCTCACTCAGACGCGGCCACGGCCCTGGATGCGGCCCAGAAGGCGACCAAGGCGTCGCAGGTGGGCATACAATGATCCCCGAGATTGGTCACTTCGCCCTGATCCTGGCCCTGGCCCTCGCCCTGGTCCAGGCGGCCTTCCCCCTCGCCGGGTCGTTCACCGGATCCAGACCCTGGATGGGCATGGCCAAACCGCTGGCCTGGGGCCAGTTCACCTTCACGCTGGTCGCCCTCGCCGCCCTCGGCCAGGCGTTCCTGACGGACGACTTCTCCGTCGCCTACGTGGCCCACAACTCCAACTCCCTGCTCCCGGACATGTACAAGGTCTCGGCGGTTTGGGGGGCCCACGAGGGATCTCTGCTCCTGTGGGCGACCCTGCTCGCCGCCTGGGGGGCGGCGGTGGCGACGTTCAGCCGCGCCCTGCCACTGGCCGTCATTGCCCGGGTCATCTCGGTACAGGGGATGATCAGCATTGGTTTCCTACTCTTCATGCTGCTCACCTCCAACCCCTTCGATCGCATCTTTCCGATGCCGCCGGAGGGGCGCGACCTCAACCCCCTGCTCCAGGACTTCGGGCTGGCCATCCATCCCCCCATGCTCTACATGGGCTATGTGGGCTTCTCCGTGGCCTTCGCCTTCGCTATCGCGGCCCTCATCGGCGGGCGCCTGGACGCCGCCTGGGCCCGTTGGTCGCGGCCCTGGACCACGGTGGCCTGGATCTTCCTGACCATCGGGATCGCCCTGGGGAGTTGGTGGGCCTACTACGAGCTCGGCTGGGGCGGCTGGTGGTTCTGGGATCCGGTCGAGAACGCCTCCCTCATGCCCTGGCTGGTGGGCACCGCTCTGATCCATTCGCTCGCCGTGACGGAGAAGCGCGGGGCCTTCAAGTCCTGGACGGTGCTGCTGGCCATCTCGGCCTTCTCGCTCAGCCTGCTGGGGACCTTCCTGGTCCGCTCGGGGGTGCTGACCTCGGTCCACGCCTTCGCCACGGACCCGACCCGCGGGACCTTCATCCTGATCTTCCTGTGCATCGTCATCGGCGGTTCCCTGGCCCTCTACGCCTGGCGCGCCCCCAGCGTATCCACCGGCGGGGGCTTCGACCTGGTCTCACGAGAGAGCTTCCTGTTGGCCAACAACCTCCTGCTCACGTTGTTCGCCGCCCTGGTCCTGTTCGGCACCCTCGCCCCGCTCATCTACGAGGCCATGGCCTGGGGCAAGATCTCGGTGGGATTTCCCTGGTTCAACAAGATGTTCCTGGCGGTGATGCCGTTCCTCGCCCTGTTCATGGGCATCGGGCACCTGGCCCGCTGGAAGCACGACGAGCCCGGCCGCCTGGCGCGTCAGCTCTGGATTGCCTTTGCCCTATCCGTGGCGGTGACCGCCCTAGCCTTCCTCCCGGGCATCTCCGCGGGCCATGCGACCGTTCCGCTTGGACTCGGACTGGCCGCCTGGCTGACCTTCTCCCATCTCACCGGGCTCTACGAGCGCCTGCGGCATAAGCGCGGGCTGCGCGGCGCCCTGGCGGACCTAACCGGCAACAGCCGCTCCTACTACGGCATGCTCCTGGCCCATCTGGGCGTTGCGGTGCTGATCGTCGGTATCACCATGGTTTCCCACTTCGGCGTCGAGAAAGACGTGCGCATGTCCCCCGGGACCTCCCAGGAAGTGGCCGGCTACCGCTTCCAGTTCGAGGGGGCCCAGGCCGTGAACGGCCCCAATTACCGCGCCCACCGGGGCCGCTTCCTGGTCTTCGAGGGGGACCGCCAGATCGCCGTCCTGGAGCCGGAGAAGCGCTCCTACCTGACCGGCGGCATGCCAATGACCGAGGCGGCCATCCTCCCCGGATTGACCCGCGACCTCTACGTGTCCCTTGGCGAGGCCGTGGACCAACAGGGCGACTGGGCCCTGCGCCTCTACTACAAGCCCTACGTTCGCTGGATCTGGCTGGGCGCCATCTTCATGGGACTAGGCGGACTCCTGGCGCTGAGCGACCGCCGCTACCGCACCGCGACACGGCGTGTCCGCGCGGCGGATACCGTCGCCGCCGCCGGCACCGCGAGGATCTGACCCATGAGCAAGTCGCTGCGTTTCCTGTTACCCCTGGCCCTGTTCGTGGCCCTGGTTGGCCTGCTCTTTTTCGGGCTGGGCACAGACCCACGTAAGGTCCCCTCTCCGCTGGTGGGCAAGCCGGTCCCCCAGTTCACCCTGCCGACCCTCCAGGACCCCAAGCGCAGCGTCTCGGACGCCGACCTGCGCGGCAAGGTCTCCCTGGTCAACGTGTGGTTCTCCACCTGCGTCTCCTGCCGTGCCGAGCACCGCCAGTTGATGGCAATCGCCAAGGAGAGCGGGGTGCAGATCGTCGGGCTCAACTGGAAGGATGACAAACCCGATGCCCTGCAGATGCTGCGCCAGTTCGGCAACCCCTACCACGTGGTCGCCTTCGACGAAGACGGCCGTGTGGGCATCGACTGGGGCGTCTACGGGGCCCCGGAGACTTTCGTCGTCGACCGCAAGGGGACCATCCGCTACAAGCAGATCGGGCCCATCGACCAGACCGTGTGGGAACAGACCCTGCGCCCGATCGTTGACCAGCTCAAGGCAGAAAGTTGATGAGATTGAAGATGTTGCCTGCGGCGCTCCTTGCCGGCGTCTTAGCCTGGCCCTTTGCGGCCACAACTGCCCACGCCTTCACTTTGGAGGAATTCAGCTTTGACGACCCGGCCCAGCAGGCCGAGTTTCGGGGCCTCATCGACGAGCTGCGCTGCCTAGTCTGCCAGAACGAGTCCCTCTCCGCCTCTCAGGCGGAGTTGGCCCAGGACCTGCGCCGCGAGGTCTACGAGATGATGCGCGCCGGCAAGTCCAAGGCCGAGGTGGTGGACTTCCTGGTTGCCCGTTACGGGGACTTCGTCCTTTACTCCCCGCCCATCAAACCCTCCACCTATGTATTGTGGTTCGGACCCCTGGCCCTTGGGCTTTTGGGGGCTGTGGTCGTGTTGCGCACCATCCGGGCCAAGGGCAAGGGGCAGGAGGCGGACCTCACCGAGGCCGAGCGCCAGCGCCTCGCCGGGCTCCTGAGCCCAGGCCGTGAACCCGCGCGCCGGCCCAAGGGGGACCGGTCATGATCATCTTCTGGACGTTCGCCGCCGGGCTCGCCGCGCTGGCCCTGTTCTTCGTTCTGGTGCCCCTGTTCCGGAGCGGCCCCGAAACCCCTGACCTGGACAGCAACACCCTCAACCTGGATGTGTTCCGCCAGCAGCTTGCCGAGTTGGATGCAGACCTCGCCCTGGGCAAACTGGACCAGTCGCAGTACGAGGCCGCCCGCCACGACCTGGAGCGCGAGCTGATTCACGACATTGAACCCAACGGCGTTGCCAAACCGGCGCTGGCGTCCGGCGGGCGTTGGGCGGCCCCGATCCTGGCCCTGGCGGTCCCCGCCGCAGCGGTGAGTCTGTATCTCACCATCGGCGCCAGCGACATCATCCCCCGGCTCGAAGCCGCCGGCAGCGCCCCGTCGGCCCAGACACAGCCCGGCCACAATGTGGCGCGCCCCGACGGCAGCGCCATGCCGTCCCTTGACGTCCTGGCACAGCAGCTGGCCGAGCGCCTGGAGACGAATCCGCAGAACGCGGCCGGGTGGCTGATGCT